>NZ_JBSHBJ010000037.1:0-47608 GCF_053611945.1 Kribbella sp. NPDC054772 | reverse complement strand
CCGTGGTTGTGTCCCGGGCGGGGGGGTTGTTTTTTTTTTAAACCCCCCGGGGGGCGCCGCCGTGTTGTGGGTCCCGGGGGGCCTTTGCCCCCAGCGCGGCGAGGTGCCGTGCCGAGTGCCGCGCAGTAGGCGGGGGACCGGGAGACATGCCCTACTTGTTGACCGCTGCTTTCAGGGCCTCGACGCGGTCGGTGCGCTCCCAGGTGAAGTCCTCGCCGGTGCGGCCGAAGTGGCCGTTCTTGGCGGTCTGGGCGTAGATCGGCCGGAGCAGCTCGAGGTCGCGGATGATCGCGGCCGGGCGCAGATCGAAGACCTCGCGGACGGCGTCGGCGATCTTGCCGACCTCGACCTTCTCGGTACCGAACGTGTCGACGTAGAAACCGACCGGCGCGGCCTTGCCGATCGCGTACGCGACCTGGCACTCCACCCGGTCCGCGAGCCCGGCCGCGACGATGTTCTTCGCCACCCAGCGCATCGCGTACGCCGCCGAGCGGTCCACCTTCGACGGGTCCTTGCCGGAGAACGCGCCACCACCGTGCCGCGCCATGCCGCCGTACGTGTCGATGATGATCTTCCGCCCGGTCAGGCCGGCGTCGCCCATCGGGCCGCCGATCTCGAACCGGCCGGTCGGGTTCACCAGCAGCTTGTAGTCGGTCGAGTCGATGTCGAACTGCTCGAGCACCGGGTCGACGACGTGCTTCTTGATGTCCGGCGTCAGCATCGAGTCCAGGTTGATGTCCGCCGCGTGCTGGCTGGACACCACCACGGTGTCGATCCGGACCGCCTTGTCACCGTCGTACTCGACCGTGACCTGGGTCTTGCCGTCCGGGCGCAGGTACGCCAGGGTGCCGTTCTTGCGCACCTCGGCGAGCCGCTCGGACAGCCGGTGCGCGATCGTGATCGGCAGCGGCATCAGCTCCGGCGTCTCGTTCGACGCGTAGCCGAACATCAGGCCCTGGTCACCCGCCCCCTGCAGGTCCAGAGCGTCCTGGGACGCGGCCGACCGCGTCTCGTACGCCGTGTCGACACCCTGTGCGATGTCCGGCGACTGGCTCCCGATGGCGACCTGCACCCCACAGGACGCACCGTCGAAGCCCTTCAGCGACGAGTCGTAGCCGATCTCGAGGATGCGCGACCGCACGATCCCCGGGATATCGACGTAGGCCGTCGTGGTGACCTCACCCGCGACGACGACCAGACCCGTGGTGATCAGGGTCTCGACCGCGACCCGGCTCTTCGGGTCCTCGGCCAGCAACGCGTCGAGGATGGAGTCGCTGATCTGGTCAGCGATCTTGTCCGGGTGACCTTCGGTCACGGACTCGGACGTGAAAAGGCGCCTCGCCACAGTTCTCCCTCGAATTCCTCTTGTGCCGCCCGGCTACGCGTTGGCACGGCCGCGCGATCCCCCCATGCACCGGCGGTTGGCGATGCATCTTGGGAAGTATGCCAGCAGTCTCACCCGAAGGCCCGGCGACGCTCCGAAATCATCCGGAATACGAGACCTTCATCCATATTCTGGACAGGCGCAGTATTTCACGCGTGCGGGCCGACCGCCACGTCGCCGAGTGTGAGCGACGGCGTACCACCGAGGATCGCTCCCAGCCGGTCCACCTCTGCGTCCAGGAGGGCGCGGCGGCGCCGGTCGAGCGGGGTCAGGGCCTCGACGGTGACCTGCAGTTTCTTGCCGGCCTTCTTCTGGTGCCAGACCCCCGCCACGACACCGTCGACGAGCAGCAGCGGGTAGTTGCCGGCCTGACCGCGGGCGGTCGCGCGCTCGAAGGCCCGGCCGGGGAACAGCAGTTCACGCGGGAAGCTGCCGACGCCGTACGCGTCGAAGTACGGCAGCAGCCGCACGCCGCTCGCGCGCTCGTCGGGGAAGTCCTCGTCGCCGGGTGCGACGTACGCGATCTCGCCGTTGAGCACGACCTGCGGCAGGCCGTCGAAGTACGGCTTGACCTGCGTCGGCGTGGTCTTGAGCCAGCGGGCGAACTGCTGCGGCGTCGCGGGACCGTACGAGTACAGGTAGCGGTGCAGCAGTTCGGTGAGTGCCTTCTCGGCGGGCATCGGGTCGAACGGCCGCAGCCGATGCGGGTTCGAGTACGTCGTGAGCCGCCCGCGCATCGGCCCGTGACAGAGGACACCGGCGTGCGCCGCGACCGAGATCGCCTGCCGCCATCGCGACCACTCGCCCTGGAACGCGGGCAGCGTCGGTTCGTGCGCCCACGGCCCGGTACGACGTACCACTTCCTCGGACAGCTCGTCGACGGTCAGGTCGTCGTGCGCGAGCGCCTCGCCGATCGCGACGATCACCTGGTCGACCTCGTCCGGGGTCATCCGGATCGGCGGCGGTTGCTGCGACGCCGGCGGAAGCGCGGACAACGCCCCGGTCCACATCGGGAGGTCGTCGAGCGGCAGCAGATGCACGGTCCCGCGCGGCCCGAACGTCTTCACCAGCCCCTCGTCCTGCTGAACGGTCGCCCGCGTCGCCCCGTCGACCCGCAACGCCACCGACACCTCCCCCGCCGCCGCGATCTGCGCATGCGCCCCACACATCGCCCGTACGACGTCCACCGCGCTCTCGGCCGACTCGCTCAGAAAGTGCCGCCGCATGCGCCGCGCGACCACGGCGTCCCAGGTGATCTCCATACCCTGACCCTATGAAAAGAAGCGGTCAGGTTCTGTCCTCAGCCCGCAGCGGCAAAAATGCGGAGCCCCTCGCGGCAAGGTGAGGCAAGCTGACGTCATGACGACCATCCGGACCGCGATCACCGACGCCGACTACGAAGCCTGGCGCGCGGTGCGGATCGCGGTGCTGCCGTACGAGCGCTGCCCGTCAGTCGCCGAACTGCGTGACCTCGACCGCCCCGGCCGGCTGATGCTGCTCGCGGAGCTCGACGGCGAGGTGGTCGGCAGCGGACTGGCGGACCGCTCGGGCGACGGCGAGCGGGCGAAGCTGACGGCGCGCGTCCACCCGGACTTCCGCCGACGCGGCGTTGGCTCGGGTCTGCTCCGGGTGCTCGCCGACCATGCCGTTGCCCAGGGGTACGACGTCGCGGGCGCCAGCGTCGACGACGCGGAGTCCCGGCTCTTCGCCGAGCGGTACGGCTTCGTGGAAACGAACCGGGAGGTCGAACAGCTGCGGAAGATCGGCGACGAACCTCAGCCGGCGGCGCCGACGGAGTACACGATCGTCTCGGTCGCCGAACGCCCGGAACTGTGGGCCGCGGCCTATCACCAGGTCGCGCTGCCGACGATCCCGGACATGGATCCGACCGCGCTGAAGGTTTCCATCACCGAGTGGGAGACCGAGTGGATCAACGATCCGGCCGCGATGTTCGTGGCCGTCGCCGGTGAGGACGTGATCGGCGTCGCAGGGTTGATGCTCGATTCCGATCGCCCGGAGCGCGCGGAGGTCGCCTACACCGCCGTACGCCGGGAGTGGCGCGGCAAGTCGGTCGCCGCCACCCTCAAACGCACCAGCATGGCGTGGGCCGCCGAGAACGGAATCACCGAGATCTACACCTGGACCCAACGCGGCAACGACGCAATGCGCAGCCTCAACGAGCATCTCGGCTTCACCTACGGCATCACCAGCATCACCATGCGAGCCCCACTCCCCCTCAGGTGGGACTCAGGACACTAGCTCTTACGACCAGTGGGTGGCGACCAGGTTCCAGATGACGCCGGCGAGGGCGTCCTTGCTGCCGGACGGGACCGGGAGGGCGCTGCCGGTGCGGTCGAGGATGACGGCTTCGTTGACGTCGCTGCCGAAGACCTTGCCGCCGGAGACGTCGTTGACGACGAGCAGGTCGCAGCCCTTGCGTTCGAGCTTGGCGCGGCCGAGCTCGAGGACGGTGTGGTCGGCGTCGCCGGTCTCCGCGGCGAAGCCGACGATCACCTGACCGGCGCGGGCACGGTCGTGCGCGACCGTCTGCAGGATGTCCGGGTTCTGCACCAGGCTGACCGCGGGCACGGAGCCGTCGGCGGTCTTCTTGATCTTGTGCTCGGCGACGTCGGCCGGGCGGAAGTCGGCCGGGGCCGCCGCCATCACGATCGCGTCGGCGTCACCCGCGCGCCCGGTGATCTCGTCGTACAGATCGCGGGTGCTGGTCACCGGGACGACCTGGACGCCGGCCGGGTCGGGCAGCTCGGAGTTGGCCGCGACCAGCGTCACCTTGGCGCCGCGGGCGGCGGCGATCCGGGCGAGTGCGTACCCCTGCTTTCCGGACGACGAGTTGCCGAGGTACCGGACCGGGTCGAGGTGCTCCCGGGTGCCGCCGGCGCTGATCAGGACGTGCTTGCCGGTCAGATCGGCGACCGACTGACCGGCCGCGCGGGCCGCCTCGTCGGCGAGCATTAGCTGGCTGATCGCGAAGATCTCCGACGGCTCCGGCAGCCGGCCGCGGCCGGTGTCGGCGCCGGTCAGCCGCCCGACGGCGGGCTCCAGGACCGTGATCCCGCGGGAGCGCAGGGTCTCCACGTTCGCCTGCGTCGCCGGGTGTTCCCACATCTCGGTGTGCATCGCGGCCGCGAAGAGGATCGGGCAGCGCGCGGTGAGCAGCGTGTTCGTCAGCAGGTCGTCGGCCAGGCCGTGCGCGGCCTTGGCGATCAGGTTCGCGGTCGCGGGGGCGACGACGACCAGCTCGGCCGCCTTGCCGATCCGGACGTGCGGCACCTCTTCGACGTTGTCGAACGGGTCGGCCGTCACCGGCTGCCCAGACAGCGCGGCCCAGGTCGCCGCGCCGACGAACTCCAGCGCAGCCTCGGTCGGCACCACCCGCACACTGTGCCCCGACTCGGTCAGCCGCCGCAGCAGGTCACAGACCTTGTACGCCGCGATGCCGCCGCCGACCCCGAGCACGACCTTCGGCTTGTGTGCGTCGTGCGAAGGCACCACGACAGCCCCCGGGTCGCTGGGGACACCGGGGGTTTCACCGGTTGCGGACATCTGCGTCGACTCCGTTCCCGGTCGTCAGCGGGGTCTTACTCGGACTTCTCCGCCGCCGCGGCTTCCGCCTCGGCCTCGGGGTCGATGTCGGTGCAGGTCAGCACGCCGTCGTTGATCTCGCGCATCGCGATCGACAGCGGCTTCTCCTGGACGTGCGTCTCGACCAGCGGTCCGACGTACTCCAGCAGGCCCTCGCCGAGCTGCGAGTAGTAGGCGTTGATCTGCCGCGCCCGCTTGGCCGAGTACAGCACCAGCTTGTACTTGGAGTCGGTGTGGGTGAGCAGGTCGTCGATCGGCGGAGAGGTGATGCCGATGGCGACGGGCTGGTTGCCAGACAAGTTCAGCTCTTTCCAGAGATGGAGGGTGATCGAATCAACTTTACCAACTGATCGGCGGCCTCCCGAACCGAGGCGTTCACGATCGTCACGTCGAACTCCTTCTCGGCCGCGAGCTCGAGCACCGCGGTCTCGAGCCGGCGTTCGCGCTCCTCCTGCGTCTCGGTGCCGCGACCGACCAGGCGGCGTACCAGCTCGTCCCAGCTCGGCGGGGCCAGGAAGACGAACTGCGCCTCCGGCATCGTGTCGCGGACCTGGCGAGCGCCCTGCAGGTCGATCTCCAGCAGCGCCGGCCGACCCGCGGCGAGCTTGTCGAGCACCGGTTGCTTCGGCGTGCCGTAGCGGGCCGCCTTGTGCACGACGGCCCACTCGAGCAGCTCGCCGTCGGCGATCATCCGGTCGAATTCCGCGTCGGACACGAACAGGTAGTGCACACCGTGCACCTCGTTCGGCCGGGGCTTGCGGGTGGTCGCCGAGACCGAGATCCAGACGTCCGGGAACCGCTCGCGGATGTCGGCCGCGACGGTCCCCTTGCCCACCGCCGTCGGCCCGGCCAGCACGGTCAAATGGGCCGGGGTCTCACCTGGGTGCGTGGTCATCGTCACACCAGTGTCCAACGAACCGGGCAGTGTTTCGGTCTGGCTCACCCTGGATCACTCAGCTTCACTCAGCGAATTCGCGCTCGAGCGCGGCGATCTGGTTCGAGCCGAGGCCGCGCACCCGCCGCGTCTCCGAGATCCCCGCCCGCTCCATGATCTGCTGGGCGCGGACCTTGCCGACGCCCGGGATGCACTGCAGCAGCTGGCTCACCCGCATCTTGCCGATGACCTCGTTGGTCTGCCCCTCGTGGAGCACCTCCGTCGGAGACGCTCCCGAATGCCGGATCCGGTTCTTGATCTCGGCTCGTTCACGCCGCGCCGCCGCGGCCTTGTCCAGAGCGGCCGCACGCTGCTCCGGGGTCAAAGTAGGAAGTGGCACCGTTTCACCTGTCCCGTTGTATGGCTTCGCATGGGAACCTAACACGGGTTCAGCCCGCGGCCGGGGCGCGGTACAGGGAGTCGCGCGGCAACACCGCGTTTGGAACGATCAGTTGATCAGTTCAGCGCCGGGAGGTCGACCTTGCAGCTGTCCTTCGCCTGGCTGGAGATGTTCTTGTACGCCGTCATCACGGCGCCCGTCTCCTTGCTCAGCTTGGCCAGCTCGACCCGGTCCGAACCGGCCTTCTGCGCCTTCTCAGCGAAGCTCACGACGACGCCCCAGTCGTCCTTCACGTCCTTCGGCGCGGACTCCTGGAGCTTCTTCGCGTCGTCCAGGATCTTCACGTAGTCGACCGGCTTCTGCGGGTCGACGTCGACGGCCTTGGTGGCGTACTTGGCGAGGTCCACACAGTAGGCCTGCTCGTCGGTACAGGCGGTCAGCACACCGGCTCCGGCGGCCAGGGTGGCAACAAGGGCGAGAGAACGCTTCACGGCTTCATCCTCGGGGGTCGGGAGGTCGTGTCCCGCCGACGCTACCGGGAGTCACCAACCCATCCGAAACGAATACGTTCCGCAGCCCAGCGAAACGAGGCGCGAGTGCGGGTGGGACGGGCACCTGCAGCAAGATGCAATCTGTGAGCAACCGCTTGCCCACCGGAACCGGCCCCTGAACCATTTCGACCATCAGGGCGAACACAACCGATCGTCGCCCGATGCGTGAGGCAAAGGGGTGGTGACCGGTGACACGTCTGCGTGCAGCAGCTCTGGCCGGTGTCATGGCAACACTGTCGACGGTAGTAGCAGTAATCGGCGTGACCGACGCCGACGCGAAAAGTCCGGAGCCGATCCGCCGGAACGCGATCGCGAGGCATTCGTTCGACATCCCGACCGCGGCGGACAAGGTCCGCGAACTGTCGCGAACGAGTTCGGCCTGGGCGGGCGACTACGCCGGGGACATCGCGTTCATCCATCCGGGCGACCACAGCCTGGTGGTGCTCGTCAGCGATCACGTCGACGAGATCTACGACCGTGTACCGGCCGCCTTCAAACCGTTCGTGACCGTCAGCCTTGGCGGTGTCGCCGACATGGCAGGGTCACCTGCCGACGACAGAGGGGGCTGGACCGGTGGGAACTGGATCGATGGCTGGAACAGCGGCAGCGCTTCCTCGGGCTGCACGGAAGGCTTCACCTGGCGGACCTGGGGCGGCGCAGTGCTCGGGAGCACGGCGAAGCATTGCGTCGCGCCGACCTCGTCCGACCCGTACAACGACTGGTCCAACAACGGCAGATGGCTCGGCAAGCGCACTCAGGACGGGACCGGGACGCTCGACGTGACGCTGCTGACGCCGTTGGCCGGCACGTCGTTCAATGCGAGCATCTGGGTTCGACTGTCTGCCAGCGCGGTCGAAGAGCGGATCGTTAGCACCGCTACCGTCAACGCGGAGGGGCAGGCCATCGCGTTCTACGGAAGAACGTCCCGAGGCGGCAGCGGGACGATCCTGATGCACGGGGCACCGCTGTACAACTCATGGATCTACACCGACGCGAAGGCGGTCCGGCCCGGTGACTCCGGTGGACCTGTCTACCGGACGAACAGCAACGGCACCGTCGACGCCCGCGGGACAGTGTCCGGAGCCACCTGGGAGGACAAGGACGGTGACCGGAAGTACGACCCGGACGAGACGACCGGGATGATCTTCATCGACGCCGGACTGACCTCGTCCGGCTTGCGCGCTTCGATCTCCACCCCGTGATGGCTGTGGGACGGCGCGCGCAGCGCCGTCCCACAGTCCGGGATCAGTTGTTGCCGGCGCCCGGGAGGTCCATCTTGCAGGTGTCCTTGGCCTGCTTGGTGATCGCCTCCATGGAGGTCTGGATCTTGGGGCCGTCAGACTTCGCGAGTTCCAGCAGCTTGGTCGTGTCGCCTTTGGCGTCCTGGGCCTTCTCCGCGTAGTCGATGACGGCCTTCCAGTCGTCCTTCAGGTCGTCCGGCGCGGACTTCGACACCTTCTTCATCGAGTCCAGCATCTTGCCGACCTGGTCGGAGTCCTTGATGTCGACGCCCTTCGCCGAGTCGACGTAGCCTTTCAGGCTGTCGCAGTAGTTGCCGCCCGAGCAGGCCGTCAGGGTGCCAACACTCATCGTCACAACGGCCGCGAGGGCTGCGAGCTTCCGCATCGTGTTCCTTACTGTGTCGCGCGAGAAGACCGTTACTTCCCGTCCGCGGACACCTTTCCGAACGCCGGGGTCATCGCGAGTTCCGGCGCGCCGTGAAGAACATCGCACGAGTCGACTGGAACCGGGTTGTGATCTGCCGCGTCGCGCCCGAACGAGACCGCCACAGCGTTCGCCGCAACGATCACCAGGATCGCGACCCAGTCGACAACCGCCGGTCGTTGGTGCAGCACCACCAGCCCGACCATTGCCGCCAGCACCGGGTTGACGCTCATGAACACCCCGAAGAACTGCGCCGGCACCCGCCGCAACGTCAACAGATCAACGAGGAACGGCACCGCGGACGACATCACCCCGGCCACCAGCGCGTACGACGCCGCGGCCACCGTCGGCGGATGATGCCAGAGCACGACCGCACCGATCGGCACGTACGCCAGCCCGGACAACCCGGCCGCCGCGGCCGAACCCGTTGCGCCCGGCAACTCTCGGCCGACGACGCGGTTCAGCAGGATGTAGAACGCCCAGCACGCCGCGGCGAGCAGCCCCAGCCCGATCCCGAGGTAGTCCGTCGTCGCCTGCGGCCGCATCAGCAGCAGCACCGCGGGCGCCGCCACCAGCGCACACACCAGGTCGAGCACCCGCCGCGATCCGAGCAACGCGACGGCCAACGGACCGAGGAACTCCAGCGTCACGCCGAGCCCGAGCCCGACCCGGTCGATGGCCGTGTACAGCGACAGGTTCATCACCGCGAACACGGCCGCCAGACCCACCACCGGCCGCCACTGCCGGGCCGTGATCGACCGCAGTCGCGGCCGTCCGACCGCGAGCAGCACGATCGCCGCCACCCACTGCCGGATCGCCACCACGCCCGCCGGACCGATCACCGGGAACGCCAGCGCCGCCACGGACGCGCCGATCTGTGTCGAGAACCCGCTCCCGAGCATCATCGCCACACCGACCAACCGATTTCGCCTCACGATCACGAGAGTCGGTGCGGCGATGAGATTCGCAAAATGCATCGATCGGCGGATCTATACGCTGGAGTCATGGATATCCGGCAGCTGCGGTGTCTCGTCGAGATCGTGGACTCCGGCACGTTCACCGACGCCGCCATCGAGCTCGGCATCTCGCAGGCCGCGGTCTCCCGGAACCTGCTCGCCCTGGAGCGTGAGCTCGGCGTCCGGCTGCTGCACCGCACCAGCCGTTCCCTCACCCCGACCACCGCCGGCGTCCGGGTGCTGGCCCGGGCTCGGCACATCCTCGCCGAACTCGATGAGCTGATCACCGAGGCGACCAGCGGTCACACCCGCCTGCGAGTCGGCCATGCGTGGTCGGCGTTCGGCAGCCACACGCGCGAGTTCCAGCGCCGGTGGGCGGCCGACCATCCTGGCGTCGAGCTCCAACTGATTCGCACCAACACGACGACCGGCGGCCTCGCCGAGGGCCTCTGCGATCTCGCGGTCGTCCGCAGTCACCTGGACCTACGCCGCTTCGCCCACGTCCTCCTGACCGAGGAGCAGCGGTACTGCGCTCTGCCCGCCGACGACCCGCTGACTCGCAAACGGTCGGTGACGCTCGATCAACTGCGCGAACGGACGCTCGTCATCGACCGCCGTACCGGAAGCACCACGGTCGACCTGTGGCCGGAGAACGCGCGACCGCCCATCGAGTACACGCAAGACGTCGACGACTGGCTGGCGGCCATCGCGTCCGGCCGGTGCGTCGGAATGACCGCACAGGCGACCACAACGCAGTACCGCCGCGACGGCGTCACCTATCGCCCGGTGCGCGATGCACCACCAATCGACGTACACCTCATCTGGCACCGCGAGGACCCGCACCCGGCAACCCAAGCAGCCGTGGAGCTACTGACCACGCTCTACCAGTCTGCGACCTGACGGCATCTCGACAGGAGGTGTCGGCTCATCTGATGCGATTGGCCGCGCCGCTGAGCGTGACCACGGCCGGTGAAGCCGGACACCTCCTGTCGAGATGCCGATACTCAGTAGCCGAGGACTGTTCGGTAGGCGTCGTTGGCGCGGGTGGCGGCGGCTTGGAGGGCGGTTGCGTCGGGGCCGGCGCCGAGGATCTCTCGGGAGCTGGCCGGTACGACGTTGCGTACCGCGGAACCGAAGATCTTCGTGAGGCCCTCGGCGGTACCGCCCTGGGCGCCGAGGCCGGGTGCGAGGAGGGGGCCGTTGATGTCGAGGTTCTCCGTGGTCGGGTTGATGGTCGCACCAACCACCGCGCCGAACGAGCCGAGGTCGTCGCTGTCCGCGTTCAGCTCACGCAGTCCGTCCAGCACGGCCCCGCCGACGGTGGCTCCGTCCGCGGTGCGCGCCGACTGGAACTGCGGGCCCTCGGGGTTCGAGGTGAGGGCGAGTACGAACAGACCGGCGCCGGACTCGCGGGCCTCGTCGATGGCCGGCTGTAGCGAGCCGAACCCGAGGTACGGGCTGACCGTCAGCGCGTCACACGCCAGCGGCCCCTTCTCCGCGAGGTACGCCGACGCGTAGCCGGCCATCGTGGTGCCGATGTCGCCGCGCTTCGCGTCGATGATCACCAGCGCGCCGGCCTCGCGGAGCCGGACCGTGGCCTGCTCGAGGACCGCGATCCCGGCCGACCCGAAGCGCTCGAAGAACGCGGACTGCGGCTTGAACACCGCGACCCGGTCGGCGAGCGCGTCGACGACGCCGTACGTGAACGACGCCAGGCCCTCCGGGGTGTCCGGGAGGCCCCAGGCGTCCAGCAGGTGCGCGTGCGGGTCGATGCCGACACACAGCGGACCACGGGTGTCCATGGCCGCGCGCAGCCGGGCGCCGAACGGTTTGTTGTTGCTCATGGCAAGCTCCTGTTGATCTGGCGGATCAGGCCGGGTCCCCGGTAGATCAGCCCGGTGTACACCTGGACGAGGCTCGCGCCCGCGTCGAACAGGCGGGTGGCGTCGGAGGGTTCGAGGATGCCGCCGACCCCGATGATCGGCAGCGCTCCTTGCGTCTCGTTGTGGATGTGGGCGACGACCTTGGCCGAGGTCTCGGTCAGCGGGCGCCCGGACAGACCACCGGCCTCGGCGGCCAGCGGGTGCGACTCGACGCCGGGGCGGCCGATCGTGGTGTTGGTGGCGATGATCCCGGCGACGCCGACATCGGTGCAGACCTGGAGCAGTTCGTCGATCGCGGACGTGGTCAGGTCCGGCGCGATCTTGACCAGGATCGGTTTCGGCGCCAGCCCGGTCAGGCTCAGCGAAGCGGCCTCGGTGTGCAGCGCCGTCAGCAGTTCGCGCAGGTGCCCGGCGTCCTGCAGAGCACGCAGTCCGGGCGTGTTCGGCGACGACACGTTGACCGCGAAGTAGTCGCCGTACCGGTAGAGGCGGCGGAGCGAGGTCACGTAGTCCTCGACCGCCTCCTCGAGCGGCGTCACCTTCGACTTCCCGATCGAGATTCCGAGCGGGTACCCGAGATCGCCGTACGCCGCCAGTCGCGCGGCCAGCGCCTCGCTGCCGAGGTTGTTGAAGCCCATCCGGTTGATGACGGCCTCGTGGTCGACGAGGCGGAACAGCCGCGGCTTCTCGTTCCCGGGTTGCGGATGGGCCGTGACGGTGCCGACCTCGACGAAGCCGAACCCGATCGCCGGCCAGGCGCGCAGGGCGATCCCGTTCTTGTCCATGCCCGCCGCGAGCCCAACCCTCGACGGGAACCTGATCCCGAAGACGGACACCTCCGCGGCCGCTCCGAACACCTTGGAACCGAGCGCGGCAGCGCCCGGGACGCGCCCGAGCAGGCCCATCCCGTTCAGCGTCTGCTCGTGCGCGACCTCCGCGTCACCGCGACCCAACCGGTACAGCACCGGCCGGACGACCCGCTCGTACGCCGACCGCCGCGCCCCGGACCGAGCCGGTACAGATCGGTCAGGCACCGTGGATCCTCGGCACCCAGTCCTGGAGCGACCGGACCCCGATGTCGCCAGACCGCTGCGACTCGATGCCCTGGACCGCGGCCGCGAGCCCCTGCACGGTGGTGATACACGGGATGTTCCGCGCCACCGCCGCACTCCGGATCTCGTACCCGTCGAGCCGCGGCGAACCGCCCTGGGTGATCCCGATCGGGGTGTTGACGATCAGGTTCAGCTCACCGTCCTGGACCATCTGGACGATCGTCGGCTCACCGTTCGGGCCGGGACCCTGGCTGCTCTTGCGAACCGTGACCGCCTCGACGCCGTTGCGCCGCAGGACGTCCGCGGTGCCCTCGGTCGCGTAGATCTGGAAGCCGAGGTCCGCGAGCCGCTTGACCGGGAAGATCATGTGCCGCTTGTCCCGGTTCGCGACCGACACGAACACCTTGCCGTCACCCGGCAGCGGCTGCGACGCCCCCGCCTGCGACTTCGCGAACGCCGTCCCGAAGGTGTCGTCGATACCCATCACCTCGCCGGTGGACTTCATCTCCGGCCCGAGCACCGTGTCGACCGACGAGCCGTCGATCGTCCGGAACCGGTTGAACGGCATCACGGCTTCCTTCACCGCGATCGGCGTGGTCGGCGGCAGCGTGCCGCCGTCGCCCTCGGCCGGCAGCATGCCCTCGCCGCGCAGGTCGGCGATGGTCGCGCCGAGCATCACCCGGGCCGCGGCCTTGGCCAGCGGCGTCGCGGTCGCCTTGGACACGAACGGCACCGTCCGGGACGCCCGCGGGTTCGCCTCCAGCACGTACAGCACGTCGCCGGCCAGCGCGTACTGCACGTTCAGCAGACCGCGTACGCCGACACCGCGGGCGATCGCCTCGGTCGACCGGCGAATGTTCTCGATGTCCGCGTTCCCGAGCGTGATCGGCGGCAGCGCGCAGGACGAGTCGCCCGAGTGCACGCCCGCCTCCTCGATGTGCTCCATCACGCCACCGAGGAACAGTTCGTTGCCGTCGTACAGCCCGTCGACGTCGATCTCGACCGCGTCGTCGAGGAACCGGTCGATCAGCACCGGGTGCTCCCACGAGCCCGAGCCGGCGCTCAGCCGGTCGAGCGCCGCGGTCAGCTCGGCGGAGCTGTAGACGATCTCCATCCCGCGACCGCCCAGCACGTACGACGGCCGGACGAGCACCGGGAACCCGATCTCCTCCGCGACCGCGTGCGCGGCCTCGGCCGACAGCGCCGTACCGTGCTTCGGCGCCGGCAGCTGCGCGTCCGCGAGCACCTTGCCGAACGCACCCCGCTCCTCGGCCAGGTGGATCGCCTCCGGCGACGTCCCGACGATCGGTACGCCGGCATCCGCGAGCCGCTGCGCCAGACCGAGCGGCGTCTGGCCGCCGAGCTGGACGATCACGCCGGCCACCGGGCCCGCCTGCATCTCGGCGTACACGATCTCGAGCACGTCCTCGCAGGTGAGCGGCTCGAAGTACAGCCGGTCGGAGGTGTCGTAGTCGGTCGAGACCGTCTCCGGGTTGCAGTTCACCATGATCGTGCAATAGCCGGCTTCGCGGAGCGCCATCGACGCATGCACGCAGGAGTAGTCGAACTCGATGCCCTGCCCGATCCGGTTCGGCCCCGAGCCGAGGATCAGTACGGCGGGCTCGGTGCGCGGCGCGACCTCGGACTCCTCGTCGTACGACGAGTAGTGGTACGGCGTCTCGGCCTTGAACTCGGCCGCGCAGGTGTCGACCGTCTTGTAGACCGGCCGGATCCCGAGCGCCTGCCGGACACCGCGGACCACGTCCTCGGTGAGCCCACGGATCTCGGCCAGCTGCAGGTCGGAGAACCCGTGCCGCTTGGCGAGCTTGATCACCTCGGGCGTCAGCCGCGGCGCGGCCGCGACCTGCAGCGCGGTCTCGTGGATCAGGTACAGCTGGTCCACGAACCACGGGTCGATCTTCGTCGCATCGAAGATCTGCTCCGGCGTCGCCCCGGCCCGGATCGCGTCCATGACGATCCGCAGCCGGCCGTCCTGCGGCGTCTTGATCGTCTCCAGCAACGGCTCCAGCTCGCTGGCCGGCTGACCGGCCCAGGAGAACCGGGCCTCCGGCTTCTCCAGCGAGCGCAGCGCCTTCTGCAACGCCTCGGTGTAGTTGCGGCCGATCGCCATCGCCTCGCCGACACTCTTCATGTGCGTGGTCAGCGTGGCGTCCGCGGCCGGGAACTTCTCGAACGCGAACCGCGGCACCTTCACCACGACGTAGTCCAGCACCGGCTCGAAGCTGGCCGGCGTCTGCCGGGTGATGTCGTTCGGGATCTCGTCCAGGGTGTAGCCGATCGCGACCTTCGCGGCGATCTTCGCGATCGGGAAGCCGGTCGCCTTCGACGCCAGCGCCGAGGACCGCGACACCCGCGGGTTCATCTCGATCACGATCAGCCGGCCGTCCGCCGGGTTCACCGCGAACTGGATGTTGCAGCCGCCGGTGTCGACGCCGACCTCGCGGATGATGCCGATCGCGAGGTCCCGCATCACCTGGTACTCGCGGTCGGTCAGCGTCATCGCCGGCGCGACCGTGACCGAGTCACCGGTGTGCACGCCCATCGGGTCGACGTTCTCGATCGAGCAGATGATCACGACGTTGTCGGCCTTGTCGCGCATCACCTCCAGCTCGTACTCCTTCCACCCGAGGATCGACTCCTCGATCAGTACCTCGGTGGTCGGACTCGCGTGCAGGCCGGCGCCGGCGATGCGGCGCAGGTCCGCCTCGTCGTACGCCATGCCGCTGCCGACGCCGCCCATCGTGAACGACGGCCGGACGACCAGCGGGTAGCCGAGCGCGGCCGCCGCGCCCATCACGTCGTCGATGGTGTGGCAGATGCGCGAGCGCGCGACCTCGGCGCCCAGCTTCTCGACGATGTGCTTGAACGACTCCCGGTTCTCGCCGCGCTGGATCGCGTCGACCGACGCGCCGATCAGCTCGACGCCGTACTTCTCCAGTACGCCGTTGTCGTGCAGCGCGATCGCCGCGTTCAGCGCGGTCTGCCCGCCGAGCGTCGCGAGCAGCGCGTTCGGGCGCTCCTTCTCGATCACCTTCTCGACGTACTCCGGGGTGATCGGCTCGACGTACGTGGCGTCGGCGAACTCCGGGTCGGTCATGATCGTGGCCGGGTTGGAGTTCACCAGGACGACCCGGAACCCCTCCTCCCGGAGCACCCGGCAGGCCTGGGTGCCGGAGTAGTCGAACTCGCAGGCCTGACCGATCACGATCGGGCCGGAGCCGATCACCAGCACCGACTCGATGTCTGTACGACGTGGCATCAGGCCCGCCCCTCCATCAGTTCTACGAAGCGGTCGAACAGGTACGCCGAGTCGTGGGGACCCGCCGCCGCTTCAGGGTGGTACTGCACAGAGAACGCGAGCACCCGGCCGTCGCGACCGGTGAGCTTGAGTCCTTCGACGACGTTGTCGTTGAGCGAGACGTGCGACACCTCGGCGGTCCCGTACGGCGTCTCGACGGTCTGATCGATCGGCGCGTCCACGGCGAACCCGTGGTTCTGCGCGGTGATCTCGACCTTGCCGGTGGCCCGGTCGAGCACCGGCTGGTTGATGCCGCGGTGCCCGTACTTGAGCTTGAACGTGCCGAGTCCGAGGGCCCGGCCGAAGACCTGGTTGCCGAAGCAGATCCCGAAGTACGGCTTGTTCTGCTCGAGCAGTTGCTTGAGCAGCGTGGTCGGGTGCTCGGTGGTCTCCGGGTCGCCGGGGCCGTTGCTCATGAAGATGCCGTCCGGGTTCACCGCGAGGACTTCCTCGAGCGTCGCGGTGGCCGGCAGCACGTGCACCTCGATACCGCGCTCGGACATCCGCTGCGGCGTCATCGCCTTGATCCCGAGGTCCAGCGCGACGACGGTGAACCGCTTCTCGCCCACGGCGGGCACGACGTACGGCTCGAAGGTCGTCACCTCGCTGGCGAGGTCGGCACCGACCATCGGTGGCTGCTCGAGCACCTTCTTCAGCAGCTCCGCCGGGTCCAGGATCTCGGTGGAGATGCCGGCCCGCATCGCACCGCGCTCGCGCAGGTGGCGGGTCAGGGCGCGGGTGTCGATCCCCGAGATACCGACGATGTTCTGCGCCTTCAGCTGGTCGTCGAGCGAGCGCTTCGCGCGCCAGTTCGACGGCACCCGGGCGGGGTCGCGGACGACGTACCCGGAGACCCAGATCTTCTGCGACTCGTCGTCCTCGTCGTTGATCCCGGTGTTACCGATGTGCGGCGCGGTCTGGGTGACGATCTGCCGGTGGTACGACGGGTCGGTCAGTGTCTCCTGGTAGCCGGTCATCCCGGTGGTGAACACCGCCTCGCCGAAGGTCTCGCCGGTCGCCCCGTACGACGTACCGGCGAACGCCCGGCCGTCCTCGAGGACCAGCAGCGCTTGCAGGGCCGGCTGGCTCATTGTGCTCCGATCAAGGTCGAGATGGATGCGGTCAGGGCTTCGGTGTCGGCCTTGCGACGCGGGCGGAAGCCGGTGTCGAGCTCGTGGCCGTCGTGGGTCCAGGTGACCACCACCAGGCCGGACTTCTCCGCGGTCACCTTGCCGGCGATGCCGCGGTCGGTCCGGACGCCGGTCACCTGGTCCGCGGGGATGAAGACATCCGCCGCGCCCTGCCGGTGGAAGATCAGGCCGTCCGCACTGACGGCCAGGTCCGCGATGCTGCGGACGCCCAGTTCGTGCACGGCGATCCGGTCCATCCAGTCGCCGGCCGTGGTCGTAGCGACGTAGACACCTTCGGTGCCCCGCGTCTTGTCCTCCGGCACCGCGGGCAACGGCGCCAGGTCGGCCTGCCGGGACTGACGGTTGCGCCAGCCCCGGTACATACCGAAGTAGCCCGCCGCCAGGATCAGCAGCGTGCCGAGAATGCCCAGAACGGCCTTCACCGAGTGAGCTCACCGTCCAGGACGGTCGGCGTACCGCGGAGGAAGGTCGCGACGACCTTGCCCGGCAGCGTCATGCCCTCGAACGGGTTGTTCCGCGACAGCGACACCGACGCATCCGGTACGACGATCTGCTCGACGCGCGGGTCGTACAGCACGATGTTCGCCGGGGCGCCCGCCTCGAGCGGACGACCGTGATCAGCGGCTTGGCCGATCGCAGCCGGGCGGTAGCTCAACCGGTCGGCGACATCCGTCCAGCTGAGCAGGTTGGTGTCCACCATCGCGTGCTGTACGACGCTCAGCGCCGTCTCGAGCCCCGTCATACCGGGTGAGGCCGCGCTCCACTCGCAGTCCTTGTCCTCGACCGGGTGCGGCGCGTGGTCGGTGGCGACGATGTCGATGGTTCCGTCGGCCAGGCCCTCGCGGACCGCCTCGACGTCCGCCTTGGTGCGCAGCGGCGGGTTCACCTTGTAGACCGGGTTGTAGGAGGCGGCCAGGTCCTCGGTCAGCAGCAGGTGGTGCGGGGTGACCTCGGCGGTCACCTCGAGACCGCGGCGCTTGGCGGCGCGGACAATCTCCACCGAGCCCTTGGTGGACAGGTGGCAGATGTGCAGCTTCGAGCCGACGTGCGCGTTCAGCAGGATGTCGCGAGCGATGATCGCCTCCTCGGCGACACTCGGCCAGCCGGTCAGGCCGAGGACGCCGGACAGTGCGCCCTCGTTCATCTGCGCGCCCTGGGTGAGCCGCGGCTCCTGCGCATGCTGCGCGATCACGCCGTCGAACGCCTTCACGTACTCCAGCGCGCGGCGCATCAGCGCGGCGTCCCAGACGCAGTCGCCGTCGTCCGAGAACACCCGGACCCGGGCCGCCGAGTCCGCCATCGCGCCGAGCTCGGCGAGCTGCGTGCCCTTGCGTCCTACCGTGACCGCGCCGATCGGGTACACATCGGCGTACCCGGCGTCGCGGCCGAGGCGCCAGACCTGCTCGACGACGCCCGCGGTGTCCGCGACCGGGTCGGTGTTGGCCATCGCGAAGACCGCGGTGAAACCGCCCTTGGCCGCGGCCCGGGTGCCGGTGAACACCGTCTCGGCGTCCTCGCGGCCGGGCTCCCGCAGGTGGGTGTGCAGGTCGACCAGGCCCGGCAGCGCGACCAGCCCGGTGGCATCGATCGTGGTCGCGTCCGCGGGTGCGTCCAGGTTGGTGCCGACAGCAACGATCTCGCCGTTGTCGATCAGCAGATCCGCCACCTCACCGCCCACGATGCGCGCGCCGGTGATCAGGTATGCGGTCATGCGTTCTGCTCCTCTTCGTTACTTCCTGACAACAGCAGATAAAGGACGGCCATCCGGATCGCCACGCCGTTCGTGACCTGCTCGACGATCACCGAGCGGGTGGAGTCGGCGACCTCGGCGCTGATCTCCATCCCGCGGTTCATCGGGCCCGGGTGCAGCACGACCGCCTCGTCGGGCAGCTGCGCCATCCGGTTCCGGTCCAGGCCGTAGCGCCGGCTGTACTCGCGGGCACTCGGGAAGTAGGCGTCGTTCATCCGCTCCCGCTGCACCCGCAGCATCATCACCGCGTCGCTCTTCGGCAGCACCGCGTCGAAGTCGTACGACGTGACGCACGGCCAGTTCGTCATGTCGACGGGCAGCAGCGTCGGCGGGGCGACCACGGTGACCTCGGCGCCGAGCGTCGACAGCAGCAGCACGTTCGACCGCGCGACCCGGGAGTGCAGGACGTCGCCGACGATCGTGATCCGCCGCCCCTCCAGCGAGCCGAGGTGGCGGCGCATCGTGAACGCGTCCAGCAGCGCCTGCGTCGGGTGCTCGTGGGTGCCGTCGCCGGCGTTCACCACCGAGCCGGTCATCCAGCCCGACTTCGCCAGCAGGTGCGGCGCGCCGGACGAGCCGTGCCGGCAGACGACGCCGTCGGCGCCCATCGCCTGCAGGGTCAGCGCGGTGTCCTTGAGGCTCTCCCCCTTGCTGACGCTCGAACCCTTGGCGGAGAAGTTGATCACGTCCGCCGACAGCCGCTTGGCGGCAGCCTCGAACGAGATCCGGGTCCGGGTGGAGTCCTCGAAGAACAGGTTCACCACGGTGCGCCCGCGCAGCGCGGGCAGCTTCTTGATCGGGCGGTCGGCCAGCGACCGCATCTCCTCGGCGGTGTCGAGGATCAGCTGCGCCTCGTCGCGACTCAGGTCGCCGGCGCTCAGCAGGTGCTTCATCAGCCCATCGCTTTCTTGTCCGCGATCAGTACGGCGTCCTCGCCGTCGAACTCGTCGAGGTGCACGGTGACGCGCTCCACGAGCGAGGTGGGCAGGTTCTTGCCCACGTAGTCGGCGCGGATCGGCAGTTCGCGGTGGCCGCGGTCGACCAGGACCGCGAGCTGCACGGCCCGCGGGCGGCCGATGTCGCCGAGGGCATCGAGCGCCGCGCGGATGGTGCGGCCGGAGAACAGCACGTCGTCGACCAGCACCACGACCTTGCCGTCGATGCCGTCCGGCGGAATGTCGGTGTGCTCGAGGCCACGGGGTGGTTTGAGACCGATGTCGTCGCGGTACATGGTCACATCGAGTGACCCTGTGGGCACGCTCTGCCCCTCGACGGCCTGGATCCGGGCGGACACCCGCTGCGCCAGCGGGACCCCGCGGGTCGGGATTCCGAGCAGGACGACCGGGTCGGCGCCGCGGTTCCGCTCGAGGATCTCGTGGGCGATCCGGGTCAGTGCCCGGGATATGTCGGAAGCGTCGAGGACCTCGCGGCTGCTGCGTTTCGGCGGCTGCGCGACCTCGGGGTGCTCTGCGCTCTGGGCAGGGCTCATCGCTACCGTTCCTCCTTTCCCGCCTCTCGGGACGGGTCTTTAAAGGACGTTCGGACCGCTTGACATGGTATCGGAAGTGACACGCCGTCTTGACGCTGGCCTACACTCCGGAATATTGTTACTCTGTGTAATCGAGGGGGGTTTCACCTACCGGCCCGTTTCCGGCGGGCCGGACATGACGAAACTAGTCGGAGGGAAGAACCAGCGTGCCTAGCGAATACGCGAAGACACTGGGTGGCAAGCTACGTGCCATCCGCCAGCAGCAAGGGCTGTCGCTGCATGGTGTAGAAGAGAAGTCCAAGGGTCGCTGGAAGGCGGTCGTCGTCGGCTCGTACGAGCGCGGCGATCGAGCCGTCACGGTCCAGAAGCTCGCGGAGCTCGCCGATTTCTACGGCGTGCCGATCCGTGAACTGCTTCCTGGGTCCGCCAGCGCGGCGGCTGCGGCCGCGGCTCCGCCCCGGTTGATTCTCGACCTGGAGGCTCTGCAACACCTCGACGCGAGCGAGGCCGGTCCGCTGACGCGGTACGCGGCCACGATCCAGGCTCAGCGTGGGGACTACAACGGCAAGGTGCTGTCGATCCGTCAGGACGACATGCGGACGCTCGCGGTCATCTACGACGAGTCGCCGACGACACTGACCGAGCGCTTCATCTCCTGGGGTGTACTGAACCCGGAGGCGAAGGGCGAGGTCGAGGAATCGTCCGAGGCCGCCGGCGCCTGATGCGGCGCTGACGACTGACTGAAGGCACGGTCGGGGCTTGTAGCAGCTGGCCCGCGGCCGCCCGCCTTCTTCAGCTGACCGAACAGAGCGGTAAGCAGCACCACGACAACGCAGGAACACAACGCAGTACGACTGAAGGTCCAGCGGCGGGTATCCACCTCACCCACCCGCCCGGGACACGGGGACGCACCAGCGGCCCGGGACCGTACCGAGACGGTCACCGGGCCGGGACAGAAGAACGAAAGACAGAGAGGGCTCGCCCCCCTCGCTCTCTCGGACGCCCGTTCAGGCGCCCAGATCAGACGCCCAGATCAGACGCCCAGATCAGACGCCCAGGGTCGGCTTCAACTGCAGCAGTCTGGCCAGCAGGCCGTTCACGAACGTCGGCGACTCGTCCGTCGACAGATCGCGCGCCAGCGCGACCGCCTCGCTCACCGCGACCACGTCCGGGACCTGGTCGTCGAACAGCAGCTCGTAGGCACCGATCCGGAGAATGTTCCGGTCCACGGCCGGCATCCGGTCCAGCGTCCAGCCGACCGAGTGCGTCTCCAGCAGGTCGTCGATCTGCTCGGCGTGCTTCGCGACCCCCTCGACCAGCGCCACGGTGAACTCGTTCACCGGCGGGTCGTTGTCGGCCACCCGGTCGGCCAGGGTGCCACCGACCGGCAGCCCCCTGACCTCCGACTCGAACAGTACGTCGAGCGCGCGTTTGCGGGCCTTGCTCCGGGCAGACATCTGCTGTGTCTCGGCTTTCCTAGTACTGCGCGGTCAGGAGGTGACGCGGCCGAGGTAGTCCCCGGTCCGGGTGTCCACCTTGACCTTCTCGCCGGTCGTCAGGAACAACGGCACCTGGATGTCGTACCCGGTCTCCAGGCGGGCCGGCTTGGTGCCGCCGCTGGACCGGTCGCCCTGCAGGCCCGGCTCGGTGTATTCGACGAGGAGCTCGACCGAGGCCGGCAGCTCGACGTACAGCGGGAGGTCGTCGTGGACCGCGACGATCGCGTCCTGGTTCTCCAGCAGGAAGTGCGAGGCGTCGCCGACGACCTCGGGCTGGATCTGGAGCTGGTCGTAGGTCGACTTGTCCATGAACACGTAGGCCGTACCGTCGTTGTACAGGTAGGTCATGTCACGCTTGTCGACCGTGGCGATCTCGACCTTCACATCGGCGTTGAAGGTCTTGTCCACCACCTTGCCGGACAGCACGTTCTTCAGCTTGGTCCGGACGACGGCGCCGCCCTTGCCCGGCTTGTGATGCTGGAACCACACGACGGACCAGAGCTGGCCGTCCAGGTCGAGCACCATGCCGTTCTTGAGGTCGTTCGTCGTTGCCACGCGGGTATACCCTTCGGGATCGATCAGCGGTAACACGAGATTGTAGCGGTCACTCCCGTTTCCTCCGATTCCAGCACTGCCCTAGACCTTGCGGGCCTTAGGCTGGACGTCTAGACCGTCCACCGAGGCGCCAGGAGGCCGGCAGTGACGGAGTTCGTGATCTTCGTCGTGGTGATGATCGTGGTGAGCCTGATCACCAAGGCGAGGCAGCAGTCCACCCGGCGCGACGGCAAGCCGAATCCGCGGATGCAGGCGCTGATCGAGAAGCTCCAGGCGCAGCAGGGCGGCAACCAGCCGGTCCAGTTCCAGGGCCAGTTCACCCAGGCCGCCGGCCAGGGCGGCCCGCCACAACAGGTCCAGGCCCAGGCGCCGCAGCAGTCCGGCCCGCTGTCGCCGTACCCGCAGGCGGGGATGTACCAGCCGCAGGCGCAGTACAACCCTGCCCAATATGGCCAGAGGGCTTATCAGCCGCCGGGGCATCGGCCGCAGCAGAACAACCTGCCGACGTCGACGCCGGATCTGGATGCCCGGGTGCGCGAGCTGATGAACGCGAACAACGAAGTCGGCGCGATCCGCCTGCTCGGCGCGGAACGCGAGCTGGGGATCCTCCAAGCGCAGGCGTACGCCCGCGGACTCATGCAGCCCACGACACCACAGGCCGCGACTCCCGATCAGTCCAACGACTCCGAAGAGTCCGGCGAGGACACGGACGGGGAACGGTACGTCGGGTCGGCCGCGTTCGCGGAGTCGATCTTCAACCTCGACGACAGGGACGAGAACGTCTGGGCCAGCGGATGGGTCGACACGCCCGAGCCCGACGACCGGTCCGACATCGACGAACTGTGGCAGACGGTCGCCAACTCAGCGCGGCCCGGAGCTACTCCGCCCAAGTGACAGTGATGTAGCTGTCCCGCCGGGCGATGTGAAAGCCCACCGGAAGCTCATCTGCCCACGCATGCACCTGGAACGACGGCCCGGGGCCATGCCGGTGCCGCGCGTCCCAGATCCGCACTTGGTCGAGCATTCGGCCGATCAGCTCCAGCGCTCTTGGTCCGTGTCCACTGCACCCCAGTTCGACATGTACGTCGTCCCGTCCGGGCCGCGTCGACAGGTAGACCAGGCTGTCCGCGGTCGCGACCGCTGCGACCCACGACCACTCCCCGCTGGACATCACGCAGTACCCGGGCAAGGTGCCGGCCAGCCACAAGTAGAGGTCGAGCAACGGCTCCTCACGATGCACCTCCACCCCGGACCACGTCTGCAGTCGCGGCAGCGCCAGTACGTCGACCTTCGGATGCGGCTCATCCGATTGGTCCTCGTCGAACGTCAACTCCAGCTCGCCGAGCGGAACGAGCCGCTCGTAGTTCGCGCCGGCCCCCTGCATGCTGACGAACCCGCACATCGTCGTCGACCGGCTCTCCAGATGGTCACCGACCCGATCGAACGCGACGGAACGCGTCTGCCCCCGCATCCGCAGTGGTACGACGATCCGCCCGCGCGGCCGCAGTTGCCGCAGCCACGCGCTCGCGATCTCCCACGCGGTGACAGTCACCACGATCCGGTCGTACGGCGCCCGCTCCGGATCACCGAACGCCCCGTCCGCCCGGACGACGGCGACATCGCCGTACCCGGCCTCGTCGAGCAACGCCCGCGCCCGCTCGGTCACCTCCGGGTCGATGTCGACCGTGGTCACCGAACCACCCGGGCCGGCCAGCTCTCGCATCAGTGCGGCGTTGTAGCCACCCGAACCGATCTCCAGCACCCGGTCCCCCGGCTGGATCGCCGCCTGCTCCAGCATCAACGCGATGATGCTCGGCTGCGACACCGAACTCGTCACCACACCGGACCCGTCGCGTTTCATCAGTACGACGTCATCGGCGTACGCGACGTCGAGTGGAGCCTGCGGGACGAACACGTGCCGCGGGACCGCCTGGAACGCGGCGGCGACGCGCTGGTCGCGGATCGTGCCTTCGGTGACCAGATGCCTGATGAGGGCCGCGCGCAACGACCCCGTCTGCACCGAGTCGTTCCCGAGGTCCGCCATAGGGCTTCAGTCTCGCTTGTCCCCGAGTGACTCCAACAGTGCCCGCAGCAAGCCCGCCAACCGATCACGGTCGGCCGCCGAGAGACCGGCGAGCAACTGCTCCTCGGTGTCGACATGCGTCGGCAGCACCTTGTCGATCAGGTCCAGACCTTCTTGGGTCAGCGTCACCTGGACGCCACGCCGGTCGGTCTCACTGGGAGCACGGGTCACCAGACCCCGCGCCTCAAGCCGGTCCAGCCGCTGGCTGATCGCTCCCGAGGTGACCATCGACGAGTGCATCAGCCCGGCCGGGGTCAGGCTGTGCTCGTCGTTGCTGCGCCGCAGCGTCGCCAGTACGTCGAACGAGGCACGGTCCAGGTCGTGCTTGCCGAAGTTCCGCCGGAGCTCGGCGTCGAACATCGCGCCCAGCCGGCTCATCCGCCCGATGATGCCCATCGGCGACGTGTCCAGGTCGGGCCGCCGCTCCCGCCACTGCTCGAGCACCAGGTCGACGTGATCTGCCATCTGCCCAGCCTACCGCCGATTGCTTAGCGGTGAGAGATTTGCGTATTGCTTAGCGCTGAGATACTTTGTCTTAGTGCTAAGCAATCGACGGTTCACTCTTCTCCTGGTCACGGCGATCGCGCCGATGCTCTGGGGCACCACCTACCTGGTGACCACCGAGCTCCTCCCGGCGCACCGTCCGTTGCTGGCCGCGCTCCTGCGCGCGTTGCCGGCGGGTCTGCTGCTGATCGCGATCACCCGGGTGCTGCCGCGCGGCAGTTGGTGGTGGCGCTCGCTCGTTCTCGGCACGCTCAACATCGGCGCCTTCAACGCCCTGCTGTTCGTCGGCGCCTACCGGTTGCCTGGTGGCGTGGCAGCGACCGTCGGCGCGATCCAGCCACTACTAGTCGCGCTGCTGTCAGCCGGTCTGCTCCGCCAGCGCTTGTCGCTGCGCACTGTCCTCACTGCGATGGCAGGCGTGTTCGGCGTCGGTCTGCTGGTACTGCGAGCCACTGCGCAGCTGGACGCGGTGGGTGTGCTCGCAGCTGTCGGCGGTGCGGTCGTGATGGCGTTCGGCGTCGTACTCAGCAAGCGCTGGACGTCTCCGGCTCCCCTGCTGGCGACCACTGGCTGGCAGTTGGCCGCCGGTGGACTGGTACTGCTTCCAGTCGCCTTCCTCGTCGAGGGCGCACTCCCCGCTCTGACACTGCGGAACGTCCTGGGTTACTCGTACTTGTCACTGTTCGGCTCCGCCGTCGCCTATGCACTCTGGTTCCGTGGACTGCGGGCGCTCGCTCCGACCGAGGTGACGTTCCTCGGACTGTTGAGCCCAGTTGTCGCCACCACACTCGGGTGGCTGGTCCTGGATCAGCGTCTGACCGCACTCCAGGCGATCGGCGGTGCCATCGTGCTGGCAGCACTGGTCAGCGCACAGGTCCGGTGGTCATCGCGGCCGCAGAAGCGGACCAGCTGGGTGAAGCCGTCAGATCAGGCCTTCGCGGAGTGCGTACGCGACGGCGTGTGAGCGGTTACGCAACTGCAGCCGGCTGGTCACGTCGTGCAGGACGTTCTTGACCGTCCGCTCCGAGTAGGACAGCTCCCGCGCGATCTCCTGCGTGTCCTTGCCGTCGGCCACCAAACGCAGTACCTGCGTCTCGCGGTCGGACAAACCGGTAGGCGACAGCCGGCGCGGCGCGGGCGCCTGACCGAGCAGTCGACCGAGGAGGTCCGGCGGCAGACTGCCGTCACCCGCGGCGGCAGCCTGCACCAGGTGCACGATCCGATCAGCGGTCGCGTCAGTACGCCGCAGTACGCCGGACACTCCCAACTCGACCGCAGACATCAGCGCGTCGTCGTCGATCGCACTGCCGATCACGACGATCCGGCGAAAGCCTCGCTGCGTCGCGGCGCGCAGTACCTGGACCGCGGCCGCGTCCAGCGCGTCGACGGCGACCAATGCGACCGCTGACGGGTCAGCGCGCTGATCGCTGACCAGGCTGACCTCCGGCCGCTCGCCGAGCGCGTACATCAGCCCGAACTGCGACAACGGATCCAGCGCCTTCACCCACACCGGAATCGGAATGCACTGCTGCGTCGTCATCCTTGCCACTCCCCTGAGCGTTGCCGAATCCAACTGACAACTACTCGATGCCCGAAAGGGCAGATTGGTTACGAGTCCAGGGTGGTGAGTGCGCGCAGGGCCAGCCGGTACGAGTCGAGACCGAAACCGGCGATGGTCCCGGTCGCCACTCCGGCGACGACGCTGGAGTGCCGGAAGTCCTCGCGGGTCGCCGGGTTGGTGAGGTGGATCTCGATCAGCGGCGCGGTCCGCTGGGCGATCGCGTCGCGCAGCGCGTAGGAGTAGTGGGTGAACGCGGCCGGGTTCAGGACGACCGGGATCCGGCCGTCGGCCGCCTCGTGCAGCCAGCCGACCAGCTCGGCCTCGTCGTCGGTCTGCCGCACCTCGACCGCGAACCCGAGCTCGGCACCGGTCTTCTCGCACACCCCGACCAGCTCGGCGAAGGTCGTCGTACCGTATTTCTCCGGTTCGCGGGAGCCCAGGCGCCCGAGGTTCGGGCCGTTCAGCACCAACACTCGCTCAGTCACAGCACTCACCCTAGTGGTCGGACCCGCGCGAACGCGGCGTTGGCCTCGTCGACGGCGACCGGGTAGCGATCGGTGGCGGACTGCCCAGCGGAGACGGCCAGCCAGTTGCGGTAGCCGAGGATCCGCTGGGTCGAGAGCAACTGGGCCGACAGCAGCTCGGCGGCGAGATCACCCCCGAGCGCCTCGGCCAGCGCGTGCTCGTCGTCGTCCATGAACTCGCGCAGCCGGGTCGCGAGCGCCGGCGTGGTGAAGACGAGGCGGTAGTACGCGATCACCTGCGGGTGGTCGTTCAGCCCGGTGGTCGGCTCGCGGTCCGCGAGACCGGTCAGGAAGTACTCGCGGAACGCGTCGACCGGCGGCGCGGACGCGGCCCGCACGACCCGGGCCGCCTCGCGGCGATGGTCCGCGATCCGGTGCATCACCAGGTCTTCCTTGGTCGGGAAGTACTTGAACAGCGTCGGCTTGGACACGTCGGCGGCCGCTGCGATGTCGGTCACCGGCACCTCGTCGAAGCCGTGCTCGAGGAACAGTGCGATCGCCGCCTGCGACAAGGCGTCGTACGTCTGCTGCTTCTTGCGTTCGCGGAGTCCGGTCACGACATCATGTTAACCTAGGCAAAAGATTGACCGAGTTAATCTTTGTGGAGGACCGATGCGAGACCTGAACGCCGAGCGCGAGTACGCCGTGCACTGCCGGGAGGCACTGCGGCGGATGGTCGCCGGGGCGCGCGAGAACGTGGCCGTCGGCGAGCACACCGGCCAGACCTACTACCTGGGCCGGCGGCACGTGTCCGACGCGATCGGCCGGCCGCCGATGGTGATCGACTGGCGCGCACCGGTGTCGGCCGCCTCCTACCAGGCGTCCGCCGTCGAACCCCGAGGTATCGAGATCCGCCGCCGCTTCGGCTGGTCGGCCAACACCCTGACCAGCTTCGAGGACGAACTCCTCCGGTCCGGTACGCCGGTCTCCAGCGATCTCGTACGGCGCGAGATCGAGCGCGCCCGCGTCGGTCCGATGCGGGACATCGTCGCGACCATCCAGCCCGAACAGGACACCCTTGTCCGGACCGACCTCGACCTCTCGGTCTGCGTGCAGGGCGCACCGGGCACCGGCAAGACAGCGGTCGGCCTGCACCGGGCCGCCTACCTCCTCTACGCGCACCGCTCCCGGCTGCAACGCAACGGCGTCCTCGTCCTCGGCCCGAACCGGGCCTTCCTGCACTACATCTCCGCGGTCCTCCCGACGCTCGGCGAGGTGGATGTCGAGCAGACGACGATCGAACAACTCCTCGACCGCGAGATCCGCGCGACCGACGACCAACGAGCCGCCGAGATCAAGCACGACGTCAAGATGGCGCGGGTACTGCGGAACGCCGTGTACCGCAGGATCGGCAGGCCCGAGCAAGCGGTCGTAGTGCGGGACGCGTCGTACAAGTGGCGGGTCAACCAGCACGAGTTCAGCGAGATGGTGAGCGACGCCGAGGCGGACGCAACGACGTACCTGACCGGGCGCGAGCGGGTCGTGGCGCGCGTCGTCGCCGCGCTCCAGCGGCAGGCCGAGGCGCGGGGGCAGAACTGCAACGGTGTCTGGCAGCGGCGGATGGCGCGGGCGGTGCAACCGGATGTCGAGGCAGTGTGGCCGATCGTGAAGGCCGACGAGACGCTCGCCGAATTGCTGAGCGATCCGCAGCCGGCCGCGGACGGCATCCTGACGCCGGAGGAGCAGCGCGCGATCACCCGGCCGCGACCGCGGAAGGCGAAGAGCGCGCGCTGGACGGCCGCGGACGCCGTACTGCTGGACGAACTCAGTGCGTTGCTCGACCGCGGAACGATGTACGGGCATGTCATCGTCGACGAGGCGCAGGACCTCTCCCCCATGCAGTGCCGCGCGATCGCCCGGCGCAGTGAGCACGGCTCGATCACCGTGCTCGGCGACCTCGCCCAGGGCACCACGCCCTGGGCCGCCACCGACTGGCCGACGCAACTCATGCAGCTCGGCAAGCCCACGGCGGAGATCGTTGCCCTGAGCACCGGGTACCGCGTACCCGCGACCGTGGTCGACCTCGCGAACCGGCTGCTCACCGCACTGGACGTCGACGTCCCGCCGACCACCTCGTTCCGCTCCGACGGCAGACTACGGATCACCCACGTTCCGGACCCCTCCATCGCGTGTGTGGACGCCGTGCGCGAAGCGCTCACGCTGGAAGGCTCGGTCGGCGTCATCGCTGCCGACCACCAGAGTCCGGTCTTGGCCGACGCTCTGAAGGCGGGGGGTATCGAGACCTTCGCCGCGGACGGCGACGGCCGCGTGACCGTCGTACCGGCGAGCCTGGCGAAGGGCCTCGAATACGACCACGTGATCGCCGTCGAGCCCGCCGACATCGTCGCCGCCGAGCCCCGCGGCCTCAACCGCCTCTACGTCGTCCTCACCCGCGCGGTCTCCCGGCTCGACATTCTGCACACGCGGGACCTGCCGGCCGAACTACGCTGACCAGGGTGCGCCGGGTCCGCCCATGCGTGCGGCGTACTCCGATCCGTTGGCCAGCTCGCCACGGCGGATCGGCTTGTCGGTGAACGCGGACGCATAGATCGCGGCGGCCAACTCGATCGTGTTGCGCGCCTCGGTGAGCGGGACCGGCACCGGCTGGCCGGCTTCCTTCGCGTCGAGGATCGCGGTGAGCTGCGCGGTGTGGCCGCTCGCCACGTCGGGCAGGTCGGTCGACCATGCGTCCGCGACCGCTTCGTGCCCGGGCGCCGGCGTGACGGTCCAGTCGGGGTTCTTGTAGCCGTACAGGTGTTCCAGCTCTACGGTCGCGTTCTCGCAGTCGAAGCGGAGCTGGGACGTCTGGCGGGCGGACACCAGCGAGTTCACGACCGAGGCGACCGCTCCGTTCTCGAACGTCACGAGCGCCATCGACACGTCCTCGGTCTGCGTCGGGCGGGCCTGCCGGGCCGCGAGCGCGGTCACCTTCTCCCACGGGCCGAGGATCGAGAGCAGCAGGTCGTACTGGTGGATGCCGTGCCCCATCGTCGGGCCGCCACCCTCGACGTCGAACGTGCCACGCCACGGCACCGCGAAGTACGCGTCGTCGCGATACCAGACGGTGTTGCACAGGGCAACCAACGGCCGGCCGAGCACACCGTCGGCGAGCAGCTCCCGCAGCCGCACCGCGCCGGAGCCGAAGCGGTGCTGGAACACGCAGGCGACCTGCGCCTTGGACTTCTCCTCCGCCGCGAGCAGCTTGTCGAACTCGTCCAGCGACAGCGTCGGCGGCTTCTCCATGTACACGTCGACGTCCGCCGCGAGACACTCGGCGGCCAACGGCACGTGCGAGTTCGGCGGGGTGCACAGGTGCACCAGGTCCAGCTGCTCGGTCGCGAGCAGGTCGGTCAGGCTCGAGTACGTCGCCGGGATGTCCCACTTGGCGGCGAACTCCTTGGCCCGGTCCAGATCGACGTCGACGGCGGCGACCAGTTCGGCCCGCTCCGCCAGCGCCGTCACGGCCCGGGCATGCGAGCCTGCGATGCCACCGGTTCCGACGATCGCGATCCGATGCTTGCGCTCAGTCATATGGAAAGCCCTTTCCGAGGCGTTTCCAGAACCCTAACTGATCTCGCCGTACGCCGCGACCAGGAGGCTCGGGTCGGGCGCTTCGAGGATGGTGGGCTTGGCCAGGGCGTCGAGGACGACGAAGCGGAGGCGGTCGGCCCGGGTTTTCTTGTCGAGCTTCATCGCGTCCTGCAGGTGCGGCCAGGCGTCGGCGCGGTAGCTGACCGGCAGGCCGAGCGACTCCAGGACGGCGCGGTGCCGGTCGGCGGTCGGGTCGTCGAGCCGGCCGGCCGCGCGGGCCAACTCTGCGACGAAGACCATGCCGATGCTGATGGCGGCGCCGTGCCGCCACTTGTACCGCTCGGTGCGCTCGATCGCGTGGCCGAGGGTGTGCCCGTAATTCAGCGCCTCGCGACCGATCTGCCCGCCGGCGGTCGTGGTCCGTTCGCGCAGGTCCGCGCCGACAGTGTCGGCCTTCACCTGGATCGAGCGCGCGATCAGTTCCTCGGTCGCGCCGTACGACGGGCTCGTGGCGCCGGCCGGATCCTTCTCGACCAGGTCCAGGATCACCGGGTCGGCGATGAACCCGCACTTCACGACCTCGGCGAGACCGCTGACGTAGTCGTTCTTCGGCAGGCTTTCCAGCGCGGCCAGGTCGCAGAGCACACCGGCCGGCTCCCAGAACGCGCCGACCAGGTTCTTGCCCTCGGCGGTGTTGATGCCGGTCTTGCCGCCGACCGCCGCGTCGACCATGCCGAGCAGGGTGGTCGGGATGTGCACGACCTTGACGCCGCGCAGCCAGGTCGCCGCGACGAACCCGGCGAGGTCGGTCGTTGTCCCGCCACCGACGCTGACGATCGCGTCCGAGCGAGTGAACCCGGCCTGACCGAGGACGGACCAGCAGTACGCCAGCACCTCGGCGGTCTTCGCGTCCTCGGCGTCCGGGATCTCGATCGCGTGCGCGGTGAAACCGGACGCGGTCAGGTCGTCGCGGATCGCGTCACCGGTCTCGCGGAGCGCCCGCGGGTGGATCACGGCGACCCGCTGCGTGCCCTCACCGAGCAGTGCCGGCAGCTCACCGAGCAGGTTGTTGCCGATGACAACGTCGTACGGCGCGGCCGCCTCGACGCGAATCCTCGTCACGAGAGGTGCTCCAGGATCTCGTCGGCGATCTGCTCCGGGGTCTTGTCGTCGGTCAGCACGGTCTGCTTGGCGACTTCGCCGTACAGCGGGCGGCGGGCCTCCATCAGGTTCCGCAGCTGGGTGCGAACGTTGCCGAGCAGCAGCGGGCGGGCGACGCCGAGGCCGACGCGCTTCACCGCCTCTCCAAGGCTCACGTCCAGGAAGACCACGTGGTGCCCGGCCAGGTCGGCGCGGGTGCCGGCGTCGAGGATCGCGCCGCCGCCGAGCGACAGCACCTCGCCGTCGTCCTGCAGTGCGGTCGCGATCGCGGACCGCTCGAGCTTACGGAAGTGCGCCTCGCCCTCGTCGACGAAGATGTCCGAGATCGGCTTACCCGCCTCGGCCTCGATGTCGGTGTCCGTGTCGCGGTGCCGCGCGCCGAGCCGCTCGGACAGCACCGCCGCGACAGTGGACTTACCCGATCCGGGCGGGCCGACCAGGACGACGACCGGGCTCACTCCCACTCCCGCGGGGTGATGGTGGTCGGCAGGTTGGCCAGGTAGGACTGGTGGTTGCGCGCGGTCTCGGGGACCGAGTCGCCGCCGAACTTCTCCAGCGAGACCTCGGCCAGCACCAACGCGACCATCGCCTCGGCGACGATCCCGGCCGCCGGTACGGCGCAGACGTCCGAGCGCTGGTGATGCGCGGACGCGGCCTCGCCGGTCGCGGTGTCGATCGTGCGCAGCGCCCGCGGCACGGTCGCGATCGGCTTCATCGCGGCGCGCACCCGGAGCGTCTCGCCGGTGCTCATACCGCCCTCGGTTCCGCCCGAGCGACCGCTGGTGCGGCGGACCGAACCGTCCTCGGCGACGATCTCGTCGTGCGCCTGCGAACCCGGCGTCCGGGCCAGCTCGAAGCCGTCACCGAGCTCGACACCCTTGATCGCCTGGATCCCCATCAGGGCGCCGGCCAGCTTGGAGTCGAGGCGGCGGTCCCAGTGCACGTAGCTGCCGAGACCCGGCGGGAGACCGTCGACGACGACCTCAACAACGCCACCGAGGGTGTCGCCGGCCTTCTGCGCGGCGTCGATCTCGGCGACCATCTGCTTGCTCGCGTCGGCGTCCAGGCAGCGCACCGGGTCCGCGTCCAGCTTCGCGACGTCGGAGTACGCCGGGATCACGCCGTACGGCGCCTTGACGGTGCCGAGCTCGACGACGTGGCTGACGATCGTCACGCCGTACGCCTGGCGAAGGAAGCGGGCGGCGACCTCGCCGAGCGCGACCCGGGCCGCGGTCTCCCGGGCGCTGGCGCGCTCGAGCACCGGGCGGGCCTCGTCGAAGCCGTACTTCTGCATGCCGGCCAGATCGGCGTGACCGGGGCGCGGACGGGTCAGCGGCGCGTTCCGGGCCAGGCCGGCGAGCGTCTCGGCGTCGACCGGGTCGGCGCTCATCACCTGCTCCCACTTCGGCCACTCGGTGTTCCCGACCTGGACGGCGACCGGGCTGCCGAGGGTGAGCCCGTGGCGGAAGCCGCCGAGGAACGTCACCTCGTCCCGCTCGAACTTCATCCGGGCACCCCGGCCGTAGCCGAGACGCCGACGGGCCAGGGCGTCGGCCACGTCATCAGTGGTGACCTGAACCCCGGCAGGGAGACCTTCGAGTACGGCGACGAGCGCTTGTCCGTGCGACTCGCCGGCGGTGAGCCAGCGCAGCATGCCGCTGATTCTTCCACGCCCGGCTCACCCCACGGACAGCGGTCTCAGACTCAGCGGCAGGTCTGGCTCTCCTGGGTGTTCAGCCCGTGACGGACGGAGAGCACCATGTCGAAGGTCTTGATGATCGGAGAGTCCGCGCAGCTGGTGCTGGCGCTGGCCGCCTGACCGCCGGCGATCGCGGCGCCCGTGAGCGCGGTGGTGGCGAGGGCCGCCATGGCCAGGCGCCCTGCGGTACGACGGAATCGGGTGGTCATCGTGAACTCCTCCGAAGAACTGGTTGCCTTGTACCAACGACACTAGAGGCCGGAGGCTCCGCACGAACTGGCCTCAGATCCCGTCTTGGGGGTAGCGCTGGCACCACCCCCGATAGGGTCCAAGGGTGAACCGTGAGGCGGAGGAGACGTGGCGCGGGCGGGTGCGGGGGTGCCTGCTGGGTGGGGCGATCGGGGACGCGCTGGGTGGACCGGTGGAGTTCCAGGACGGTCGCTCGATCGTCGGGAAGTACCCGGACGGGGTGCGCGAGTACGTCGACGGCGGGGCCGGTTGGCCGCCGGGGACGATCACCGACGACACCCAGATGACGTTGTTCACCGTCGAGGGGCTGATCCGCGCGAGCGTGCGGAGCGACCGCGGGACCGGTTTCACGGTGGCCGTCGTGCAGCACGCGTACGACCGGTGGCTGGACACGCAGACGTTGCCCGGTCCGAGCGGCGAGCGGGACGGCTGGCTGCAGGCTGAGCAGTGGCTGTACGCGCGGCGCGCACCGGGCAACACGTGTTTGACCGCGCTCACGCAGGCCCGCAAGGGCGAGCCGCGCATCCCCCAGTTCGGCGCGTTGGCGGTGAACGACTCGAAGGGGTGCGGTGGAGTCATGCGGGTGGCGCCGTTCGGGCTGCTCCCCCAGTTCCCGGTCGACTGGTTGTTCGACTCGGCCGCGGACGCCGCCGGGTACACGCACGGCCACCCGAGCGGGAAGCTCGCGTCCGGCGCTCTCGCCGCGATCGTCCACGAGCTCTGTACGGGCGCCTCCCTGAACGACGCCCTCGACCGCGCGACTGCCCTTCTGGTCCAGCGCGAGGGCCACGACGAGACCAGTACGGCGCTCGCGCTCGCCCGGCACCTGGCCGCGACAGCACCCGCCGGCCCGGTCACGGTCGAGCGGCTCGGCGGCGGGTGGGTCGCCGAGGAAGCACTCGCGATCGCGGTCTTCGCGGCGCTCGCGTATCCGGAGCCCGACCAGGTCCTCGACGCGTTGGCGCTGGCCGTCACGCATTCGGGTGACAGCGACTCCACCGGCGCGATCTGCGGGAACATCCTCGGCGCCCTGCACGGCGAGACGGCTCTCCCCGCAGAGCTCGTCTTCGCCGTCGAGGGGCGCTCGGTCATCACCACGCTGGCCGATGACTTCGCGCTGGAGTTCACCCAGGGCAAGCGGCTGCACGGCGACTACGGCCCCCACACCGCGTGGAGCAGTCGCTACCCGGGCTGGTGACTACGCCGGCTCGATCGACAGCTTGTGGTGGAAGGTGTTGCGCGGGTCCCACTTCGCCTTGATCTGCTGCAGCCGCGGGTAGTTGCCGAGGTAGTACAGGTCGTGCCACGGCACCCCGGACTTGTTGTACGCCGGGTCCGCGAGGTCGGTGTCCGGGTAGTTGATGTACGAGCCGGCGTTGATCGCGTTCGGCACCGGTACGCCGCCGGTCTCGCGGTAGATCTCGCCGTACACCTTGCGCAGCCACGCGAGGTGCGTCGCGTCGTCGGTCGCGGCGTCCCACGCGGCCGCGAGCACCATCTTGCAGACCACGTCGCGTTGCGCGGACGCGGTCGCGTTCGACGCGACGGTGTTGACCTTGCCGCCGTACGGGACGAGCAGCAGGGACGAGCCCGGGCCCTTGTACGCCGCGTCGGTCAGGCCGCGGTACATCGCGAGGATCTGCTCGTCGGAGTAGCCCTTGCGCAGATAGCCGGCCTTGTACTTGCCGCGGTTCGGCGCCGGTGTCTCCGCGATCGACCGCTGCATCGTGGTGTGCAGGAACGGCCCGACGCCGGTGTCGATCACCTGCGGCTTGTTCTGTACGCCGGCCACCATCGCGGCGTTGAACGCGTTCATCAGCTCGGCCGAGTTCGGCGCGGCGGCGTCGATCTGGGTGGAGAGCAGGAACTGGCCCGCGCTGTTGTGCGTGAGGATGAACGGCGCGTAGAGCGTCGCGTACGGCGAGTCCGCGGTGTTGTGCTGCTCGAAGAACGTGAACCAGTTCCGCACCGTGCGGGTGAAGTCGGCCTGGGTGGTCTTCGACCAGTCGTACAGCAACAGGCTGGACCGCAGCGCCGCCGGTGCCTTGGGCAACGATTCGGCGGGCGTCCGGCCCGACGTACCGTTCGACCGCATCAGGTACCGCGTGACGACGCCGAAGTTCCCGCCGCCGCCTCCGGTGTGCGCCCACCAGAGGTCGCTGTGCGCGTTGTCGCGGGTCGCCACCACCGAACGCGCCCGGCCGCGGGCGTCGACGACCACGACCTCCACGCCGTACAGGTGGTCGACGACCGAGCCGTACTTGCGGGACAGCGGTCCGTACCCGCCGCCGCTGAAGTGACCGCCGACCCCGACCCCGAGGCAGCCGCCACCGGGTACGGTCACGCCCCAGCCGTAGAACAGCTCCTTGTACACGGTTTCGAGGATCGCGCCCGCGCCGATCGAGAAGGCCCGGTACCGCTGATCCCAGGTCACCTCGTCGTACGTCGACATGTCCAGCAACACCTCGATGTCGCTGGAGTCCACGAAGTCCTCGAAGCAGTGTCCACCGCCACGGACCGCGATCCGCTTGCCGCTACGGACCGCCTCCTGCACCGCCGCGACGGCGTCCTCGGTGGACCGGATCACCCGCGCGTACTCCGGCGTACCGACGAACCGCCGGTTCTGGCCGCGCTGGACGAGATCCTGGTACCGCGCGTCGCTCGGGCGGATCTGGTCACTGGAACCAACGCTCGGCGGAGCTGCTGCGTTCGCCGTCCCCGGTACGGCGAATGCGGCGCCCGCGACGGCGGTTCCGGCCAACAGACCACGACGACTGACTGGCATTGAGATTCCCTCCCAGAGTTCGAATACCTCGACCCTATGAAGCGGAGCGATCCCCGCACATCAACCATCTGGAGGAGTCCGGGACTCATCTATCCGGCGTACAGGTGCTCCAACGGCGCGCCGAGCAGCACGCCGGCCAGCGCCCCGACGAGCATGAACGGCCCGAACGGGACCATCTGTTTGCGGGTCATCACCTTGGCCGCGATCAGCACGATCCCGACCACGGCACCGAGGAAGAACCCGCCGTACAGACCGGAGACGAACTGTCCCCAGCCCAGCCAACCGAGCGCCAGCCCGAGCAAGCCGGACAGCCGGACGTCGCCGAACCCGACACCGCGCGGGAACGCGAACCACAGCACGTAGAACACCGCGAACCCGATCGCACCGGCGATCGCTGCCCGGCGCAACGAACTCCAGTCGCCGGTCGCCACCGCCGCGCCGAGCAGCGCGACACCGACGACGGCGTACGTCGGCCAGATGATCACCGATGGCAGGAAGCGCGTCCGAGCGTCGATGTACCCGAGCACTGCGCCGGCCACCGCGAGCAGCAGCCACGCGGGCAGTACGGCGTCCAGCCCGAGCATCCAGCCGAGCACTCCCCCGGCCACAGCCGCGAGCCCACCGCACCAGTACGCCGCGCTCCGGCCGGCCAGTGACGCGTACGGGACCTTGGTCTCGCCCTCGTCCAGCACGGGCTCCGGGATGCGGCGCATCAGCCAGGGCCCGAGGACAGCCGCCGCGGGTCCGCAGGCGACGACCCCGATCCCCGCAGCGAGCAACGCGTTGTCGGCCGGCACGATCCAGGAGCCTAGACGATGCGTTGGGCGGAGCGCCGTACCTGCGTCCGCGCGATCACCGCCGCGCCGCCGCCGATGAGCAGCAGTCCGCCGAAGATCACCCCGAGGGTGCTCCAGAACCCATGGTTCGTGGTGATCACCTCGACCCGTTGGAACTCGTCGTCAGTGGCCGCGGGCGCGAACGTGAAGTCGTCGGTGATCCGGCCCGGCTCGCGGTAGGTGACCGTGTACGCGGTCAGGAAGTCGGCCGGCTTCGTCAGCGTCGCGTCATCCTCGACCCGGCCCGCGAACAGCAGCTCGGGGCGGACGTCGGCGTCCGGGAGCTTGGTGGCGTCGACCCGGTGCTCGGCGGCGACGTACACCGTCACGGTCTGTGCGGTGGTCGCCCCCTTGCTCAGCCGCATCGGGTACACGATCCGGTCCGACGCGAACGTCAGCGCGAGCGGCGGGGTCGAGCCGATCAGCGACTCACCGTCCCGCTTCGGCGCGAGCTTGACCGCCACGATCTCCCACTTCTCCGACAGGTACGGCGTGAGGTTCGCCGCGAGTGTCGCGGGAACGACGTACCCGTTGGTGCGCAGCCAGTCGGTCACGGCCGCACCGCTCGAGCCGGTGAGCCGCGCGACCGCGAACGGCCCGAGCACCATCTGCTGCTGGACGTTCACCCCGCTCGCGGCCGGGGCGCCCGCGGAGTCGCCGCGGCCGCCCATGAGCCCCAGCCCGCGCCCGCGGAACGGCCAGTAGGTCGTCTTGGACACGATCTTCGGCCGCGTGATCCGGTCCAGCCGGTTGAACAGCGTGTCGTCGCCGAGCTCCACCTTCGCGGCGGCCGGCACCGGCATGATCCACGCGGCCTTCTTCGACGAGCCGTTGATCTCCATCGAGAGCGTGATCTTCTCGGTCCTGCCGGAGTACTGGACGAGCGCGTTCTCGCCGTACGAACGGGCCCGGGACTGGGCGTCCGGCATGAAGCCGCCGCAGGCGCAGGCCCAGGCAGGCGTCACCCCGGCAGCGACGAATCCAACAGCCAGCACGCCCGCGAGCACCCGCCAAAGTTTCACGGGCGAAGACTAGCTAAGCGAAGGTGTACGGCGTGTGGAAGAAGTTGCCCGGGTCGTACTTCCGCTTCGCGGCCTCCAGCTTCGCCACGCTGCCGCCGTAGTACGAACTCACCGCTCGTCCGGTCTCGAGGTAGTTCACGTAACCGCCGGCGGTGGCGGACCGGACGGCGCGGTGGCCGTTGGAGATGAAGGTCTGCGCGCTCTTGCCCTGCGACGACGAGTACCACTGGATCACGGCCAGCGCGCTGCGCCACGGCCACGCCGAGCCGCCCGCCGGCTGCTCCGTCGCCTGACCGCCGAGCGGGTCGAGGATCGCCGACGCCGGCGTTCGAGCCCGGGCCGCCGCCTTCACTGCGCCGAGCAGCGAGGTGATCGTTGCCGCGTCCATCGGTCCCTTGAGGACGTCGGAGCCGGCCTGGAACCCTTGGCGCGGACTCGTCGACCCACCGCCGAGGTACTTCACCGCTTCCATGTGTGACTTCACCGTGATCGAGCGAGACGACGCCTTCGCGCCGACGAACGACTCGAGCTGCGCGGCCGCCGCGTTCGCGTTGCCGGTGGTGGAGACACCGAGCACGTGGACCGACAACGTACCGTTGCTGTTGGCATCGATGTGCAGGTTGCCCCAGGACGTCGCCCGCGCGGTCTGGGCGAACTTCTGCCAGCCGCGGACGACGGCCGCCGCCTGCGACTCCGGCCAGCTCAGCCGGAAGAACCCGAGCTTGGTCCCCGGGATCGTCGCGAACTGGAACGACGTCACCACCCCGAGATTGCCACCGCCGCCGCCCCGCAGGGCCGCGAACAGGTCCGGCTCGGCGGACGCGCTGACCGTGTGCGCCTTCCCGTCCGCGGTGACGACGCCCATCGAGACGACCCGGTCACAGGTCAGCCCGAATGTGCGGGTGTGGATCCCCATGCCGCCGCCGAGCGTGAGGCCGGCGACACCGACGGTCGGGCAGGTCCCGGTCGGCAGTGAGCGGCCGTAACGGTCGAGGAACGCGTGCACGTCGTACAGGTGCGCGCCCGCGCCGACGGTGAGGACGCCGTTCGAGTAGCTCATGCCTTTGAGCGCGCCGACATCGACCTGCATGCCGTTGGCGATCGTCGACGCGCCGACGTACGAGTGCCCGCCGCTCTTCGGGACGAGCACGAGTTTGTTGGCGCGGGCGAAGTTGATCGCCTTCTGGACGTCGGCGGGGTTCGCGGCCTTGACCACGGCGGCCGGGCGGACGCTGTCCCAGCGCGGGTTGAAGAGCTGGTGCGCGGCGGCGTACCCGGACGAGGCCGGCAGGTAGAGGCGGCCCTGGAGCGAGCGGGCGAAGCTGTTCCAGTTCGGGACCGCGGACGTGAGCGTCGGGGCAGACGTACTGGGCGTGCTGCTCGGGGTCGAGCTCGGAGTGGTCGAGCTCGGCGCTGATGTGGTCGGTGTGTTCGACGTAGTGGCCGTAGCCGTCTGCGAAGGGCTCGTCGACCCCCCGGCGTCCTTCTTCGAGTTCCCACAACCGGCCAGCGTCACAGCGGCGGCGGCACCGCCGGCCTTCAGTACCGTACGGCGGTCAAGCAGGCTCACGATCCCCCAACTCCTCACGAGCAGCCGTTCTCATGGCCGCCAGAGGAGCCGGCGACCTACCCGTCATCATCTCCACTTGGAGGGTCGCCTGATGCACGAGTAGGTCAAGTCCGTTCAACAGCTCGGTACCGATCCGGTGCGCCGCGATCGCGAGCTTGGTCGGCCACGGGTGATACGCGACGTCGAACACCACCGGCGCGACGCCGGCGAAGTGCTCTGCCCACGGGTCGACCGCGCCGCCGGGCAGCGTCGACACGCACAGGTCGAAGCCGCCGATCTGCTCGACCTGGGTGAAGTCGGCGACCGACGTCCGGAGCTCCAGCTCCGCGGCCAGGTCCCGCAACCGCTCCGCCTTCGAGAGGTCCCGGACGACGAGGGTCACCTCGCTGACCCGCAGCCCACGCAGCGCCGCCAGCGTCGACGCCGCGGTCGCACCGCCACCGATCACGACCGCCGTCTCGGCCGCCGTGATCCCCCGCTCGGCGAACGCGTTCACCAGCCCGGGTACGTCGGTGTTGTGCGCGGACCGGGATCCGTCGGGCTCGAACAGCATCGTGTTCGCCGCACCGATCAGCTCCGCCACGGGATCGACGGTGTCGACCAGGTCCAGCGCCACCCGCTTCAACGGCATCGTCAGCGACAGCCCACGGACGTCGTCACCGAGCGACGCGACGAACCCGCGCAGCTCGTCCTCCTCGACCTCGAACGCGTCGTAGGTCCAGTCCATCCCGAGCGCGGCGTACGCCGCCCGGTGCATCGCCGGGGACAACGAGTGCGCGATCGGCGAACCCAGCACAAGACACCGCATGATCAGCAGCGACCCTTGTGGGCCTGGCACCAGGTCTGGAACTTCGCCACGTTGGCCTGGTGTTCGGCGTACGTGGTCGCGAACGCGGTCTCGCCGGTGTCCAGGTTGACCAGCGTGAAGTACTTCCACGATCCCGGCGCCGGGTTGATCGCCGCGCTGAGCTGCTCGCGGGTCGGCGAGTTGATCGGCGTCGGCGGCAGGCCCTTGTGGTTGTAGGTGTTGAACGGCGAGGTGTTCTTGCGCTGCTCGGGCGTCGTGAACACGCCGCCGTCCTTGCCGACCACGTAGTGCACCGTCGAGTCCATCCCCAGGTACATCCCGGCCGCCATCCGGTTGTAGATCACCCGCGCGACCTTCGCGTAGTCCGCCGGTTTGTTGGTCTCGGCACCGATGATGCTGGCGACGATCACCGCCTGGTACGGGTCCAGACCCTTGCGGGACGCGCTGTTCGCCAGGTCCAGCGACGACGCGGCCTTCGCGTAGTTCGCCGTCATCATCTTCAGCATCGAGACCGCCGTCGCGCCCTTCGGCACGTCGTACGTGCCCGGGAACAGGAAGCCCTCGGCGCTGTTGTGCGCGTACGACGGGAGACCGAGCGTGGCGGGCTTGGCCAGCGCGCCCGCGACGGAACCGCTCGGCAGCTTGAGCTTCGGGTTCTGCAGGATCAGCGCGACCTCGGCCATCGTCTTGCCGGCCGGGACGCTGAACCGGGTGATCCGGACCGACTGCGCGGTGTTCAGCATCAGCTCGAGCGCGGCCTTGGCCGACATGTGCTTGCGCAGCGTGTACGTCGCGGCCTGAATCTGCAAGGCCCGCGGATCGTCGCGGGCCGCCCGCTCGAAGGCGCGGGCGCTCTTCACGACTTCCTTCTTCTCGAGCGTGTCCGCGATCGAGCTGGAGCCTTGGCCGTTGGAGATCTCCACGATCACCGTGCCGGTGCCCTGCCCTGAGTAGTCGGGCGCGGAGAACACGTTCGCGAGGGCGTCCTTGCCCTTGCCGAAGCCGACCACGGCACCGGCCACGATCGCGCCGACGACGAGCAGCGAGATCAGTCCGGCGAAGCAGCCGAAGGCGCGGCGGCCACGGGCCCGGCGCCGGTTGGCCCGGCGCTCCACCCGCGTCTCGGCCCGCAGGCCGAGCCCGCTGCCCAGATCGTCGCGTTGCTCCTCGCCCTCGTCGACATCTTGGTCCACCGATGGTCCGTTCACAGGGGCCTCCCGGGTGGGTTGCCGGTCTCGCGCTCGAGGTCGAGCGCATGTTGCAGAATCACGACCGCCGCGGCCTGGTCGACCACCGCGCGCCGTTTGGAGCCTTTCTTTCCCCGTTCCCGCAGCATCCGTTCGGCGGTGACGGTGGTGAACCGCTCGTCCACCAGCCGCACCGTCGTCCCCGAGTTGTTCACGTGCACCTTGTCCCGCACCTGCTCCGCCGTTTCCCGGATCTTCACCGCGGCCGGTCCCTCGCCCCCCGACAGGGAACGCGGCAGGCCGACCACGATCTCGAACGCCTCCAGTTCGGCGGCGAGTGCGGCGATCCTATCCAGATCTCCCGGCCCGCGGCGGACAGTCTCCACAGGCGTGGCGAGGATTCCGTGCGGATCGCTGCTCGCGACGCCGATCCGGGCGTCGCCGATGTCCAGGGCGATCCGCACTCCCGTTCTCATCTGCACTGTCTCACAGTCGGGCTCACAGCCAGCGCTGCGTGATCGGTGCGAAACCGTCGGTCAACCGGTCACCTGGTGCCCGATCGCGTGCTCGACGGCACTCAGCGCGTCGCCGGCACCGGCCGGATCCGTACCGCCACCTTGCGCGACATCGTCCTTGCCACCGCCCCGGCCACCGAGCTTCTCGGCCGCGACCCGGACCAGGTCGCCGGCCTTCAGCCGCCACTCGCGGGCGGTGTCGTTGAGCGCGACCACCACGCCGGGCTTGCCGTCGTTGACGCTCAGCACCGCGACCACGGCGGGCTTGTCGTTGCCCAACCGGCCGCGGACGTCGAGCGCCAGCTTGCGCAGGTCGCCGCCGTTCACGCCGTCGGGCGCGCGATGACCGACGTACTGGACGCCGAAGACGTCCTTCGGGTTGGCCGCCAGCTCACCCGCGGCCTGCAGCACCTGCGCGGCGCGGACCTTCTCGAGCTCCTTCTCGGCGGCGCGCAACCGCTCCGACAGGTCGGCGACCTTCGCGGGCAGCTCCTCCGGCCGGGTCTTCAGGTTCTCGCTGAGCAGCCGGACCAGCGCCCGCTCGCGGCCGAGGAAGTGCAGCGCCTCCATGCCGACGAACGCCTCGATCCGGCGCACGCCCGCGCCGACCGACGACTCGCCGGTGACAGTCACCGCGCCGACCTGCGACGAGTGCTTCACGTGCGTGCCACCACAGAGCTCACGCGACCACGGGCCACCGATCTCGACCACGCGGACCTGCTCGTCGTACGTCTCGCCGAACAGCGCCAGCGCACCCCAGTCCCGGGCCTCCGGGAGCGTCATGTACTGCGCCGACACCGGCAGGTCCTGCCGTACGGCGAGGTTCGCGACCTCTTCGATCTCGGACCGGGTGGCCGCGTCGAGCGCCGACGACCAGGCGAAGTCGAGCCGCAGGTAACCGGGCTTGTTGTACGAACCGCTCTGCAACGCGTTCGGGCCGAGCACCTGGCGCAGCGCGGCGTGCACGACGTGCGTCCCGGAGTGCGCCTGGCAGGCCGAGACCCGCCACTCGTGGTCGACCGCGGCGTGCACATCGGTCCCGGGACGCAGTACGCCCTCGAGGATCTCGACCTTGTGCACGACCAGGCCCTTGACCGGCCGCTGCACGTCGAGCACGTTCAGCTTCAGGCCGTCACCGATGATCAGGCCCTCGTCCGCGATCTGGCCACCGGACTCGGCGTAGAACGGGGTCTTCTCCAGCACGACCTCGACGGTCTCGCCCTGCTCGGCGAACGAGGCGACCGCACCGTCACGGAGCAGACCGCGGACCTGCGAGTCCGTCGCCAGCTCCTGGTACCCGGTGAACTCGGTGACGCCCTTCTCGCGCAGCTCCCGGTACCCCGAGGTGTCCGCGTGACCGGCCTTCTTGGCGCGGGCGTCCGCCTTGGCACGCTCGCGCTGCTCCTTCATCAGGGAGCGGAAGCCCTCGGTGTCGACGTTCAGGCCCTGCTCGGCCGCCATCTCGACGGTCAGGTCGATCGGGAAGCCGTACGTGTCGTGCAGCTGGAAGGCCTTCGCGCCCTCGAGCTGGTGCGCCCCAGAGGCCTTGGTGTCGCGCACCGCCACGTCGAAGATCGTCGTACCGGCTGTGAGGGTACGGCGGAACGCCTCCTCCTCGGCGTACGCGACCTGGCTGATCCGGCCGAAGTCGGGCTCGAGCTCCGGGTACGACTTCTTCATCTGCTCGAGGCTCACCGGGAGCAGCTCGACCAGGCTCGGGTCCTCGTAGCCCAGCAGCCGCATCGAGCGGATCGCGCGGCGCAGCAGCCGGCGCAGGACGTACCCGCCCTGCTCGTTGCCCGGGGTGACGCCGTCACCGATCAGCATCAGCGCACTGCGGACGTGGTCCGCGACAACCCGGAACCGGACGTCGTCGACGTGTTCGGCGCCGTACTTGCGGCCGCTCAGCTCCGACGCGCGCTCGATCACCGGGTAGATCTCGTCGATCTCGTACATGTTGTCGACGCCCTGCAGCAGGTAGGCCACCCGCTCCAGGCCGAGACCGGTGTCGATGTTCTTCTTCGGCAGCTCGCCGAGGATCGGGTAGCCCTCCTTGCCGCCACCCTCGCCGCGGATGTTCTGCATGAAGACCAGGTTCCAGAACTCCAGGTAGCGGTCGCCCGCCTCCCAGTCCCGGTCGGCGCCGAACTCCGGGCCGCGGTCGATCAGGATCTCCGAACACGGGCCGCACGGACCCGGGATCCCCATCGACCAGAAGTTGTCCTTCATGCCGAGTCGGACGATCCGGTCGTCCGGCAGGCCGGCGACCCGCTTCCAGAGCTCGATCGCCTCGTCGTCGTCGTAGTACACCGAGGCGTACAGGACGGACTCGTCGAAGCCGTAACCGCCCTCGTTCTGCGGTTTGGTCACCAGCTCCCAGGCGTACTCGATGGCCTTCTCCTTGAAGTAATCGCCGAAGGAGAAGTTGCCGTTCATCTGGAAGAACGTGCCGTGCCGGGTGGTCTTGCCGACCTCGTCGATGTCGAGCGTCCGCACGCATTTCTGCACGCTCGTCGCGCGCGGGTACGGCGGGGTCTGCTGGCCGACGAAGTACGGCACGAACTGGGCCATGCCGGCGACGTTGAAGAGCAGGTTCGGGTCCGGCGACGGCAGCGGCGCGCTCGGCACCACGGTGTGGCCCCGGTCCTCGAAGTACTGCAGGAACCGCCGCCTGATCTCACTGGTTTCCATGGGTGTTACCGGTAGTCCTCACGATCGTTGGTGTTCTCAATACCCAGCGCGTCCCGCAGCTCGGTCTCCCGCTCGGCCATGCCCTCGCGGACCTGGTCGCCGAAGTGCCGGACTGCGGCGGCCAGCTTGGCCGTGGACTCCTGGACACTCTCCGGAGCGAGGATCTGGACCCGCTTCTTCAGCCGGGTCACGGCGTACACGCCGACGGCGATCCCGATGATCAGCCAGAAGATCCGCTTCACCGCTTCCGCGCCTTCCGCTCGGCCTTCATCTCTTCCTTGACGCGCCTGGACACGTCCTTGCGCTGCTGCTCACCGAGCGCCCGGCGGACGCCGTAGGTGAACGCGGCCGCCTTCACCAGCGGGCCACCCGCCGTCGCCGAGAACAGCGACATCAACGCGGCCGCGTTGGTCGTCACGGTGGTCGCGTTGTCGGTGATGGTGTCCACCTTCGCCAGCTGGGCGTTGGTGGTGGCCACGGTGGTGGTCACCTCGCCGAGCAGCGGGACACTGGAGTCGGAGACGCCCTTGACCATGATCCGGGTCTCGTCGAACACCTTGCCGAGCTTCAGGATCGGATAGGCCAGCAGGCCTACCAGGATGAGCAGCGCGCAGGCAGCTATCAGCCCCGCGACTTCACCGACGCTCATGGAAAACGATCCACCTTCCCGTAGCGACTCCGTGCGACCTTGTGGACCGCCCGACCTTATCGCGGGCAATAGCGCACTCCGCTTCAGGACACCATCCCGCACATCACAGTCGCTCACCAAACCGGGTCAGTTACCGGATGAATCGTCCGTTTGGGTGTGTTGCGGCGGGATCGGGAGGGTGGGAGTCACGGTGCCGGTGATGATCGGTATGCCGGGCAGCGTGGGGAGGGTCGGAAGGGTCGGGGTCGCCGGGATCGTGGCGGTCGTCGGCGGGGTGGCCGGGGTGGCTGGCGTGGATGGCGTGGATGGCGTGGTCGGGGTCGTTGGTGTGGTCGCTGTCGTCGTCGGGGTCGACGGTTTCGGTGTGCTGGGCTTGGGCGTGCTGGGTTTCGGCGTACTGGGTTTCGGAGTCGTCGGGGTCGGCGTCGAGGGCTTGGCGGTCGTCGTCGCGGTGCTCGTCGTCTTCGGGGGCGTCGTCGGTGTTGTCTTCGGGAGCGTCGACTGGGTCGTCTTCGGGGTGGTTGGCGTCGGCGAGGTCGTGGTCGACGTCGTGGTCCCGGAGCTCTGCCCCGCGGAGTCGGAACTCGCGCGGTCCGAGGCCTGGATCCACCACGGTGTGGTGGGATCGGTAGCGGTCGCCGACGGGGTCGCCGGGATCGGGACGAGCGGCTTACCGACCGGCGAAGGCGGGCGGCCGTTCGATCGCGACGTACTCTCGCTGAGGCCGGCCTCGGGGGTGGACTCGGCCGACGGGGTCTGGGCCTGGGTCTGACTGCGGGCCGGGTCGGTGGATCCGAACGGGACGAAGTACGCGAATCCCGCAACGCTCACCAGAGCTGCGGCTCCGATGCCCAACTTCATCATCGGGGGACGCCGGCGGATGTGCCTCGGACTGGGGTGACTCACAACTGAACCTTTCGCCCCCAGGCCGTCAGGCAGCCTACCCAGTCGAACGCTTCAGTCGAAGCTCACCATCAGTACCCGACCGGCGCCGCCCGGTGTGCGTCCCGTCCCTGGGTACGCCGCAATCACCGCCCTACCAGCGCAAACGCCGCGGCCGGTCGCCGTCCGTGAACAGCGTCCTGGCCCCGATCGCGTGATTCTCCCGGTACGCAGAGGCGACGATCGTCCGTACTGCGAACACCCGCGTCCTCGCAGTACGACGATTTGCGGCTATTTGCGGTCTCGGAGGATCTTCCGGATGGCCGCGACCCGATCCGCGTACGCCGCTTCGCCGCCGCGCCGGGTCGGCGTGTAGTAGTCGGTGCCGTCGATCACGTCCGGGGCGTACTGCTGCGGAAGGACACCGCGCGGATCGTTGTGTGAGTACTGGTACGACGAGCCGTGGCCGATCTTCTTGGCGCCGGCATAGTGCGCGTCGCGCAGGTGTGGCGGAACCGGGCCGACCTTGCCGGCCTTCACGTCCGCGATCGCCGCGTCGACGGCCATGATCACCGCGTTGGACTTCGGCGCGAGCGCGAGCGCGACGACCGCCTGGGCGAGGTTGATCCGCGCCTCCGGCATGCCGATCAACTGCACCGCCTCGGCGGCCGCGACCGCGACACCGAGCGCGGTCGGGTCGCCCATGCCGATGTCCTCACTCGCCGAGATCACCAGCCGGCGGGCGATGAACCGCGGGTCCTCCCCCGCCTCGATCATCCGGGCCAGGTAGTGCATGGCGGCGTCCACGTCCGAGCCGCGGATCGACTTGATCATCGCCGAGGTGACGTCGTAGTGCTGGTCACCGGCCCGGTCGTACCGCACCGCGGCGCGATCCACCGCCGTTTCCAGCGTGACCAGGTCGATCACCGCCGGCGTCGGTACCTCGTCCTCACCAGCAGACTCGGGGGCCGTGGCCGCCGCGAGCTTCAGCGCCTGTTCGTGCTTGGCGCGGGCTCCACCGGCCGCTGCTTCGAGGTACGTGAGGGCGCGACGGGCGTCTCCTCCGGCCATCCGCAGCAGGTGGTCGCGCGCATCGGCGGCCAGCTCGAACTCGCCGTTCAGCCCGCGCTCGTCGGTCAGCGCGCGGTCGAGCAGCATCGCGATGTCGTCGTCCGTCAGCGACTCCAGCGTGAGCAGCAGGCTGCGGGACAGCAGTGGCG
>NZ_JBSHBJ010000036.1:36007-84107 GCF_053611945.1 Kribbella sp. NPDC054772 | reverse complement strand
GGGGGGCGCCCCCCCCCCAAACGGCGGGAAGGCCCCTGGAAATTCGGGGGGAGAACCCACCCCTTGAGGGGCCGGCCCCTCAAACGGTGGACGCTCGGACGGTCACGCTCGGATGGTGGAGGTGTTGGGACGATGGGGGTCGCGGTGTTCTTCCGTGCCGATCTGGCCGGCGAGGAGCTGACGCTCGACGGACCGGAGGGCCGGCATGCAGCCGTCGTACGGCGGATCGGGCCGGGCGAGCGCGTTCGGCTGACGGACGGGCGGGGCGCCTGGGCCGAGGGTGCCGTGGTTTCCGCTTCCAAGGCCGGCGTAACGGTGGCAGTCGACGTGCGGGGGAGTGAGCCGGCGCCGGCTCCCCGGGTCGTCGTAGTGCAGGCTGTGCCGAAGGGGGAGCGGGCCGAGCTCGCGGTCGAGATGCTGACCGAGGTCGGCGTCGACGTGATCGTGCCGTGGAACGCGGAGCGGAGTCAGTTCCGGGCCAACCCGGAGCGGGTCGAGAAGATGCTCGCGAAGTGGCGGGCGTGGGCGTTCGAGGCGAGCAAGCAGTCACGCCGTACCTGGTTCGCGGAGGTGGCTCCGGTCGCGACCACGGCCGAGGTCGCCGAGTTGCTGGCCGGCGCGGCGCTGCCCGTCGTACTGCATGAGGAGGCGACCACCCCACTGGCGTCCCTCGAGGTTCCGGCCGCTGGTGACGTGGTGATCGTGATCGGCCCCGAAGGCGGGATCGCTCCGACCGAGCTCAAGAGCCTCGACGTCGACTCCGTCCGCCTCGGCGACACCGTCCTCCGTACTTCGACCGCGGGCGTCGCTGCGGCGGCCGCGCTGCTCGCCCGTTCCCGCTGGCGTTGAGCTGTTAGGTAGACTTCGAACACCATGGTTGTCGAGTCAGCGCGAGCGCGAACCCTGCAGCACGTCGCACCGGTCGACGTGCCGTTGCAGACGGCACTCGACGCGCTCGCGGATCCGGTCCGCCGCTCGATCCTGCGCGACCTCGCCGTCCACGACGACTGGACGCGCGCCTGCGGCACCTTCGACCTCCCGGTGAAGAAGGCGACTGCCAGCCACCACTTCTCGGTACTGCGCTCCGCCGGCCTGATCGAGCAGCGCGACGAGGGCGCCCGCCGCCTCAACCGCCTGCGCCGGCCCGAGTTCGACCAGGCCTTCCCAGGACTGCTCGCCGCAACCATCGACCGCGCGGACTAGCTACTTCACCAGGCCTACTTCACGAGGATCGACTTGGAATCCGTGTCGGTGATCGTGCCGTCCGCCGCGGACACCAGGTAGACGCTGATCTGCCACGGGCCCGGGCTGAGCGTGAGCTGGAACGCGTACGGCGAGAACTTCATGCCTTCCTTCGTGCTGGTGAAGCTCTTCTTCGTCTCGCGGGTCTTCAGGTTCGTCGCCTGGTAGTTGACCGTCGCCTCGAACGTGTTCGCCACGCCCTGGACCGTGACCTGGTCCTCCCCGAGCACCTGGGCCTCTGCGGGCGACTCGATCCAGACGAAGGCCTGCACGTCCGCCGCCTGCGCGCGCCCGAGCGGCGCCGTGGCGTCGACCTGACCGAACAGCTTCGGCACCGACTGCCCGCCCTGCGTGACCTGGATCGGGGTCTGGTCGTCCTTCAACGCGCCCTGCACGGTGTACACCAGCTGCTGCGTCGCGACCTGCGCGACGTCGGCGTCCAGCGTGGTCTTCGGCAGCTGCTTGAAGTCGACCGTCACCAGGCCGTTCGACCGCGTCACGGTGTTCACCGCGGCGCCGCGCCAGACCGTGAAGTAGTCCGGGTCGTCCGGCCGCTTCGTGGTCATGATCCGGACCGCCTCCTCGGCCGGCCGGCCGCTGACCTTGGCCCAGGTGCGGTACAGGCGGGTCGCGGTCTTCTTCCGGGCGCCGATCTGCTGACCCATCCAGTAGACCGGAACGAGCGCGTTGCTGACGGCCTGCTCGGGCGCGCCGGTTGTGGTCGGCGGAATGGCCTTGTACGGCGGGATGGTGGTGGCCCCAATCGACGCCCCGGTCGACGCCTCGGACGACGCCTCGGGCGAGACCACCGACGGTGCCGGCGAGGGTTGCGCGACCGACGGGGTCCGGCCCTGCGGTACGGCGGACGCGGTGGCCGTCGTACCGGAACCGGCGACCGTGTCGCCGTCGTTGGCGGTGTTGTCGCTGCCGGTGAAGACGGTGAAGGCGCCGATCGCCGCCGCGGTGCCGACCGCGGCCACACCGGTGGTCAGGAGCCAGGGGCGCCGGTGGACGGGCCGGCGCTGGGCGTGCGCGCGGGCGCGGATCTCCGGCAGGGCGTCGGCGGGCTCGATCCGGTCGGCCTCGTCGTGCAACGCCCGCCGCATCAGGTCGTCGAACGGGTCGTTCGGCGTGTTGTCGTTCATGCGTTCTGCTCCAGGAGCTGGCGCAGCGATTTCGTCGCGCGCGCGGCATGGCTTTTCACGGAGCCCCGGCTGATGCCCATCGTGTCCGCGATCTCGGCTTCCGACAGGTCACCGTAGTACCGGAGCACCATCACGGTGCGCTGCTTCTCCGGCAGCGTCCGCATCGCCTCGATCACGCGGTCCGTCTCCGCGCTGCGCAGTACCGCCTGCTCGGCGCTCGGCTCGTCGGGGAGGGCCTTGGGGGTGTGTTTGTCCACGACGATCAGGTGGCGTTGCCGGGACCGGCAGCGGTTCACCACCGCGGTCCGCAGGTACGCGAGAGCCTTGTGGGGGTCGCGGAGCCGGTTCCAGCGGCCGTGCATCGCGACGAACGCGTCCTGGACGATCTCCTCCGCCGTTCCGGTGTCGCGCAACAGCAGTGCGCCGAGGCGGACGAGCGAGGTGTAGTGCGCCGTGTACACAGCCGTCAGCGCCTCGTCGGCATCCCACGAGGACTCAGGTGTCACGCACTCTTCGTACACCACAGCCGGTTGCGCCACGAAAAGACGACGCGAAGATGGCGTCCCAGGTTGACAACAAGCAGGCCCCGGTCAGTGCAATTCTCAGCGGACGGACAGGTGCGTTGACGGGGAGTGGCCGGGTCGTCACGCAGCACCGAAGGTTCCGTTCGTACGGCGCTCCGGCGCCCCGGGCAGGCGTGTCTCGGGGAATTCCGAGTGAGGGTGTCGGACGAGGCGGCTAGCATGGAGAAAGTCACATCACCCGTACTCAGGAGGAAGAGCCTGTCCAGGCCACGCAGTATCGAACCGGAGGCGCGCGCGAACGGCACCGCTCGTGAGGCTGCCACCAGCACGCAGGCGTCGCACAAGATCGTCGTGCCGAACAGCATCGACATGGTGGCCCTGCTCGGAGCCCGGGACGAGTTCCTCCGCATCGTCGAGAAGGAGTTCGCCGCCGACATCATGGTCCGCGGCAACGAGATCACGCTGATCGGCGAGCCCGCCGAGCTGGCCCTGGCCGAGCGGCTGATCGACGAGCTGATCGCGGTGATCCGCACCGGGCACGGCCTGACCGCCGACTCGGTCGAGCGCAGCATCGCGATGATCAAGGCCGCCACGGTCGAGAGCCCCGCCGACGTGCTCACCCAGAACATCCTGTCCAGCCGCGGCCGGACCATCCGGCCGAAGACGCTGAACCAGAAGCGGTACGTCGACGCCATCGACAAGAACACCATCGTCTTCGGCATCGGCCCCGCCGGTACCGGCAAGACCTACCTGGCGGTCGCCAAGGCGGTCCAGGCGCTGCAGGCCAAGGAGGTCAACCGGATCATCCTGACCCGGCCGGCCGTCGAGGCCGGCGAGCGGCTCGGGTTCCTGCCCGGCACCCTGTCGGAGAAGATCGACCCGTACCTGCGCCCGCTGTACGACGCCCTGCACGACATGCTCGACCCGGAGTCCATCCCGCGGCTGATGACCGCCGGCACGATCGAGATCGCGCCGCTGGCCTACATGCGCGGCCGGACGCTGAACGACGCCTACATCATTCTGGACGAGGCGCAGAACACCTCGCCGGAGCAGATGAAGATGTTCCTCACCCGGCTCGGGTTCGGCTCCAAGATGGTCGTCACCGGCGACGTCACCCAGGTCGACCTGCCGAACGGTACGAACTCGGGTCTGCGGGTCGTCCAGGGAATCCTCGAAGGCGTGCAGGACCTCGCGTTCTGCCGGCTGACCTCGCACGACGTCGTCCGGCACAAGCTGGTCGGCCGGATCGTGTCCGCGTACGAGAACTACGAAGGCAGTGTTGATCACCAGCGATGAACGTCGAGGTCAACAACGAGTCCGGAGTAGAGATCGACGCCCACGGACTGATGCGGCTGAGCCGCTTCGTGATGTCGTCGCTGCGGCTGCACCCGGAGTGTGAGCTGTCGATCAAGCTGGTCGACGAGGACACCATGGCGCGGTATCACGTCGAGTTCCTGGACCTGCCGGGTCCGACCGACGTGATGTCGTGGCCGATGGACGAGCTGCGGCCGGGGCCGGCCGAGGAGGACGACGGCGAGCTGCCGCTCGGCCACCTCGGTGACATCGCGCTCTGCCCGACCGTCGCGGCCGCGCAGGGCGCGAAGGCCGGGCACGGCACGTGGGCCGAGCTGGAGCTGCTGACGGTGCACGGTATCCTGCACCTGCTCGGGTACGACCATGCTGAACCCGCCGAGAAAGCCGAGATGTGGGACGTTCAGGGTCGCCTGCTGGAAGCATGGCGCGCACCTGGAAACAGACTGGAGGGTGCCTGATGGCGCCCTCTGCCGGTCAGGAGTGACGTTCCCATGACCTACCACGACCTCGTTCTGCTGGTTGTGGCCGCTGTGCTCGTGCTGCTCGCCGGGTTGTTCGCCGGCGCGGAGGCGGCGCTGTCGTCGTACTCGAAGGTGCGGGCGAACGAGCAGGTCGAGCAGGGCAACCTGCGCGCGGTCAAGCTGCGCGACCTGCTGTCGGACGCCCCGCGGTACCTGAACTCTTTGCTGCTGCTCCGCCTGATCTGTGAGATCACCGCGATCGTGCTGGTCACCCAGGCGCTGTCCGGCGTCTTCGAGGTGACCTGGGAGCACATCCTGATCACCGCCGTGGTGATGGTGCTGGTCTCGTACGTGATCATCGGCGTCGCGCCGCGGACGCTCGGCCGGCAGCACTCGGACCGGTTCGCGATCCTGTCCGCCGGTCCGGTGATGGCGCTGACCCGGATCCTCGGGCCGGTGCCGAAGCTGCTGATCCTGATCGGTAACGCGCTGACCCCGGGCAAGGGGTTCGCCGAGGGACCGTTCGCGACCGAGGCCGAGCTGCGCGCGCTGGTCGACTACGCGGAGAAGTCCGCGGTGATCGAGTCCGGCGAGCGGCAGATGATCCACTCGGTGTTCGAGCTCGGTGACACCATCGTCCGCGAGGTGATGGTGCCGCGGACCGACATGGTCTACATCGAGAAGCACAAGAAACTCCGCCAGCTCACCTCGCTGGCCCTGCGTTCGGGGTACTCGCGGATCCCGGTGATCGGCGAGTCGCTGGACGACATCCTCGGCGTCGTCTACCTCAAGGACGTGATGCGTCGCGTCTACGACAACGCCCAGGCCGAGTCGACCGAGCGGGTCGAGTCGGTGATGCGGCCGTGCATGTACGTGCCGGACTCCAAGCCGGTCGACCAGCTGCTGCGCGAGATGCAGGCGGCCCGGATGCACCTGGCGATCGTCGTCGACGAGTACGGCGGTACGGCGGGACTCGTGGCGATCGAGGACATCCTCGAGGAGATCGTCGGCGAGATCACCGACGAGTACGACGAGGACCCGGACTCGGTGCAGGAGCTCTCGGACGGGAGCTACCGGGTCTCCAGCCGGCTCCCGATCGACGAGCTGGGCGAGCTGTTCGGCGTGCCGCTGGACGACGACGACGTCGACACTGTCGGCGGTCTGATGGCGAAGCTGCTCGGCAAGGTGCCGATCCCCGGCGCCGAGGTCTCGCTCGAGGGTCTGTCGCTGACGGCGGAGCGGCCGTCGGGTCGCCGCAACCAGGTAGGTACGGTTCTGGTACGACGCGAGGAGCCCACCCCCGCGCCACAAGACCAGAATCACCAGCACGCCTAGGAGCCTGTGTTGCCTGACCTCTCCGCTGAGGACGCCAAACTCGTCACGCTCGCTCGCGCTGCCCGGGCCCGTACCCGGGCTGCTGAGGGCGCCGCCGTACGGGATTCCGACGGCCGGACGTACGCTGCCTGCACCGTCGCGCTCGACACGGTCGAGTTGACCGCGTTGCAGCTGGCGGTCGCGATGGCGCTGGCGTCGGGTGTGAAGGGGCTGGAGGCCGCCGCGGTGGTTGGTGACGGCGTCGGTGCCGGGGACTCCGTCGACGTGAACGTCGTACGCCACTTCGCCGGGGCGAACGTCCCGGTCGTCCTGGCCGAAGGAAGTGGAGAGGTTCGCGATGTCGTCCACACCTGAGAACTTCAAGTCCGGGTTCGCCTGCTTCGTGGGCCGGCCGAACGCGGGGAAGTCGACCCTCACCAACGCAGTGGTGGGGAAGAAGATCGTGATCACCTCGTCGAAGCCGCAGACCACGCGGCACGCCGTGCGCGGCATCGTGCACCGGCCGGACGCGCAGCTGATCCTGGTCGACACCCCCGGTCTGCACAAGCCGCGGACGCTGCTCGGCGAGCGGCTGAACGACCTGGTCAAGACGACCTGGGCCGAGGTCGACGTGATCGCGGTCTGCCTGCCTGCCAGCGACAAGATCGGTCCCGGTGACCGGTTCCTGGTGAGCGAGGCGGCGAAGGTCGCGAAGACCCCGAAGGTCGCGCTGGCCACGAAGGCCGACCTCGTCGCGCCGGACCGGATGGTCGAGCACCTGGCCGAGATCCAGGCGCTCGGCGAGTCGGTCGGGATCGAGTGGGCGTCGATCGTCCCGGTGTCGGCGACGTCCGGTTTTCAGGTGGACCTGGTCGCGGACGAACTGGTGAAGCTGCTGCCGCAGGGCTTCCCGCTCTACCCGGACGGCGACATCACCGACGAGCCCGAGGAGACGCTGGTCGCCGAGCTGATCCGCGAGGCCGCGCTGGAGGGTGTCCGGGACGAGCTGCCGCACTCGATCGCCGTCACCATCGACGAGATGAACCTGCGCGAGGACCGGCCCGAGGACAAGCCGCTGCTCGACGTCTACGCGAACATCTTCCTGGAGCGCGAGAGCCAGAAAGGCATCGTGATCGGTCACAAGGGCGCCCGGCTGCGCGAGGTCGGCGCGGCCGCACGGAAGCAGATCGAGGCCCTGCTGGGGACGCCTGTCTACCTCGACCTGCACGTCAAGATCGCCAAGAACTGGCAGACCGACGCGAAGAACCTTCGCAAGCTGGGCTTCTGATGAGCCTGCAGAATCCCGTGTACGCCGCGTTGACCGGGCCGCACGCGTCGTTCGCCGAGGTCCGGGGCAACGCCCGGCGGTACCCGTCCGCGGTGGCGCCGTTCCTCGGTCTTCCGGACGAGCCGACGGCGGCGGACTGGGCGGATGCCGCCGTACTGCTCGGGCAGGGGACCGTCGGCGCGTTGATGCGGCCCGAGTTCCCGGTGCCGGACGGGTTCAAGCTCGACCGCGTGTTCGATCTCGTGCAGTTCACCGCGCCGGCGGATCTCGCGGCCGATGATCCCGAGGCGGTCGTGCTGGGCGTCGACGACGTGCCTGACATGCTCGCGCTGGTAGCGCTCACCGATCCCGGTCCGTTCCGGAGTCGGACGATTGAGCTCGGCACTTACCTGGGGATCCGTCGTGAGGGTGAGCTGATCGCGATGGCCGGCACGCGGTTCAACCTGCCTGGGTACACCGAGATCAGCGCCGTCTGCACCCACGAGTCGGCCCGCGGCCAGGGCCTCGCCACTCGCCTGATCCGAGCTGTCGCGGCCCACATCACGTCAACCGGCAGCAGCCCGTTCCTGCACACCGGCGGCACGAACACCGCCGCGATCCGCCTGTACGAGTCGATGGGTTTCACCGTCTCGAACCGCATGAAGGTCACCCTCGTCGAGCCCGCATGACAGCCGCCGCCCGCCTCACCCACGTCCACTGGCTGGGCGGCGGCACCGGTGGAGGCAAGTCAACAGTCGCAAACCGCCTCGCCGCCCGATTCGGCCTGCGGCTGTACGACACGGACCGGATGATGGGGGAGCACTCGGCGCGAACGACCGCGACCGACAGCCCGTACCTGCACGAGTTCCTGGCGATGGACATGGACGAACGCTGGGCGAACCGCGCACCCGGCGTCATGCTCGACACGTTCCACTGGTTCCGGGGCGAGGGTTTCCAGCTGATCGTCGACGACCTGCTGCAGCTGCCGCCGGAGCCGGTTGTGGTGGAAGGGTTTCGGCTGTTGCCTGAGCTCGTTGCACCGTTGCTTGCCGATCGGAGGCGGGCGGTTTGGTTGCTGCCGACACCGGAGTTCCGGCGGATGGCGATCGAGCACCGCGGTTCGTTGTGGGCGATCGCCGGGCGGACCAGTGCGCCGGAGCGGGCGCTCGGCAACCTGCTCGAACGGGACCGGATGTTCACCGAGCGGCTGACGGCGGACGTTGCACGGCTCGGCCTGACCGGTGTCGACGTCGCGATCGGCACCACGGAGGACACACTGGTCGACCGGGTGGCCAGCCTCTTCGGCCTTGGCCACCCAGCAACCTAGCGCCCATGCCGTCTGTCTGTGCCTGCCGAGCCCGAACCGTCCTCCGACCTGCAGCTCGACAGTACGTATATGCCCACTGCTGGCGTGCGCACGCCTGAGAAGAGCTGGAATCGAGGGCGGATCGTCGACACCTCCTGTCGAGCTGCCGATTCTCCCGACTAGATCGTTTTCTGGTACGCGAGGATGCGGGCGACGATCTTGTAGTTGAGTTTCTCGTTGATGCCGATCATGTGGTTGTTGGACTCCGCGTTCCAGGTGTCGACCTGGGTCACGGCCGGCTCGGCCTCCCGGAGCCACAGCAGCATTGCGGACTTGACCAGCGCGCCCAGCCGATGGCCTCGGTGCGCCCGGTCGACGGCCGTGTCGTGCTGCTCGCCGATGTGCGGGCGCTCGCGCTCGACCGCGATGACCGTGTGCCCGGCCAGTGCGCCGGTGCTCTTCTCCCGGGCGATCACGCGATAGATCGTGTGGTCGCTCTTCGCCTGCGCTTCCTCGTAGGCGCGCAGGCGTTCCGGACTGAAGACGTCGTCCTCCATGTCCAGGTCGTCCTTCGGGGCGTCGTTGATCGAGCCGGTCAGCTCGACCATCGGCTCCAGCAGTTCCTCCGGCAGCGCCCCGGTCAGCGTCGTCAGCTCGTACGCCGTCGACGCGCCCACCGCGTCGTCGTACAGGGCCTGGACGACGTCCCAGTCGAGCGTCGCGAGGTCCTGCCGGCGGTTCACCTCGATCGCCTTCTGCTCGAACCCGTGCCGCCGGGCGAACGCGTCCGCCTTCGGCAGGTCGATGCAGCCGTATCCGACCGTGTCCCGGCCGAGCTCGCGCGCCACCTGCTCGGCGTACTCGACGAGCGCAGACCCGACGCCCCGGCCGCGGTGGTCCGGGTGGACGTCGATGTCGACCCACACCTGGTTCGTGTTGTCGTACGTGGGCATCGACAGCCCCAGCAGGCCGACGGCGACTCCGTCATCGTCCCGCGCGAGATAAGCGTCCTGCGGCTCGAGGTCCCAGCCGTAGCGCAGCATGTTCGCGAACCCGCGGGGCGTGGCCTCGACCATCTCCGGGCAGTCCAGCTTCCACGCGGCGTTCCGGATCGCGACGGCTTCGACGCACCCGGCTTCGTTGTCGGGCGACAGTTTCGTGATCTCCACACCCTCAGCGTCCACGAACCACCGGTTTACCGCGACTGGTTTATCCGCGGTCGAGAAGTTCCTCGCTGAGCTTCCACAGCCGGCGCGCGTTCTCGGCGTCGATCGCATAAGGCAGTACGCCGAACGCGCCCGGAGTCACCGCGAGCACACCGACGTCCGGCTCGTCCGACGTGTGCACCTTCGCGATGTCCACGTCCTCGCAGTACACGCCGCCGTACCCCTCGAGTTGGGGGCTGACCGCGCACCAGACCTGGGTCGCCGCGCCCTGCTCGACCGTCTTCAGGCCGCGGGCGGGGTCGATCACCGGCTCGTCGTTCGCGTCCAGGATCCCGCCCTGCCGCAGCGTCTCGCGATCCGTGAAGCGCGCGAGGTTCGTGACGATGCTCCCCGGGTGGACGGCGAATGCGCGGATGCCGTTGGCACGCTCGCGCTCGTCCAGTTCGACCGCGAAGAGGATGTGCGCCGTCTTCGACTGCCCATACCCCAGGTACGGCGCGTACTCGCGCTGCTCGAAGTTCGGGTCGTCGAAGTCGACGTCGCTGTACCGGTGCCCGCGCGACGACACCGACACCACCCGAGCGGCACCAGCGTTCCGCAGCGCCGGCAGCAGCCGCGTCGTGAGCTGGAAGTGCCCGAGATGGTTCGTCGCGAACTGCGACTCGTACCCGCGGGCGTCGCGGGTCAGGGGGTTCGCCATGATCCCGGCGCTGTTCACCAGGATGTGCAGCGCACGCCCGCTCGCCAGGAACCGGTCCGCGAACGCGTCGATACTCGCCGGATCGAGTAGGTCCATCTCCTCAACAGCGACTCCACCAACATCGGCCAACTCGGCGCTCGCCCGGGCGACATCCCGCGCCGGTACGACGACATCCGCGCCGGCCGACCGGAACGCGCGAACGGTTTCCCTGCCCAAACCGGAGTACCCACCGGTGACGATCGCGACCTTCCCGTGCAGGTCGATGCCGTCCAGTACGTCGTTCGTCGTGGAGGCCGCGGTGAATCCTGATCCCATTGGTGTCTGCATACTTCGACAGTAGGCCGCCGTACTCGGACTCTGAATGCTTGAGAGTGCTGATTACTTGCGCGATAGTACGGATATGGCCGATCCGCTCACCGACACCCTCGCGCTCACCGAGGCGCATTGCCACGTCTCCCGCGGGTTCGAGGCGATCGGCGAGTGGCGGCTGCGGTACCCGGCCACGAACCGGCTGAAGTTCACCGCCGCGGTCGAGGGCACGTGCTGGATCGACTTCGACGACGACCTGACGGCCGACCGGATCGAGTTGGCGGCGGGGGACGTCGTGCTGTTCGACGGTCGGCACGAGTTCGTGAAGGGCAATTCCGACGCAGTGCCGGTCGAGGACGCGGTGGCCGCGTTCGGTGCCACCGACGGTCCGATCGCCCGCTTCGGCAGCGGAGCCGGGTCCGGCATCGGTCAGCGGGTGGTCGGCGTCGGTGGCCACGTGTCCCTGAATCGCACCGGCGAGGAACTGCTGCTCCGCGCCCTGCCGCCGGTGATCCACCTGCGGGCCGCCGACGAGCGGGCCGCGACCTTCCACTGGCTGCTCAACCGCTTGTTGCGCGAGGTATCGACCGCCGAGCCCGGCGCGAGCCTGGCCGCCGACGATGTCGCGCACCTGCTGTTCCTCGAGGCGCTCCGGGCCTGCCTGGACGCGTCCGACGCGCTCCCGGTCGGCTGGCTGCGCGCGATCGCCGACGACCGCATCGCACCGGCGCTGCACCTGATGCACGACCAGCCCGGGCGGGTCTGGCAGCTCGAGGAACTCGCGCAGGCCGCCGCGATGTCCCGGACCACGTTCGCGGAACGCTTCCGTTCGGTCGCAGGCGTCCCGCCGCTGACGTACCTGCTGAACTGGCGGATGCGCCTCGCCGAGCGAGCGCTGCGCGACGACGATCAGCCGCTGTCGGCCCTCGCGCGCTCGCTCGGCTACATGTCCGACAGCGCGTTCAGCAATGCCTTCAAACGCGTCAACGGTGTCGCGCCGCGCCGGTACCGCGAGGCGGCGCGGGCGGCGCGGGGGACACCCGAAACGGAAGTCGCTGCTACGGCTTAGGCATCCCGTAGGCGTGGTCGACGGTCATCGTGAGCATCAACCGCTTGTCCCGGACCATCACCGCGCGGTACTCGTCCCAGTCGGGGTGCTCGCCGGATGCGGTCCGGTAGTAGTCGACAAGGCTCTCGACGGTGGCGTCGTGCGGGTCCGCGGCGACCGGGCTGAGCTCGGCCTTCCCCTCGAGGACGATGTACGAGCGCCCGCCAGAACCGTTGATGTACAGGCTGGCGCGCGGGTCGCGGCGGAGGTTCCTGGTCTTGGCCCGGTCGTCGGTCAGCGAGACGCCGAGGCGGGTGCCGTCGAAGACATAGGTGACGTTGGACAGCTGGGGGCGGCCGTCGCGCTTGATGGTGACCAGAACGCCGAGCCCGTGGGTCCCGATCCGGCCGAGGAGGGTTTCCGTCATACCGACACTCTAGAAATTCAAGCGCCCTTGAAGGCAAGGAACTCCCGGACTGTCGCGAGCCACTGGTCGGGTTGGCGGCTGTGGATGCGGTGGCCCGCCTCGATCGTGGTGACCGTCGCGGCCGGCATCACTTCGCTGACCGCGGCGAAGCGGGTTTGATCCAGGTGACTCTTGGGGCCGCCCGCCAGCAGGAGCGTGGGCGCCTTGACCGCCGCCAAGCCGTCCCACCAGGCCGTCTGTGGGCGCCGGAGATCCGCGATCACATCTCGAAGGAGAACCGGATCGCACCGGCGCCGACTCAGCCAGCCGGCCGCGAGCAACGCCAACGGCGGAATCGACCGCACTGTGGGACCAGCATCGTCGGAGTCCCTCGGCGGGACCGGCAGCTCTTCGAGCACCATGCGCTCGACAAGATCCGGCTCGGCCACCGTGACCGCGCTCGCGACGAACGCGCCGAGCGAGTTCCCGACGAGAGTGACCGGCCCGTCGAGTTCACGCAGTACCTGATCGCGCAGTATTTGATCGCAGAAGGCGTCCAGGCGGTACGGGCGTTGGCGCGCCGCGGTGCCGTGACCGAGCAGCGTCGGGCAGTGCACCCGATATCCGAGCTCCTCGAACGCGGGCACGAAGCGGTCCCAGGTCGACGGCCCGCTCGTGCCGGCATGCAGACAGACCAGGTCTTTCACGTTGTTCCCCTCAGACACTCACCAATAGGACGCCACCGATAATGATGGCGAGACCAACGATTCGAGCGCGATCGAGCCGCTCGCGCAGTACGACGACTCCGAGCAGCGCACCGAGGACGACGTTCAGCGTCCGTCCGATCGCCACAGTTCCGACCGAGGCGACCGACAACGCGAGTAACACAAGCCCGTAGCTGGCCGGCATGAGTACGGCGATCGGCAGCGCTGACCGCCAGTTCCGCAGGGCTCCCTGGTGATCGCGGACGATGGCCGACAAGACGACAACCTGCGCCACGTTGGCCACCGCGAGATACGTCAGCAGGTCGATGTGCAGCGAGCTGACGGCGTACTCGTCCCAGAGCGTGTACGCCGCCGTACATCCGCCGACCAGCAACCCGAGGACGACCCCGCGCGCCGGCGTCCGCGAGCGCGGCCGGTCCATGATGAGGACCCCGGCCAGCACTAACGCCGCGCCGCCGAAGACCCGTGTCCCGGATTCGCTCGCCACCGCTACCAACGCCGGGCCGGCGCCGCGACTCACCGAGTAGACGGTCGAGAACGCCGCGGCGCCGTACGCCTTCTGCAGCGTCACGGCGTACGTCGTGTGAAGGGCCATGCTCACGAGGCCGGCCCACCAGCTCGTGGCGAGCGACCCGCGGAGCAGGAGCACGACCGAGATCGGCAAGGTCAGCAGCCCGCACAACCAGACGAACGCGGGACCGCCCAAGCCGCCTCGTTTCAGCAACAGGTTCCAGGCGGCGTGGCAGCCGGCGGAGGCGGTCAGCAGACCCAGGGCGATCACGTAGACAGTGTCTACCGGATGTCGATAGACGCTGTCTACCCGGCACCTGTGGATCACCTGAAGAAAGCCGCCGGATCCTGGTCCGAGGGCGGCTCGACGGAAACGATCGGGGGCATGACCGAGATCAGCGAGAGGGCCGTGCTCCGGCGGCTCAACGATCGGTTGGGGTTCGGCCCCGCGCCGGGTGACCTCGATGCCACCGCAGACGCGACCGTACGGCGCCTGCTCGGCCACGCGACGGATGCGGCCGCCGCCGCGATACCACCGCCGACCGCACTGGAACCGCCCGCGCAGCCGAAGAAGGACGACCAGGGCGCGAAGAAGGCCGCCAACCGGCAGCGGGCCGCGCAGGAGCGCAAGCTGACGATCTGGTGGCTCGACCGGATGGTCGTGAGCCGGACCGCGGGCGAGCGGCTGACCTGGTTCTGGCACGGCCACTTCGCGACCAGCAACCAGAAGGTCCGCAACGCGGCCTGGATGCTGGCGCAGAACCAGACCCAGCGCCGGCTCGCGCTCGGCCGGTTCGGCGATCTCGCGCAGGCGATGATCGTCGACACTGCGACGATCCGCTGGTTGGACGGGCAACGGAACCGCAAGGGTTCGCCGAACGAGAACCTGGCCCGCGAGTTCATGGAACTGTTCACGCTCGGCATCGGTCACTACCAGGAGGCCGACGTCGCGCAGGGCGCCCGCTGTCTGACCGGGTGGGTGCTGCGCAAGGACGGTCGCGCCGCGACGTTCCAGCGCAAGCGGTTCGACTCCGGCACGAAGACGGTGCTCGGCAAGACCGGTGACTTCGACGCGAAGGCGTTCGCCGGGCTCGCGCTGGCGCAACCCGCGTCGGCCGGTTTCGTCATCGGGCGGTTGTGGTTCCGGTTGGTGTCGGCGACTCCACCCGATACCGCGACGGTCGCCCGGCTGAGTGCGGCGTACGGCGTGAATCGCGACATCCGATCGTTGCTCACAGCAATGGTTGCCGAACCGGGGTTGGATCCGGCGTCGGGGCTGGTGAAGCAGCCGGTGGAGTGGACGGTCGGACTGATGCGGGCGCTCGGACTGCGGCCCGGCAAGCTGCAGGAGAAGGAGCAGAACAAACTGCTCGCCGGTCTGCGCGGTATGGGACAGCTCCCGTACCGGCCCCCGAGTGTGGGTGGTTGGCCGGCTGGTGCGAGTTGGCTGACCACGTCGGCCGGCGTGACGCGGCTGCAACTCGCGCAGCAGTTGGCGAAGAAGGCCGATCTGTCGGCGGTCGAGGACGCTCGCGACAAGGTCGCCGCGGTCGCCGTACTGCTCGGTGTGGACGGCTGGTCCGATCGAACGAAGAGTGCGTTGGCCGGTGTGAAGAACCCTGCGCAGCTGACGGCGGTCGCCGCCTGCGCACCCGAGTACGTCGTGAGCGGATGAGTGGAGGACCGATGGACAACCTGACGAGAAGGCGGTTCCTGACGCTCAGCGGGGTGACCGCGGCCGGCGCACTCGCAGCTGGAGCGACCCGGGTGAACTGGTCCGACCTGATGGCCGCGGCTGTCGACGATCCGTTGCCGAGCGACCAGTCGGTACTCGTCGTCATCACCTTGTACGGCGGCAATGACGGGCTGAACACGGTCGTGCCCGCGGCGGACCCGGCGTACCAGAAGGCCCGGCCGGATTTGGCGTACGGCGCCGACGAGGTACTGGATCTCGGTGAGGGCCTCGGACTGAACCCTGGCCTGAAAGGGCTCAAGGGCCTGTGGGACGACAAGCGGCTCGCGATCGTCCGCGGGGTCGGGTACCCGGAGCCGGACCGCAGTCACTTCCGCTCGATGGCGATCTGGCAGACGGCGTCACCCAAGTCACCCGTCCCGACCGGGTGGCTCGGCCGGTGGCTGGACGCGACCGGCGCGGATCCGCTGCGCGCGGTGTCGGTCGAGCCGACGCTTCCCCCGCTGCTCGCGGGTGCGACCACGGCCGCCGCGTCGTTGCCGTTACGTGGTTTGGCCTTACCAGGTGGGGCTTTGGGGACGGCGTACGCCGCGTTGGGCAAGCCGAGCCCGGGGGAGGGGCCCTGGCAAGCGCGGGCTGCGAAGTCGGTTCTGGATCTGCAGAATGCGACGCAGGTCCTGGGCAAGGCGGTGCGGAGTGGTCACGAGCAGGAGGTCCCGGACGACGAGGAGCGGACGAAGGGCGCGTCGGCGGGTGGCGCGTCGCAGCTCGGCGCGCAACTGGACCTGATCGCCGGGCTGATCGAGGCCGGCGTACCGACGCGGGCGTACTCGGCTTCGCTCGGTGGGTTCGACACTCACGCGGACGAACGCGGAACGCAGCAGCGGTTGCTGACCGAGCTGGACGGTGCACTGACCCCGTTCGCGCAGCGGCTGCAGAAGACCGATCGTGGCAAGAACGCGGTTGTCCTCGTGTACTCCGAATTCGGCCGTCGCGTGCAGGCGAACGGCAGTGACGGCACGGACCACGGCACCGCCGGTCCGGTCTTCGTGCTCGGCGAGAAGGTGTCCGGCGGCTTCTTCGGCGAACAGCCCAGCCTCACGGACCTGTCCAACGGCGACCTCAAGGCGGGCACCGACTTCCGCGACGTCTACGCCACAGTCCTCCACCACGTCCTAGGCGCCGACCCCGCCCAAATCCTCGCGAACCACACGACCACCATCCCGAACCTCCTCCGTACCTAGGGGAGGCGGAGGTGGAAGGCGGCGCCTACCTTGCCGTCTTCCACGGTGAGGTCGCCGCCGTGGGCTCGGGCTACGCCGCGGGCGATGGCGAGGCCGAGGCCGGCGCCTTTGCTGTGCGGCCCGTGGACGAGGCGGTCGAAGATGCGCTCGCGGGCCTCGGGTGGGACGCCGGGACCGTCGTCCTCGACCAGTACGCCGGTCTGCGCGACGGTGATGTGGATGCTGTGGGCCCCTGCCTGGCGGGCGTTGTCGACCAGGTTGGCGAGGACCTGGGTGAGGCGTTCGGGATCGGCGCTGACGGTTGCGGTGCCGTCGACCTGAACCTTCACAGCGGGTGCCACCAGCCGCAGGCGAGCCGCCTGAGCATCAGCCAGGTGGCGAAGATCGACCTGCGCCAAGTGGAGCTGGAGGCCGGCGTCGATACGGCTCAGCTCAAGCAGATCGCCGACCAGTGTGCCCGCGCGGCGGGACTCGCGGACCAGCAGCAGTTCCAGCTCCTCGCGCTGCTCGGCCGTCGCCTCGGGGCCGAGCTGGATCAGTGTTTCCGCGGCGGTCTGCAACCCGGCGACCGGAGTACGCAGCTCGTGTGCAGCGTCCGCCATGAACTCCCGCATCCGGTCCTCGGACCGCCGCGCCACGCCCTCCGCTTGCCGCGCCGCACCCTCGGCACGTCGCGCCGTACCTTCCGCTTGACGCGCCGTCCCCTCGGCCCGTCGCGCGGTGTCCTCCGCGCCTTCGAGTGCGTCGAGCATCTCGTCGAACGCGGCCGCCGTACGGCCGAGTTCGGTGTCGGCGCGCTCGGGCTGCAAGCGCCCACCTCGCCGTCCGGCCGCGATCGATCGCGCCAACCCCGTCATCGCGTCCAACGGTGCCAGCGCGAACCGCATACCGATGACCAGCGCGAGCGCCGTGATCAGGATCGCCGCGACGCCGGACAGCAGGAGAACGGTCCGCAGTCGCGCACTCGCATCGGCGAGCAACCCGGTGTCTGCGGACAGCAGCAGCGTCGCGCCCTTTGTTTGCTGGCCCGCTTGCAGCGTCGCCTTCACCTGCCGGACGGTCCCGCCGGCGTCGACGGGAGGCGCACCGAGTTGCCGTCCGTTCCGCAGGGTCAGCGTCACTCGGACCCCGTCCGCGTCGACCCGCCGTACTAAGTTGCCGGGTGCAACGTTCTGCCGGGCGAGCTGTTGCGCCAGCTGAGCCCGCCCGGTGAGCAACGAGTCGAGGCTGCGCTCGGCCTGCGCGTCGAACACCGCCTTCACCGTCAACCCGGTGATCGGCAGTACCACCAGCAACACGGCAATAGCAGTCAGCGTCACCCGGACCCGAAGCGATGCGGTTCGTAATCCGCTCATGGGCGTAGCACGTAGCCGGAGCCGCGGACGGTGTGGAGCAAGCGGGGGCCGTGGGCTTCGAGTTTGCGGCGGAGGCCGCTGACGTAGACCTCGACGAGGTTGTCGGCGTAGTCGTCGTACCCCCACACCGCGGTCAGCAGTTGCGTCTTGCCGACGACCTTCTCCGCGCGGCCGGCGAGGAACGCGAGCAGCTTGAACTCGGTCGCCGTCAGTTCGATCTCGGTCCCGCCCCGGCGTACCGCTCGCGCCTCGACGTCCACCTCGAGGTCGCTGATCGCGAGAACGGTGCGCAGCCGCCCCATCCGGCGCAGCACCGCCTCAACCCGCGCGATCAGTTCGGCGAGCACGAACGGCTTGACCACGTAGTCGTCCGCGCCGGTCCGCAGTCCGTGAAGCCGGTCGTCAACGGCGTCCCGCGCGGTCAGCAGGATCACCCCGGCGTTCGACGTCTCCCGCGCGACCGCCAACAGCTCGAACCCGTCCCGCCCGGGCAGCATCACATCCAGCAGCACCAGATCCGGCCGGTACTCCGCCAGCTCGCGCTCGAACCCTTCGCCGTCCGGCCGGGTGCGCACGTCGTGGCCAGCCTCGGTCAAGGCGATCCCGACGGCGGTCCGGATCGGTTCCGCGTCCTCGACCACCAGTACCCGCGCCGTCATGCGGGCCATCCTCGCACCGCGATCAGACCGCTCTGTCACAGCCGGACGGAATCTTCAGCACATCCTCAGCGAGGACGCCGTCACTGTCCGTATCTCGCCCGTCGAGACCCCCGGTTCGACGGCCCGGGGGAGTTGTGCATATAGTCGCAGGCATCATGCGGCACCAGCTTCTCCTCCTTCGCTGCCGCGGCGAGGCCTGACAAGGCCGGTTCCCTCGCCGCGGAGTTTCGTCGTTACGCCGGTCGTCCAGCGACCCTGTGCAGTAAGACGTATCCCGAGGAGCACCCCCGTGGCACCGAAGAACCAGCCCAAGCCCGTCCAGCAGCCGTCCGGCATGCCGACCCATCGTTACCGCCCCTTCCCGCCGATCGACCTGCCGGACCGCACCTGGCCGGCCCAGTCCGTCGACCACACCCCGCGCTGGCTGTCCACCGATCTCCGGGACGGCAACCAGGCGCTGGTCGAGCCGATGTCGCCGGCCCGCAAGCGGCGGATGTTCGACCTGCTGGTGAAGATGGGCTACAAGGAGATCGAGGTCGGTTTCCCGAGCGCCAGCCAGTACGACTTCGACTTCGTCCGCAGCCTGATCGAGGGCGACGCGATCCCGGACGACGTGACGATCTCGGTGCTGACGCAGGCGCGTGAGGAGCTGATCGAGCGCACCGTGCAGTCGCTGCAGGGCTCGCCGAAGGCGACCATCCACCTGTACAACGCGACCGCGCCGCTGTTCCGCCGGGTGGTGTTCAACGTCGACAAGGCCGAGTGCCGCACGATCGCCGTCCGCGGCACCGAGACCGTGATGAAGTACGCCGACGAGCTGCTGGGCGACTGCGAGTTCGGCTACCAGTACAGCCCGGAGATCTTCACCGGCACCGAGATGGAGTTCGCGCTCGAGGTGTGCGAGGCGGTCAGCGACGTCTGGGAGCCCGCCGAAGGCCGCGAGATCATCCTGAACCTGCCGGCCACCGTCGAGATGTGCACCCCGAACGTGTACGCCGACCAGATCGAGTGGTTCGGCCGGAACCTGACCCGCCGCGAGCACAGCGCGATCAGCCTGCACCCGCACAACGACCGCGGCACGGCGGTGGCCGCCACCGAGCTGGCCCTGATGGCCGGCGCGGACCGCGTCGAGGGCTGCCTGTTCGGCCACGGTGAGCGGACCGGCAACGTCGACCTGGTGACGCTGGGCATGAACCTGTTCAGCCAGGGCATCGACCCGCAGATCGACTTCTCCGACATCGACGAGATCCGCCGTACGGTCGAGTACTGCACGCAGATGCGCGTCCCCGAGCGCCAGCCGTACGCCGGTGACCTGGTCTACACCGCGTTCTCGGGCTCCCACCAGGACGCGATCAAGAAGGGCCTGGAGGCGCTCGACAAGCAGGCCGCGGCCGAGGGCAAGCCGGTCGGCGAGATCACCTGGGAGGCGCCGTACCTGCCGATCGACCCGAAGGACGTCGGCCGGTCGTACGAGGCCGTGATCCGGGTCAACTCGCAGTCCGGCAAGGGCGGCGTCGCGTACATCATGAAGTCGGAGCACCGGCTCGACCTGCCGCGCCGGCTGCAGATCGAGTTCAGCCGGGTGATCCAGCAGCACACCGACGACGAGGGCGGCGAGGTCGGCCCGCAGGTGATGTGGGACATCTTCGCGGGTGAGTACCTGGCGCCCGGCAAGCTGTCGCTGCTGAGCGTCAACTCGACCTCGGGCGAAGGCCAGGGCGACCAGCTCCGCGTACAGGTCTATGCCAATGGTGTTCCCCACGAGTTGGTTGGCGAGGGCAACGGTCCGGTGTCGGCCTTCGTCGACGCGCTGCAGCCGCTGAAGTACGACGTCCGTGTCCTGGATTATCACGAACACGCGCTCTCCGCGGGCGGCGACGCGCTGGCCGCGGCGTACGTCGAGTGCGAGGTCGGCGACGAGGTCTTCTGGGGCGTCGGCCGGGACGCCAACATCCTCACCGCATCGCTCAAGGCCGTAGTGTCGGCTGTCAACCGCGCCACCCGCTGATCAGGCCGCATTCTTAACCTCGAATTGCCCGTCCCCCGTGTTGGGGGCGGGCAATTCCTGTACGCCCCGGTACCGTTACGTCACACTCTGCAACGTTGTCTCAACGTTGCCTCAAGTCGTTGACTCGGTGACCGAGGTTGCGCACACTGTCGTCACTATGCGCAGATCCTTGCAAGACAGCGTTACTAAGTCTTGTTGTTGAAAGGTCTGCGCCACCGACTTTCCCCTGCAGTCGCGTGGAGGTGAGCAGTGAGCGGTGCGGTCGAGACATCCGCGTCTGATCTGATCGAAGGACCGGTTGTCGAACCGAGACCCTCGGCTGTCCGGCGTTTTTTCAACGCCTGGCTGGTCCGAAGACTGTTCAAGGCGGTCCTGACGATCTTCATCGTCACGACGGGAACGTTCTTCCTGGTCCGATTGCTGCCCGGTAACCCGGTCGACACCTATATCCAGACCCAGATCGCGCAGACCGGCATCTCGTACGAGGCTGCCGCCGCGCAGGCGAAGAACCTGTTCTCGCTGGACCCGAACGAGCCGCTGCTCGTGCAGTACTTCCACTACATGGTCAACATGCTGCACGGCGACTTCGGCAACTCGTTGCTGTCGCCGGGCACCACGGTCGCCTCGGTGATCAAGACCTACCTGCCGTGGACCTTGTTCTCGGTCGGGGTGGCAACGGTCTTCAGCTTCGTCATCGGCATCATCGCCGGGATGATCATGGCGTACCGCCGGGAGACCTGGATCGACCATCTGCTGACCTCGATCGGCTCACTGCTGCACGCGATCCCGAACTACATCCTGGCGATCCTGATCGTGGTCTTCCTCGGTGTGAAGCTGCAGATCTTCGACCTGACCCAGGCCCGCGGTTCGTACACACCGGGCGTCACACCGTCGTTCAGCCTCAGCTTCCTGAACGACATCTTCTACCACGCGATGCTGCCGATCCTGGCCTATGCGCTGACCACGGTCGGCTCGTGGGCGCTGGTGATGAAGTCGTCGACGGTGGAGACCCTCGGCGAGGACTACGTGACGGTGGCCCGCGCGCGCGGCTTGGCCGACTCCCGGATCCGGTCCGGGTACGTCGGGCGGAACGCGGTACTGCCGCTGTTCAGCCAGCTCGCGGTGTCGCTCGGATTCGTCGTCGGCGGCTCGATCTTCGTCGAGCGGATCTTCGGCTACCAGGGCATCGGCTTCAGCCTGTACAACGCGGTCAACGGCCGCGACTACGCCGTACTGCAGGGCATCTTCCTGGTCGTGACGATCTCGGTCGTGGTCGCCAACCTGCTGGCCGACGTGCTGTACAGCCGGCTGGATCCGCGGATCCGCGTCCAGGGCAAGGGGTGACGAGATGGCCGAGGCAACAATTCCCGTTTCTTCGATCGGTACGACCGGCGTCTCCCGGTTCGCGGGCATCCTGAAGTCGCTGCGCCGCAGCCCGGCCGGCTTCATCGGGTTCGTGATCGTCGCGCTGATGGTGCTGGTCACCGCGATCGTGCCGTTCTTCCTCCCGGACGTGGCGCCGAACGTCAAGGAGATTCTGCTCCCGGCCGGTTCGCCCGGTCACCTGCTCGGTACCGACAACGAGGGCAAGGACGTCCTGATCCAGATGATCGGCGGCGGCCGGACGGTGATCTTCGTCGGCTTCTTCGCCGCCCTGATCTCGACCGCGCTGGCGATCGTGCTCGGCTCGCTCGCCGCGTACCTCGGCGGCTGGGTCGACTCGGTCGTGGTCACGCTGGCCGACGTCTTCCTGACGGTCCCGCAGATCGTCCTGCTCGCGGTGCTCGGCGCGTTCTTCAAGCTCGACTCGCCGCTCCTGCTCGCGCTGCTGGTCGGAGCCCTGTCCTGGCCGGTGCTGACCCGGGCCGTCCGGGCCCAGGTGTTCTCGCTGAAGGAACGCGAGTTCGTCGAGGCGGCCCGGCTGCTCGACCTCGGCACCGCCCGGGTGGTGTTCGTCGAGATCCTGCCGAACATGGCCAGCTTCATCCTGATGAACTTCATGATCGGCGTGACCAACGCGATCTACCAGCTGGTCGGCCTCTACCTGCTCGGTCTGGCCCCGCTGACCGGCTCCAACTGGGGCATCATGCTCAACCGCGCCTGGATTGCCGGCGCGATCTTCAACGACGCGAGCCTGGCCTGGATCCTCAGCCCGATCGTCGCGATCGTCCTGCTGCTGGTCGGATTGGTGATGATGACGAGATCCCTCGAAGAGATCCTCAACCCGCGGCTCCGGGACCGGTGAGCATGACGACGACGACTTCCGGCCAGGACCGCGCGGTGCGCGGCGGCCAGGGCAAGCCACTGCTGTCGGTCCGCGACTTCAAGGTCGAGTACCGGACCGGTTCCGGATCCACCGTGCAGGCGGTCCGTGGCGTCGACCTCGACCTCTACCCGGGCGAGAGCCTCGCGCTGGTGGGGGAGAGCGGCTGCGGCAAGACCACCTTCGGCCTCGGCCTGCTGCGGTTGCTGCCGCGCCTCGGCCACGCCAGCGGCAAGGTCGTGTTCAACCGCGGCGACGGCTCCGAGATCGACGTCCTCGCACTGGACGGCCGGGACCTGCGGGAGTTCCGCTGGCGGGACGCCGCGATGGTGTTCCAGGGCGCGATGAACGCGTTCAACCCGGTGTTGAAGATCCGCGCGCACATGCACGACACGATGCGCGCGCACACCAAGGCGAGCCGCCAGGAGATCGAGGACCGCGCCGGCGAGCTGCTCCGGCTGGTGCGGCTGGAGCCGTCGCGGGTGATGGACAGCTACCCGCACGAACTGTCCGGCGGGATGCGGCAGCGGGTCCTGATCGCGATGAGCCTGCTGCTCGAACCCGAGGTACTGATCCTCGACGAGCCCACCACGGCGCTCGACATCCTCACCCAGCGGTCGGTGGTCGACGTACTGCACGAGGTGCGCGAGCGGCTCGGGTTCTCGATGATCTTCATCTCCCACGACCTGTCGCTGGCCGCCGAGCTCGCCGACCGGGTGGCCACCATGTACGCCGGAAGCATCGTCGAGACGGGTGGCGTCCGGGACCTGTTCTACCGGCCCCGGCACCCGTACACGCTGGGCCTGATCAAGGCCGTGCCGCCGATCGTCGGCGACCTGCCGGACCTGGAGTCGATCCCCGGCGGACCGCCGAGCCTGGCGTCGCTCCCGAAGGGCTGCACGTTCAGCCCGCGGTGCAAGTTCGTCACCGACGAGTGCCGGGAGGCCGAGCCGCCGTTGGTTCCGGTGACCGACGAGCCGGGTGACGCCCACGACGTCGCCTGCATCCACGTGAAGGACGTGCACCTCGACCGTCAGGTGCCGAACGAGACCCTGGGAACCGCCTCATGACCGCGCTCGAGGAATCGCCCGCGACCACGGGCGCCGCACCGCTGATGACGCTGGCCGGTGTCAGCCAGGTGTTCGACACCAAGGCAGGACCGATCCGCGCGGTCGACAACGTCGACCTGTCGGTCAACCCGGGTGAGGTGCTCTGCCTGGTCGGTGAGAGCGGCTCCGGGAAGACCACCGCGGCGCGGATGGCGGCCGGCCTGGCCAAGCCGACCGAAGGCAAGGTGGAGTTCGCCGGCCAGGACATCTGGTCGAAGAACCGCAACGACTTCACCACCTTCCGCCGCAGCGTCCAGTACGTCCATCAGGACCCGTACGCGTCGCTGAACCCGACCCGGACGATCCAGCAGACGATCACCGCGCCGCTGCTCAAGCACGGTGTCGTCAAGGGTGCGAAGGCGGCCGCCGAGCGCGCGGCCGAGCTGCTCACCAAGGTGGACCTGACGCCGGCCGAGAACTACCTGCCGAAGTACCCGCACCAGCTGTCCGGTGGCCAGCGGCAACGAGTCGCGGTCGCGCGAGCGCTGACCCTCGACCCGAAGCTGATCATCGCGGACGAGTCGACCTCGATGCTGGACGTGTCGATCCGGATCAGCGTGCTGGCGATGCTCGGCCGGCTGCGTGACGACCTCGGCGTCGGGTTCCTGTTCATCACCCATGACCTGGCGATCGCGAAGTACTTCGGCTGGAACGGCAAGACCGCGGTGATGTACCTGGGCCGGATCGTCGAGTTCGGGCCGACCCCGAAGATCATCAACGCACCGACGCACCCGTACACCCGGGCGCTGATCGACGCGATCCCCGAGCCGGACCCGGACCTGACCAAGACCAAGGGCCGGGAATCCCTGCGCAGCCTGGAGATCCCGAGCCTGGCGCACCTGCCGTCGGGCTGCTCGTTCCACCCGCGCTGTCCGCAGTTCGAGGACGGGCTGTGCGACGGTGCGGTGCCCGCCCTGACCCAGATCCGATCCGGGCAGTCCGCCGCATGCCACGTGGTGGCCCGCGACGGCGCCCACGAAGGACGGCCGGATGAGCCGGGGGCCTGATGGGGCCCCAGATCGGCCGGGCGGCGCTCGGCTGGGCGGCGTTCCTGGTGCTCGCGAGCGGAGCCTTGCTGCTCACGCTGTCGCCGGGTACCCCGGAGTTCGTCGTCACCCTGTTCACCTTGTGTTTGGGCCTGCTACTGGGCCTGGTGGTCGTCGTCGGAGTGGTTCTGACGCGGCGTCGGGAAAAACGCGAGGGCGGTAGTTAAAACGAACCAGTAGTGCCTGACGCACACGGGCGTGCGTCAGATCAGAAAGGACCAAGGAATGAGTCCCACCGGCACCAACGATTCCGGCAGCACCGACTCGGGCGCCAACGCCCGGACCAACGCCATCTCCCGCCGCAACGTGCTCCAGTTGTTCGGCATCGCCGGTGTCGGCGTGGCCGGCATCGGGTCGCTGGAAGCGTGCTCCCCGAGCAAGCCGAACGCCGCCTCGGGTGGTGACGGCAAGTCGGGGAACAAGGAGTTCCACGGCGCGTACCCGTACCAGCTGCCGCCCAAGGGCCACTTCAACCTGGCGGCCGGTGTCACCGACGGCATCCAGCAGCAGAGCCCCTACCTCGACCTGATCTACCCCAGCGGCGGCCTGTACTACTGGGCCGACAAGAAGTGGGAATGGATGATGGCCGAGTCCGGCACGCTGGACGAGGCGACCAAGACGTACACGATGAAGCTCCGCTCCGGGCTGACCTGGAGCGACGGCAAGCCGGTGACCGCCAAGGACGTCGTCTCGACGTTCAACCTGCACTGGCTGATGCGTCAGCAGTCCTGGACGTTCCTGTCCGACGTCAGCGCCAAGGACGACACCACGGTGCTGTTCACCATCGGTACGCCGTCCACCGTGCTGGAGCGTTACATCCTCCGCGCGCCGATCATGCCGGACTCGGTGTACGGCGAGTGGGCGACCAAGGCCGAGACGATGCGCAAGGCCAAGACCAGCCTGGACAGCGCCGAGGGCAAGGCGCTGAACGGTGACTTCCAGAAGTTCCGTCCGGAGAACCCGGTCGTCTCGGGTCCGTTCAACTTCGACTCGAAGAACATGACCAACGCGCAGATGGCGCTGGTCAAGAACGACAAGGGCCTGTTCGCCGACAAGATCGGCTTCACCAAGGTCGTGCTGTACAACGGTGAGACCTCGGACATCACGCCGGTCGTGATGAACAAGGACGTCGACTACGCGACCCACGGTTTCGCGGTGGCCAGCGAGAAGACCATGCAGGGCAGCGGTTTCCGGATCCTCCGGCCGCCGGTGTACTCGGGCCCGTCGCTGGTGTTCAACTACACCACGCACCCCGAGCTCGCCGACGTCCGCGTCCGGCAGGCGATCGCCTACGTCCTGGACCGCAACGAGAACGGCACCGTCGCGCTCGGCGAGTCCGGCAAGCCGTGCAAGTTCATGGCCGGCTTCTCCGACATCTCGGTCCCGGACTGGGTCTCCGACGCCGACCAGAAGAAGCTGAACGCCTACGAGAAGGACGAGGCCAAGGCCACCGAGCTGCTGCAGGCGGCCGGGTGGAAGAAGAACGGCGGCAAGTGGACGCTGCCGTCCGGCAAGCCCGCGGCCTACGACATCAAGTTCCCGACCGAGTTCGCCGACTGGAACCCGGCCGCCACCAACGCGGCCGACCAGCTGAACAAGTTCGGCTTCAACATCACCAAGCGGGGCATCACCTTCACCCAGCTGAACCCCGACGTCCTGGCCGGCAAGTTCGACATCGCGATCCAGACCTGGGGCGCGTCGAACCACCCGCACCCGTACTTCGCGTTCGTCCAGGACCTGTACACGTTCAACTACGTGACCGCGGCGAACTCCGGCGGCAAGGGGATGAACTTCCCGCTCAAGCAGACCACCTCGGCCGGTCCGATCGACCTGCAGTCCGTGGTGGACAAGTCCGCGCAAGGCCTGAACCTCGACGAGCAGAAGAAGAACGTCACCGCCGCGGCGCTGGCCTTCAACGAACTGCTGCCGATCATCCCGCTCTGGGAGCGCTACGGGAACAACCCGGCGCTCGAGGGCACCCGGGTGGCGAAGTTCCCGGCCGACGACGACCCGATCCTGAAGAACGCGCCGTACGCCGACAACTTCGTGATCATGTACATGTACCAGGGCAAGGTCGCACCGGTCTAAGGAAAACCGACTGGCGGACTGACCCGTTTGTTTGGTTGGGTCGGCCGGGTGATCAGCATTCGCGAGATCGACCCGGCCGACCTGGCCCTGTTCGACGAGTGGTACGACGCCTTCCGGGCCGGCGCGATCGCCGGACGGGAGGCCCCGCTGGTGGCCGCGCGCGAAGCCCTCGGGTTCTCGCTGCGGAACCCGGGGCCGTTGAAGCAGCGCCTCGCGGTCGGGGCGTTCGAGGACGACCGGGTGCTCGGCGGCATGCTGTTCGAGTACCGGCTGACCGACAATCTCGACACGGTCGAGGTCGAGATCGACGTACCGCCGGAGCACCGGCGGCGCGGGATCGGTACGGCGCTGTGGCAGTGGACCGTGACGCGGGCGGCGCAGCTGGGACGGACGATCGTCCAGACCGAGCTCGGCGTACCGGGGGAGCCCTGGGCGGGTGCGGCGTTCGCCGAGCGGCTCGGGTTCCGGACGGAACATGTCGAGGAGCATCTCGTCGTATCGCTGCCGTACGACGACCTGCGGCTCGAGGAACTGCGGGAAGCGGCCGGACGGCTCGACGGGTACCGGCTGACGTCGTGGGCCGGGCTGTGTCCGCCGGAGCACCAGCACGCGTACGCCGATCTGCACACCGCGATGGATCGGGACGTACCGACCGGTGGGATGACCCGTGAGGTCGTGCCGTGGACGGTCGAGAAGCTCGAGGCGAGCGAGACGCGGGTCGACCGCAACTACCTCGCGCTGGTCACGATGGCCCACACCGACGCGGGCGAACCGGCCGGCTACACGCTCATCTACCTGCCCCGCGCCGACGCCGAGCACGCCCAGCAGGACGACACCCTCGTACTGCGCGAGCACCGCGGCCACAACCTCGGGACTTTTATGAAGCTCGCGAACCTCGAGCAGCTGGCCAAGCACCGGACGACGCAACGCTTCCTGCACACCTGGACCGCGCTGTCGAACGTCGCGATGCGCAAGGTCAACACCCGCTTCGGTTTCCGCGCCGTCGAGCAGCACCGCGAACTCGAACTGCGGTTGCCGCGTCTGCGCCCCGCGGCCCGCGCGGTGATCGTCGATCCTGAGGACCGCATCCTGCTGGTCCGCTTCGAGTTCGCCGACGGTCCGTTGTGGGCGACGCCCGGCGGCGGCCTCGAGCCCGGCGAGACGGTGATCGAAGGCCTGCGCCGCGAACTCGTCGAGGAGGTCGGCCTCCGGGACTTCGCCGACCCGCCGCAGCTCTGGCACCAGGAAGTCGTTGCCGAGGACCACGCCACCGGCTACGACGGCGTACTCCACGACTTCTTCCTGATCCGCACCGACCACTTCGAGCCGGCCGGAACCTTCACCCCGGAAGAGATGCGCGCCGAGAACGTGCACGCCATGCGCTGGTGGTCGCAGGCCGAGTTGGAGGCCCACGACGGCCGCTTCGCCCCGCGCGACCTACCCGCGCTGGTCCGCTCAGCGCTGGAGTCCGGCCCGCCAACCACCCCGACCCAACTGAGCCTCTGACCCAGCAGCCTCAGCTGAGCTCCTGCCCGTCCCGGCCACGCGGCTTCGCTGTCCGCTCCTTCGTAGCCGTGCTGCTCTGGGCCGAGGACGTCGTGGGAGCCGCTAGCCCCGACAGCGCGGCCTGCGTGACCTTGGGATCGACCGCAGGCCCGGCGAGCTCGGTACCGTCTGTCCTCAGACCGGCCGGGCGGACGACCTGCGCAAGCTGGTCGCGAAGCGGCAGATGGTTACCGGCGTGCGCATGCAACCGGGCCATCTTGAATGCCTCGATGTTCTGGTTGACGGCAGCCCAGTTGATCGATCGGCCGGCTTGTTGCGTCAACTGATCCACGAAGACGCGTTGGCTGCGAGTGTTCCCGTTCAGCGACGGATGCAACGCCGTCAGCTCACCCCAGTGGTAGGCCAGCCGATCATTGAACTGGTCGTCGCCCATACCCTGCAGCAGGTCGTCCCGCTGCAGCATCCGGAACACGTACCTCGACTGCTCTTCCAGGTGCTCCGGGAGACAATGCACCAGCTGGGTGTTCGTCGTACCGGTCGGGACGTCGCGCAGCTTGCCCGCCCAGTCGTACATGTCCTGGAACGCGCGCCGGTTGATCTCGAGCAGATGCGCGAGGTCGTAGTCGCCCTGGACCGGGTTCTGTACCAGTTCGGCGATCCGGACGTAGGCCAGCCGGGTCTCCATCGTGTGCGCGGCGAGCTCGTCCTGGAGCCCGAACTTGTTCCGCAGGACGGTGGAGTTCGGGTAGACGTAGTCGTCGTACTTCGCCATCAGTCGCGCTTGAACTCTTCGAGGGTTCGGGCGATCTCCTGCTGGACGGCCTCGTCGGCGGTGATCTCGCCGCGGAGCTGGCGGCGGGCGAGGTCGATCGACTCCTCGTCGGGCTCGTGCTCGGCCAGCCGGTGACCCGCGGTGGCGCCTTCCAGCGCGGCTTCGATCTCGTCCTCGGTCAGCTGCTTCTTCTCGTCCGCCATGGATCCATTTTACCGGTGTGAGAGGTCTGTGCGAAGGGTGTGAGAAAGGGGGACGGGGGCAACGGAGCGGCCTAGTTTCGGGGTGTGAGCACTCGACATTGCGTTGATTTGTTCGTTCCGGTCCGGTGTCTGGGGGAGATCGCCACGGTGCAGACCGGGCGGTTGCCGGACGGGGTGCGGGTCGGGATCGCGTTCCGGACACTGACGGGACTGCGGGCGGCGTGCGGCGTCCAGGAGTGGATGCGGATGTCCGAGACCGCGTTGCGTGACCTGCTCGGACCGTTGGGGATCCGCCGGATCCAGCTCGATCCGACGACGGTCGCCACACCGGTCAGAGGCGCCGTAGCCAGCTGAGGTGGCCCTCGTCCATCACGGCGTGGCCGTCGGCGCTGTCGGCGACCTTGGGATCGTGAGTGGCGATGACGACGGCGGCACCGCGGCGGGCCTCCGCGTGCAGCAGGTCGAGAACCCGCTCGCGGTTGGTGCTGTCGAGTTCGCTGGTCGACTCGTCGGCGAGGATCACCCGGCCCTGCTGCGCGATCCCGCGCGCCACGGCGACGCGCTGCTGCTCGCCTCCGGACAGTTCCTCGACCAGGTGGTCGCCGCTCTCCTCGAGCCCGACTCCCGCCAGCGCGTGCTCGATGGACCGCTCGACATCCTTGTGACGGGCCGCCAGCAACGGGATGGTGAGGTTCTCGCGCGCGGTCAGCACCCGGGCGAGCCCGTTGCCCTGCGGGATCAGTACGACGCCGTGCGCGGCCGCGGCCGGCCTCTCGGTGATCACCAGACCGTCGATCTCGACCTGCCCCTTGGCGACCGGCACCGCCCCGGCGATTGCCCACAGCAACGAGCTCTTGCCGGCCCCGGACGGCCCGCTGACCGCGAGCACGAACCCCGGCGGGACCGTGAACGACACGTCCGACACCGCGGTCAGATCGCCGTACCGGACCGTCACCTGGCTGAGGTTGATCACTGGTTCCCCTCCTGCTCGACCGGGGTGATGCGGATCTCGCCGTTGTCGGTGGTGACCTGGACGAGCGTCCCGGCGGGTAGCAGTTCGGCCACGTGCGGCGGCAGCGGCAGCGATCCGTCGACCGCGACCACGGCGTACTCCTCGCCCGATCGTCCCTCGGAGGCGATCCGGCCGTCCCGGATCGTGATCGTCCGGGGGAGGGTCGCGGCGACCTCGGGGTCGTGCGTGACCAGCAGCACGGTCATCCCGGTCTCGCGGTTGACCGTCCGGATCGCGGTGAGGACTTCGTCGCGGGCGTGGTGATCGAGCTGGCTGGTCGGCTCGTCGGCCAGCAGCAGACCGGGCCGGGTCGCGATGCCGACCGCGACCGCGCAGAGCTGGACCTGTCCCGGTGTCAGCTGCGTGAGCGGAGTCCCGGAATGGTTGCCTAGGCCAACGAGATCGAGGATGTCTGTCGGGGCCGGCAGGCCGCGGCCGCGTACGGCGGCCCGTTGTGCGTACCGGATGTTGTCGGCCGGCGTGAGGTAGGGGACGAGGTTGCGCCCGGCGCCCTGCAGCACGATGCCGACGTCGCCGGAACGCATCCGGTCCAGCTCGGTCTCGGTCATCGTGGCGACGTTGTGTTCGCCGATCTGCAGCCGGCCCGCGCTCGGGGTGAGCAGACCGCCGCAGAGCTGGAGCAGCGTGGACTTCCCGGCTCCGGACGGCCCGAGCAGCCCGACGAGCTCGCCCGGGCGGACGGTGATCCCGATCCCGGACAACGCTGCGACATCGTGACCGTGCGCGCGGTAGATGTGCACGAGTCCCGTCGTACTGATCGCGAGGCCGCTCATGTCAGCTCCTCCCGGATCCGGCCGTAGCTGGAGCGTCTGTTGACGCCGCTGCCGAGGAGCAGCGTCACGGCCGCGAGGACCGCCGTACCCGCGATCCAGAGCACGATTGCGACGGGCCAACTGGTGCCGAGGTCGAGTGGCACCGGCCCGCCGCTGGTGGCGAACAACGGGATCAGCGGCAGTGCGACCTGCGCGCCGATCAACCCGCAGACCGTTCCGAGCAGCACCGCGAGCGCGACCGGACCGGTCTGCTCCCAGCGTGCGGCCCGGCCGGTGGTGCTCGCCGGTACGCCGGTGATCTTCAGGCTCGCGTAGTCCTGGGCCCGCGAGCGCCACGACGTCACCACGGTGAGCAGCAGTACGACGATCGCGAGCACCCAGGCCGCAATCCCGACCACCGGCGTCAGTTGCAGGGCGAGCGCGCTGGCGGAACGCCCGTACGACGCGATCCGGTCGTCGCGGCGGTCCACCAGGTCGGCGTTGAACCCGGCCTTCGACAGCTTCGCGGTGATCGCGTCGACGTTCGCGAGACCGTCCTTGTTCAGCCACAGCTCGAAGTCGGTCCCGCCCTCGTCGACGGCCCCACCGAGCCGGCGGACCGTCTCGAGATCGACGACGGCCGTGCGGTCGCCGTACCGGTTCACCGGCCCGCGGAGCCGGTCGATCCGGGCCAGCGTGATCGGCGTACCGTCGATTGCCGGGCTGGTCGTGGTGTTGTCGGCGTACCGGTACTCCGGCGTGACGAAGGCCGGCGTCACCGGCGGCACGGTCGCGTACTGCAGGAACTCGTCGTTGCCGAAGCTCTTCATCGCGATCGTCAGCGCGCCGCCTGGCTTCGCCGCCAGTGAGCCTTGGTCGGACTCGACTTGGGCGAACGGCTTCCAGTCGTCCGGCTTGCCGAGTCCGATGCTCGGATGGTCGTCGCTGGCGAGCTTGCTGATCACCAGGTCGCCTTCCAGACCGGCCGGGTCGAGCGTCTCGCGACCGATGCCGAGCCGCAGCAGGTCACAGCCACCCAGACAGTCGACCGCGGCACGCAGCTCGACGGGTTTGTTCGACGGCAGTGGCAACGGCGGGAACGAGACCAGGTACCTCGCGCCGTCGCGGTGGCTGACGACATTCGCCCGCAGTACGACGGACTTCGGCGCACCGGAGCCGATCTCCTCGCCGCGCGGGGTGCGGCTGACGAGCCGTTTGATGTCAGCAGCCGAGACTGTCGCGGTCAGCTGCGCACTTCGGAACTCGATCGGCTTCACGCCGCTCGGCGCCTGGAGCGTCTGCCAGCCCTGCGCGTCGGTGAGCCGATCGCCGCGGAACGCGACCCGCCGGAAGCTGTCCGGCTCGATCATCAGCGACTTCAGCGCGTCGGGGGAGCCCGGGCTGGAGACCACCACTGGAGTCAGCCAGTGCCGGTCGGGGTCGATCTGGTCGGCGGCGCGCAGGAAGTCGGCGAGGTACAACGAGTTCATCCGCAGGACGCCCTCCGCGCCGGTCTCGTAGCCGGAGCGCGTCTCGCGGTTCCTGGCCGCAACGGACGACGCCTGGCCGGCGAACGTGAGCAGCGCGGCGGCGACGGCAACGGCCGCCACGATGCGGGTCACGGCCGGGCGGCGGGAGATCTGCAGTGCGCCGAGCGCCAGACCCAGACGGCCGCGGCGCAACGCCTGCCGACTGAGCTGGCCGGCGGCCGGGAGCAGCAGGTGCGCAAACGTCAGACCAATGGCGAGCGCGAGCAGCGCGGGCGTGAGAACCGGAAGTGGGCCACGGCCGTCGCCGGTGAGTGCCGCGAACAGACCGGCCACCGCGAACACGATGATGCAGAGGTCGGCGACACCGATCAGCCACCCGCCGCGCCGTGGCGCAACCCGACGCAGCAGGCTCGAGATCGGCTGCCGGACCGCGGATCGAACCTGCAGCACCACCACCGCCAACGCGACGATCGCTGCCGCGGCGAGCGCGGCCGGGACCATCCACGGGAGCTCGAGCGGCGCACCGTTGCGCAACCAGGTGGCGCGGACGATCAACAGCACCGCGAAGCCCACCACTCCACCGAGCAACGTCCCGACCAGCACGGGCAGGCCGAGCTCGACAGCCAGCGCACGATGGGTACGACGAGCCGACGCGCCACGCAACCGCGACAGCGCGATCTCCGGCCGGCGCTGATCCACCACGGCCGCCAGCGCAAGCGCCAGTACGACGACTGCGAACAGCGCGACCTGCACCATCACCAGCGGGATGATCGTGGTCGCCTGTTTCCGCTCCGCCTGGATCTGGTCGACCAGCGTGGCAAGTGACGACGTGGTCTCCGCGGGGATGCCGAGCTCGCCGGCGTTTCCGTTGACCGTCTGGGTGGCTTCCTGCAGGCGTTGCAGGTCGTCGAGCCGCGCTACTCCGGGCAGCGGGCGGGCGTCCGACGTGACCGTCTGCTGCCAGTCGCCGGCGCTGAACGTCGTACTGTCGGTGAAGAACTGGTCGGCGCTCCCGGGATCCTTGTCGGCGGGCTGATGCGAGTGGCCGGTCGAGTAGTCGCCGTACCAGTAGTCGCCGCGAGGCTCCTTCGGCGTGTAGAAGCCGACGACGGTGAGGCGGCCGCCGCCCTTGCCGGCGTCGCTCGGCACCGCGGTGAAGGCCGTGCCGAGTTTGAGGTCCCAGGTCGTCTGGTCGACGGTCGAGGCGATCACCTCGTTCGCGGCGCGTGGGCAGCGGCCCGCGGTCACGGTGAGCTGGGCGCAGTACCCGTCCCGCCAGCGCAGGCGCGCCTTCGGCGGCGCCTCGGCCCGCGGGGTGACCCAGGCGACGTCGTTGTGGACGCCGTGCACGGGCTTGGTGAACAGCGGCTGGAGGTCTTTCGGCAGCAATTTGTCCAACTGCTCCGGCTGGACGTCGCCTTGCGACGCGATCCGCCAGGACGCGGGCAGGCGTTGTACCGAGAGTGTCTCGGTCATCACGGTCTGTTCGACCGCGCGGGCGAACCACGGCCCGAACACCGCACAGCTACCGATCAACAGACTGATGCCGGTCAGCACCAGGGCCTGTGCCCAGCGGTACCGCAGCGCCCGTCGCAGGAACATGCCACCCCCAGATTCCGTGTCGCCCGCCGAATGTACGGAATGTTTCGGGCAGCAGGCCGGGCGGCGGAAAAATGTCACATTAATGTTGTCCAGACAGGAACCCGGCGGTGTCCGGGGCCCCGTTCGTCCCCTGGACCGGGTCCCGGCGGTAGGTTCGGGGCATGCGTGAATCCCACCTCGGCGACCTGACCGTTTCCTCCCTGGGCCTCGGCTGCATGGGCATGTCCCAGTCGTACGGCGACACCACGGACGAGACCGAGTCGATCGCCACCCTGCACGCGGCCATCGACGCGGGCTGCACCTTCCTCGACACCGCCGACGTGTACGGCGACGGCGCGAACGAGGAACTCGTCGGCCGGGCGCTGGCCGGCCGCCGCGACCAGGTCGTGCTCGCGACCAAGTTCGGTTTCAAGCGCCCCGCCGGCGCCACGGCGGTGCCGACGGTCGTCGACGGGTCCCCGGAGTACGCGCGGCAGGCGATCGACGCGTCGCTGCGGCGGCTCGGCGTCGACCACGTCGACCTGTGGTACCTGCACCGCCGCGACCCGCAGGTGCCGATCGAGGAGACGGTCGGCGCGATGGCCGCGATGCTCGAGGCCGGCAAGGTGCGGTACCTCGGGTTGTCCGAGGTCAACGGCGAGACCGTTCGCGCCGCGCACGCCGTACACCCGATCACGGCCGTACAGAGCGAGTGGTCGCTGTGGACGCGCGACCCGGAGACCGTCGTGCTGCCGACGCTGCGGGAGCTCGGCGTCGGGTTCGTCCCGTTCAGCCCGCTCGGGCGCGGGTTCCTGACCGGGCAGATCAAGTCCCAGGCGGACTTCGGGGACGACGACATGCGCCGCGGACTGCCGCGGTTCCAAGGCGAGAACTTCCAGCGGAACCTCGATCTGGTCGCGCAGGTCCAGGCGCTGGCCGCGTCGAAGGGAGTCACGCCCGGACAGTTGGCGCTCGCCTGGTTGCTTGCGCAAGGCAATGACGTGGCGCCGATCCCGGGGACGAAGCGGCGCAAGCACCTGGCCGAGAACCTCGGCGCGGTGGACGTGACGCTGTCGGCCGAGGAGCTGGCCTCGCTGGACGCGGCGTTCCCGGCAGACGCGGTGGCCGGGCAGCGGTACACCCAGGGTGGGATGAACCTGGTGGGCAAGTGATCGGCGTCACCGGGTCGACCGGGCAGCTCGGATCGCGGATCGCGTCGCGGTTGGCCGCGGCCGGCGTACCGCAGCGGTTGATCGTGCGCGACCCGGGCCGGGCGCCCGCGTTACCCGGTGCCTCGGTGGCGCAGTCGGCGTACGGCGAACACGCCGCGCTGCTGTCCGCGCTGGACGGGGTCGACGTACTGATGTTGCTCAGTGCAACGGAGTCGGCGGATCGGGTGGAGTTGCACAAGGCAACCGTCGACGCGGCGGTCGCCGCCGGGGTGCAGCGGATCGTCTACACGTCGTTCGTCGGGGCATCGCCGGGCGCGACGTTCACGTTCGCGCGCGACCACTGGCACACCGAGGAACACATCCGTGCGTCGGGCGTCGACTTCACGTTCTTGCGGGACAATCTGTACCTCGACTTCGTGTCGGGCGGCGTCGGCGAGGACGGCGTGATCCGCGGCCCGGCGGGTGACGGCAGAGTCGCCGCCGTCTCGCGGGACGACGTGGCTGCGGTCGCTGCACAGGTGCTGACGTCGGCTGATCATTCCGGTGCCACCTATGACCTGACCGGGCCCGCTGCGTTCACGCTGGCCGAGGCCACGGCGGTGCTGACCGAGGCGTGGGGGCGCAAGATCCGGTACGAGCCGGAGACGCTGGACGAGGCATACCGCTCGCGGGAGAGCTACGGCGCTCCCGCGTGGGAGGTGGCCGGTTGGGTCACGTCGTACGCCGCCATCGCCAGCGGCGAGCTCAGCCAGGTCTCCACCGCGGTCGCCGATCTCACCGGTCACGACCCGATCAGCCTCGAGGCGTCTGTCGGTCGCGAGTGAGACACTGAGGGCGTGCCGCTCTACCGTGATCAGGCGATCGTGCTGCGCACCCAGAAGCTGGGTGAAGCGGACCGGATCGCCACGCTGCTGACCCGCGCCAACGGCAAGGTCCGCGCGGTCGCGAAGGGCGTCCGGCGTACGTCGTCCCGCTTCGGCGCGCGCCTCGAACCGTTCAGCCACGTCGACCTGCAGCTCGCCACCGGCCGCACGCTCGACGTCGTCACGCAGGCCGAATCAATCGCGGCGTACGGCGAGGGCATCGTCGGCGACTACGCGCGCTACACCACCGGCACCGTCCTGCTCGAGACCGCCGACCGCCTGGTCGTCGAGGAGAAGGAACCCGCCACCCAGCAGCACCTCCTGCTCGCCGGCGCTTTGAGGGTCCTCTCCACCGGAGAACGCGAACCGTCCCTGGTCCTGGATTCCTTCCTGCTCCGCTCGCTGGCGATCTCCGGCTACGCCCCGTCCTTCGACGACTGCGCCCGCTGCGGCGAACCCGGCCCCCACCGAGCCTTCAACCCCGCCGCCGGCGGCATGGTCTGCACCTCCTGCCGCCCACCCGCCTCAGCCATGCCATCCCCCACCACAGTCGCCCACCTTGCCGCCCTCCTCACCGGCGACTGGCCCACCGCCCTCCAAGCCGACCCCAGAACCCGCCGAGAAGCCACCGGCCTAACAGCCGCCTTCTTCACCTACCACCAAGAAAACCAACTCCGCTCCCTACCCCACCTAGACCTGACCCCCGGAGGTTCCTGATGCCGTCGGACCGCGCCGTGGACCGCCTCGACGCCGAAAAACGTCACCAGCTCGACAACCTGATCGCCTCCTGGCGCATGGAGAACATGCCCCTCAGCGCCCCCGAGATCGACATCCTCGCCCGCTACATCCTCGGCGAAATCACCGCCGACGAACGCACCCGCCTGCTGGACGAACTTCTCTGATGCCGACGTTCGAGAACTGGGGCGACTACTTCTGGCCCGGCCAGATCGACGACTGCCGGATCAACAAACTCAACATTCACGACGCCACCCGGCTGGAGGCCGCCGAACGGGTCCGCACCGCCGGCCGCGCGGCCGAAATCATCACCGGCGAAGCAGAGATCCCGAGGACGTTCGACCTCGAGCACCTCCGGGCGATCCACCGGCACCTGTTCCAGGACGTCTACGACTGGGCAGGTGACCTTCGCGTCACGGAGCTGGTCCGGCCGTCCGAGGACCCCGACGCGCCAGGGCACGAATTCGTCAAGCCGGAGGACATCGAGCGCCTGGCACCGATGGTCTTCTCGCAGCTCGGCGACCCGGCCGACCTTCGTGACCGGCCGACCGCGGAAGTTGTCGACGTGCTGGCGAGAACGTACTCCGGTGTGAACATGCTCCACCCCTTTGTCGAGGGCAACGGTCGCACGCAGCGCATCTTCCTCGACCAGGCCGCGGAAGCCGCCGGCTACCGCATCAACTGGACCCGGATCGCCGACCGCCAGAACGAGGTGATGGCCGAAGCCTTCGGTGTCGGCCCCGAACCCGTCCGCCAGGCCCTGTCCGAATGCATCGAACGCCTCCCCGGCCACGAGGCCCGCCAAGACACCGAGCACGCCCTTCGCATCACCACCGACGGCCTCGCCAAGCCAGGCACCACTCCGACCCAGGCCTCCGCCACTTCCACGGCCCCCGCCGCCCGCAACCACGCCCCGAGCCACAAGCGCGACCCCAACGAACGCCAGTAACCAATCAACCGCACGTCGAACACACCCGTCGGGCGGCCACCGATTCCGTCAACGACTCAGCACGGTCCGCGGTCCTCGTCAGACACGAGGATGCACATCTCCTGCTTGCCGTCTCTGGGAGCCGCGAACACGAGACGCGACTCGACCTTGCGCCGAACTGAGTCTTGCCTGCTCGATACCAGCCGCTGTCGCGAAGAGTACGGACATCTCCGATCGCGTCGATCATCCGCTGGTCACTCAGACCAGCCGCCTCGAGTGGAGCGCGACTTGGCGCCGTCGGATCAGTCATGACCCCGTCGATCGCGGCGAGCGCATCGACGTACCGCGTCTTCGCGGCGGTGATAGCTGCCTGCTGCTCGGGGGTCCAGATCGGAGCAGACCGCGCGCTCGGAGTTGGTGTCGGGCCGCCGGAGGTCCGCTTCGCTGCGTCAGGGCCGCCGGCCTCGGGAGATCCACCGCAGGCGGTCAACAAAGCAAGAAGACCAAGCGTCGCGCCGACACTCCGGAGCAGCCTGCAGGCCATCTCGCAAAGCTCCGATCTTGAGCACTGGTGGCGTGCCTGATTGCAGTTGGCCAGACCCGATCGACGTCTATCGCCAGTACGGCCGAGACGCGAATACGAGAGAACAATTCAAGTGGTCGAGGCGAACATCCCCGTCAGCATCCGGACTTGGCCGGAGCGACAGCATCGCCGCCGTTCGGATCAACGAGCACCGGTACCGCCTCGCCGATCCGCAGTTGCGTTGCAGCGTTCTGCGTCATGGAAATCTGACCGGTATCGCCCAAGGTGCTCTGCCAGGTGATGTCCCACTGCGCGGTCGCCGTCACCGGGTACTTGCACTTCGGCAGTTTGCTCGAGGTCTTCGCGTATTGATGACCGCAAGTAGGCGAGCCTTTCACACCCATCGACTTGTCGTACGGCGTCCCGGGGCCTTCGCAGCGCACCGTCTTACCGTCACCCATGGTCCAGTCGATCGCCTTGACCTGCGCCGTTGCCGTGACCGACAGACCCGGCACGCTGGCACTCCGCACGATCGGACCCCACGTGTTCTCAGTCTTGGCAACCCACATCCACACAGGCATGTTCACGAGGCCGATTTGTCCGGCTCCAGGAGCCGTCTTGATCAGCGGGGGTGCGAGTTGCATGGTGGCGATTGCCTGGTAAACGAGGGTCAATGGATCTACAACAACAGTGTCCGGTGTGCCTGGCAGCCAGACCCATTTCGTCACGATGTGCTTGCCCTCGTCGTACCCTTGCTCACGCAGGCAGGCCCAGATGCTGCCATCCGTGTGCCCCTGCCAGCGAGGATCGGTGAACGGCGGCTGTGGGACCTCGCGCCGCATGTAGCACTGCTGACCGTTGGACCAATTGCCGAGGACCGAGGTACATGCCTGTGCCGCACCACCGTATTCGCACGCCGGTTTGACTGCCTGTACCGGCTTCTTGGTGGGTTTGGAGCCAGGCTTCTGTTCCGTGCCTGGCTTGTGGACGTATTTCTTCAGGACCCATCCACAAGTGTGCGTGGCCTTCACGCACGCCCAGACGTAGTCAGGGCCTGGCTTCGGCGGGCGCTTTCCCTCTGCGTTGGCTAGCTGTGGTTGGGCGATGACCACGGCGGCGATCGCCAGCGCGAGCCCGAGCCGATATAGGCGGGCTAACACGTGCCGAGCTCCTTCTCCGCAATCAGCCACCAGCGTTTGCCGCCGCCGGCTGCCGGCGGGGCGAACACAACGCGAGAGGAGACCTTCTGGCGCTTGCTGGTTCCGGGGCCCATCGGAACCGGCTTGCCGTCCTTCTGGAAACGGATGATGATCGCCGAACTGTCGATGCAGTTCGTCAGGCGGACCTCAGGCTGCTGAAGCTTGAGATTGACGGACGAGACCTGAGCGGTCGTGACCTTGGTGCGTCCTGATTCGTACCAGCCGTAGTTCTGGAAGTTGATCACATCCTCGAGGACGGACGTAATCCACTCGCCACCGTTGCCTGCCTTCTCGAGCTTGTTCCGGTCGGCCTTTGTCGGCGCGGCGAGGGCAGCGTCGATGGCCGCCCGGGCGACCGAGTATTGAGTCTTTGCAGCCGTGATCGCTGCTTGTTCCTCGGGGGTCCAGGTGGGGGTCGAGGGGGCGGTTGGGGTTGGGGTGGGGGTCGCCGACGTCGTGGGTGGGGTGGTGTTGGGTTGGCCGGCCTCTGGGGAGCCGTTGCAGGCGGTCAGGGCGGTGAGGGCGCTGAGCGTGGCTGCGGCGGTGGCTAGGGGTCGGCGGCGCATGGGAGGGGGCTCCGATCTTGGGTGCTGTTGGTGTAAGGGTTGCATACGGAGGGTGTTGGCGGGGCGGGTTATCCACAGGTTGCAGGTTGCTGCAGTGGGGGTTCGGGGTGGGTGGGAGACTGCGGGTATGTCGCCTATTGGTCGTCGTCGGGGTCGTGGGTTGGTGGGGGCTCGGGGGGAGCGGAAGGTCGTGGTGGCGCCGGAGGCGCATCCTTCGGGGGCTCGGGCGCCGCTGGTGCCGGCGGAGTTGGTGCCGCGGCATGTGGCGATCGTGATGGACGGGAACGGGCGGTGGGCCAAGCAGCGCGGGCTGGCGCGGACCGAGGGGCACAGGGCAGGGGAAGCGGCGCTGCTGGACGTGATCAAGGGCGGGATCGAGATCGGGGTGAAGTACATCTCGGCGTACGCGTTCTCGACCGAGAACTGGGCCCGGTCGCCGGAGGAGGTCCGGTTCCTGATGGGGTTCAACCGGGAGGTGATCCACCGGCGCCGCGACGAGCTGGACGCGATGGGGGTGCGGGTGGTGTGGTCGGGGCGCCGGCCGCGGTTGTGGAAGAGCGTGATCGACGAGCTCGAGTACGCGCAGGAGCGGACCAAGGACAACGACACCATCACGCTGCAGTTCTGTGTGAACTACGGCGGCCGCGCGGAGATCGCGGACGCGATGCGGTCGATCGCGCGGGAGGTTGCCGAGGGCAAGATCAAACCGGACCGGATCTCCGAGCAGACGATCGCGCGGCACCTGTACGCGCCGGACATCCCCGAGGTGGACCTGTTCGTCCGGTCGTCGGGGGAGCAGCGGACGAGCAACTTCCTGGTGTGGCAACTCGCGTACGCCGAGATGGTGTTCCTCGACACACTCTGGCCGGACTTCGACCGCCGCGATCTGTGGCGAGCCGTCGAAATGTATGCGCAGCGTGACCGCAGGTACGGCGGAGCGGTACCAAACGAGGTCCTGAGCGAGGGATGACCGGGCCGCGGGCAACCACTGCGGAACGGGGGAGGACCTGGTCGCGTCTACGGTCGTTGGAGGAACACCGCGACGACAGGAGTAGAAGCGTGCCGGAGCAGGCGATGAACGAGACGCCGAGCGAGGTTGCCGAGCGGGAGCTGCTCGCTGTGCGGGAGGAAGTGCAGCAGATGGCGGAGACGATGCGCGCCCGGCTGGAAGCGGACGAGGCTCCGGCACCCGATGAGCGTACGGCGACCGGCGAACAGCCGGCGCCCGCTCCCCAGGAAGCTCAGCCGGCCAGCCCCGAATGGCCGCCAGCCGTTCCACAGGACGCGCCCGCGACGCAGGACGCGCCCGCGACGCAGCACACGCCCGCGACGCAGCACACGCCCGCGGCGCAGGACGACCAGCCGGGCGAACCCGAATGGCCGACGACCGGTCGCTGGGCCCAGCGTTGACGCTCGACGTGCGCGACATCGCCGGCCGCACCGACAGGGTCGCGCAGGCGATGCACAACACGAGGATGGAGCTCGGGCGGGCGGAGCGCCTGCTCGATGCGGACTCGCCGCCTCCGCGCCAGGAACTGTTCGAAGTGCGAGAGCAGCTCATGGGCAGCGGGCGACAGCTCCGCGACGCGCTCGGACACGTCGATGCGCTCCGCGAGATCCCGGAGTACGGCGAGCTGAAGAACAACGTCGAGAGCGTCGAGCGACTGGTGACGGACACCGAGCGGGCCGTCGATGCAGTTGCAGCGAACCCGGCGGCTCGGCAAGAGATGCGGGACCGGCTGCGACCGCGCATGGCCGCAGCTCGGACCTCGGTGCAGTTCGCGGTCAATACGGCCAACGACGCGCGGAACCTGGCGAAGACCGCTGAGGCCGCGGCGAACCCCACGCCTACGTCGGCGCAGCACGCGCCCGGAAGCGCCCAGCCCGAGGTGCGCAACCGGCCGGACGGACAGTCGCAGAGCCCCGGCGTACAGCTCTAGCCTCGGCGTCCCGGTGAAGGCAGGAGGCCGCGTTCGATCGCGACGGTGACGGCGCGGGTGCGGTCGTCGACGTCGAGCTTGGCGAACAGGCGCTGCAAGTGGGTCTTGACCGTGGCCTCGCCGATGAACAGCTCCCGCCCGATCTCCGCGTTGCTGAGTCCGCGAGCCACAGCAGCCAGTACTTCGAGTTCCCGCGGCGAAGGCTGCGCCGCGGGAGGCGGAGCCGGCGTACGCAGGCGAGACATCAACCGTGCCGCGACTGGCGGAGCGAGAACGGTCTCACCACGAGCGGCGGCCCGGATCCCGTTCAGCAGCTCGGCGTGTGGCGTGTCCTTCAACAGGTACCCGGCAGCGCCTGCCTCGACCGCGTGCAGGATGTCCGTGTCGGTGTCGTACGTCGTCAGCACGAGCACCCGCGTCGACGGATAGCCGGACACGATCGCCCCGGTCGCCGCGACACCGTCCATGCGCGGCATCCGCAGATCCATCAGTACGACGTCCGGCTTGGTCGACTCCACCACTGCCAGGGCTTCCGCCCCGTCGCCGGCCTCACCGACCACGGAGATGTCGTCGGTCACCGACAACATCCCGGTCAGCCCGGACCGCACCACCGGATGGTCGTCGACCACCAGAACCCGAATCACGCGCCCTCCTGCACAGCCGGGATCAGCACCTGCACCCGCGTACCACGTCCCGGCGCGCTCTCGACCTCGACCGAGCCACCGGATTCCTCGACCCGCCCACGCATCGCGTTCAACCCGAACCCGCCGGACACCGACCCTGGCATGAACCCGGACCCGTCGTCGCGGATCTCGATCCACACCCCGCTGTCCGACAACCCGAGTGTGATCAGTACCTGCGTCGCCGCGGCGTGCTTGCGGACATTCGCCAATGCTTCCTGCGCGGACCGTAGCAGCACGACCTGCTGAGCCTGCGGCAGCGCCGCGACCTCCTCGTCCGGAAGGTCCAGCTCGACCTGTACGTCGACCCCGGTCTCGGCCGCGAAACGTTCCGCCTGCCGGCGCAGTACCTCGGTCAAGGTTGCCTCGGACAACGCCACCGGGGTGAACGCGGCGACCAGCGCCCGCGCCTCCGCGAGGTTCTCCCGCGCGGTGTCCTCGATCGCGGCGAGCCGGGCCGCGGCGCCCGGAGTGCCGCCGCGCGAGAGCTCGGCCGACGCCGCCTGGGCCAGCATCACGATGCTCGTCATCCCCTGCGCGAGCGTGTCGTGGATCTCCCGCGCCATCCGCTCCCGCTCGGCCATCACGCCGGCGCTGTGGTGCGCTTCGGCGAGCTCGTCCCGCGCGGACTCGAGCTGGTCGATCAGCTCGGCGCGCTGCTGACTCTGCGTGATCACCTTCTCGATCCAGATCCCGAACAGCAGACTGACCACGAGGCTGACCAGCATCCACGGGAGGATGCTCCAGAACGCGTCCCAGCCCCATCCCGCGCTCCAGAGCTGCGCCGTACCGACGCCGAGCACCAGCAGCAGGCTGAGCGCGATCCCTTCGCGGACGTCCTCGCACAGTAGCCAGATCTGCGCCGACGCGATGAACATCAGGAACACCGACTGCGGATAGATCCCGATCAGCACCATCAGGCAGGCGATCAGCACCAGCCGATAGGTGTACGACGGGAGCGCGCGCCGGGACCGGATCGCGGGCAGTCCGAGGAACTGGTATGCCGCCGCGAGCACGACGACCGTACCGGCGAACACCGACTGCCGCAGCGCGTCGAGGTGCCCGAGGAACGACAGCGCCAGCGTCATCCCGAGGAGCACCCAGAACACGATGTGCCACCCGACCAACGCCCGGGTCCAGACCGGCTGCCCGGCGCTACCGTGAGAACTCTGCACGGATCCCATCTTCCTCCACACCAGGATCCACACCCGAGGTCCGGTCCAGGCCGGCGCCCGGGACAGCTCGGTACGACGCCGGTCCGGAAGGTCCGACGTCGTACCGGTGAGGCCGTTCATCAGCCCGCGTCCCGGCGGGTCCAGCGGAACACCCGCTGGGCGAGGAACAGGCCGACGATCAGCCAGATCGACAGCACGATCGCGCCGGTGCCGAGCTGCCACGACCCACCCGGCTCGTTCACCTGGAACCCGTCGGGCAGGAAGACGGAGCGCATGCCCTGGGCGAGCCACTTCAGGGGGAAGAACGAGGCCACGGTCTGCATCCAGCTCGGGAGGCTGCTGTAGACGAAGTACACGCCGGAGATGAACTGGAGCAGCAGGACGACCGGGGTGACCACGGCCGACGCGGCGCGGCCGGACTTCGGGACGACCGAGAAGGCGATGCCCAGGACCGAGCCGGACGCCGTACCGAGGATGAAGATCCAGAGGAAGTTCAGCCACCGCTGCGGCGTGGACGGGATGTCGACGCCGAGCAGCAGGCCGGCGATCGCGAGCAGCAGCGTGAACTGCAGGACCGAGGTGACCAGGACCATGCCGATCTTGCCGATGAAGTACGACTGCGGCGACATCGGCGTACCGCGGAGCCGCTTCAGCACGTCCTGGTCGCGCTCGATGGCGATCGCGATGGCCAGCGACTGGAAGCTGGTCAGGAAGATGCCGGAGGCAATCATTCCGGGGGTGAAGTAGGTGGCGGCGGTGACGCCGCCGGAGAAGTCGGTGCCGCTGAACACGGCCGAGAAGATGCCGAGGAAGATGATCGGGAAGAAGAACGTGAAGATCAGCTGCTCGCGTTCCCGGAAGAACTCCTTGACCTCGATCCCGGCCCGGGACAGACCGACCTTCAGCGGTGAGGGCAGTACGGCGCTCATCGAGCGGCTCCTTCCAGTTCCGGAGCGGCGGTGGCCGACCCGATGAGTTCCAGGTAGATGTCTTCCAGGCTCGGCCGCCGGACCTGCAGTTCGGGGACCTCGCCGCCGTACTCGGCCAGCAGCCGGGCGACCTCGGCGCTCGGCCGGTCGGTGCGCAGCTCGCGCATCCCGTCGGCGGCCAGCCAGGAGACTCGCGCGGTGCGGGCGCCGCGGCCGCCGAGGGTCTCGGGGGTCGCGACCTCGACCATCCGGCCGTCGGCGATCACGCCGACCCGGTCGGCCAGGTGCTCGGCCTCGTCGAGGTAGTGGGTGGTGAGCAGGACCGTGGTGCCCTCGGTGCGGAGCTCCTCGATCAGGGTCCAGAACTGGCGGCGCGCCTCCGGGTCGAACCCGGTCGTCGGCTCGTCCAGGAACAGCAGCTCCGGGTTGCCGATCACGCCGAGCGCGACGTCGAGCCGGCGCCGCTGACCGCCGGACAGGGTGCGGATCCGGGTCTTGCGCTTCTCCTCGAGCCCGACCGCGGCGATCACCTGCTCCGGGTCGCGGGGGTTCGGGTAGTAGCCGGCGAAGTGCGTCACCATCTCGGCTACCGACAGCACCGCCTCGTCACGGGTGGTCTGCGCGACGATCCCGATCCGGGACCGCCAGATCCGGTCGCCGCGTGCCGGGTCGCTGCCCAGCACGCTGATCTCACCCTCGTCGGCCCGGCGATACCCCTCCAGAATCTCCGTGGTCGTCGTCTTACCGGCCCCGTTCGGGCCGAGCAGGGCGAACACCTCGCCCCGGTGGATGTCCAGGTCGACGCCGTCGACCGCGACCTTGTCGGGGTACCGCTTGACCAGGCCGCGCACCCGCACTGCGTTGTTCTCCATGCCTCAACCTTCCCGTCCGGGCGGGGTGCGCGGGGAGCACCGGCCGGATGACTGGTTGTCCCCCGACCGGTGGACAGCGGCGTACCGAAGAACGGGTAGTGGTGGTGTCCACCGGAGGGTTTGGAGTGGGGGCCAGGCGTGGGGAGCGGTATGCGTAGACGACTACGTCCCGTTGTTGCGTACACGCCGAAGGGGGCTGACGCGGGCGGGGTGCGGCGGCTAGGTTCGGGGGATGGCTCAGACTGTGCGTGGTGTGGTGGCGGCGAGCAAGGGTGCGCCGGTGACGATCGAGCAGATCACGATCCCGGACCCGGGTCCCGGCGAGGCGGTCGTGCAGGTGCAGGCCTGTGGGGTCTGTCATACGGACTTGCACTACCGAGAGGGCGGGATCAACGACGAGTTCCCGTTTCTGCTCGGGCACGAGGCGGCCGGTGTGGTGGAGTCGGTGGGTGAGGGCGTCACGGACGTTGCCCCGGGCGACTTCGTCGTACTGAACTGGCGGGCGGTCTGCGGGAACTGCCGCGCCTGCCTGCGCGGGCGGCCGTGGTACTGCTTCAACACGCACAACGCGAAGCAGAAGATGACGCTCGCGGACGGGACCGAGCTGAGCCCGGCGCTCGGGATCGGGGCGTTCGCGGAGAAGACCCTGGTCGCGGCCGGGCAGTGCACGAGGGTGGACCCGGCGGCGAAGCCCGAGGTCGCGGGCCTGCTCGGCTGTGGCGTGATGGCCGGTCTCGGTGCCGCGATCAACACCGGGAACGTCGGACGCGGGGACACCGTCGCGGTGATCGGATGCGGCGGAGTCGGTACGGCGGCTCTCGTCGGTGCCCGGTTGGCGGGTGCGGCGAAGGTGATCGCGATCGATCTCGACGAGCGCAAGCTGGCGACCGCGACCGAGCTCGGTGCGACGCACACGATCAACTCGAAGGGGCTCGACCACGATGGCGTGGTGGAGGCGGTGCAGGAACTCACCGGCGGGTTCGGTGCCGATGTCGTGATCGACGCGGTCGGCCGGCCGGAGACCTGGAAGCAGGCGTTCTACGCCCGCGACCTGGCCGGGACCGTGGTGCTCGTCGGCGTACCCACGCCCGACATGCGCCTCGACATGCCGCTGCTCGACTTCTTCGGTCGCGGCGGCTCGCTCAAGTCCAGCTGGTACGGCGACTGCCTGCCGACCCGGGATTTCCCGATGCTCGTTGACCTGCACCTCCAGGGCCGCCTGCCGCTGGACCGTTTCGTCTCCGAAACCATCGCGCTGGACGGGGTCGAGGCCGCCTTCGAGAAGATGCACCACGGCGACGTACTGCGTTCTGTGGTCGTTTTCTGACCGCAGCGATTAATCGGGGGCGTCCGCGCGGTACATACCTGCGTGGACGCGTGGAGGGGTGACGTGACGGACCGGGACGAGTTCGAGCAGCGAGTCGCGCCGTACCGGCGGGAGCTGCTGGCGCACTGCTACCGGATGCTCGGGTCCGTGCACGATGCGGAAGACCTGGTCCAGGAGACGCTGCTCCGGGCCTGGCGGGCGATCGACACGTACGACGCGGAGCGGGCCTCGCTGCGGACCTGGTTGTACCGGATCGCGACCAACGCGTGCCTGACCGCGATGAAGGGGCGGGCCCGCCGAGCGCTCCCGTCCGGGCTGGTGGGGGCGGCCGACGACGCGTACGCGGCGATCGAACCGGCGCTGGACGTGCCGTGGTTGCAGCCGTTCCCGACCAAGGACGACCCGGCGGTCGCGCTCGCGGAGCGGGGGAGTCTCCGGCTCGCGCTGGTCGCGGCGATGCAGTACCTGCCGGCCCGGCAGCGGGCGGTGCTGGTACTGCGTGACGTGCTGGACTGGCCCGCGGCCGACGTCGCCGAGGCGTTGGAGACCACGCCGGCCTCGGTCAACAGCGCGTTGCAGCGCGCCCGGGCGCGGCTGGCGGAGATCGGGATCACCGAGGACGACGTCGATGAGCCGACCGATCGCGAGATCCGGCAGGTGATCGACGACTACGTGCGCGCGTTCGAGGCGGCCGACGTCGACGGGCTCAAGCGGCTACTGGCCGAGCAGGTGGTGCTGGAGATGCCGCCGGCCCCGCTGTGGCTCGTCGGTCGCGACACGTACGGCGACTTCATGGAGCGCGTCTACGCGATGCGCGGCCCGGCCTGGCGAATGCTCGTCACCGGGGCGAACGACCAGCCCGCCCGGGGGGGGGGGGGGGGCGCGCGCCCCCCCCCGGGGGGAGGGGGCCCCCCCACACCACATCGCGGCGGCCGCGCCCGCCGGCAGCCCC
>NZ_JBSHBJ010000036.1:31427-35997 GCF_053611945.1 Kribbella sp. NPDC054772 | reverse complement strand
GGTTTTCGTCTCCCCGGGGGCCCCGGGCCGCGCGGGCCGGGGGGCCCCCCCCCCCCCCCCACGACGGGGTGTACCGCGCCCACAGCCTTCAGGTGTTCGCCGTCGGCAAGGCCGGCATCACGCACAACATCACGTTCTTCGACCAGAGCCTGTTCGGCTACTTCGGGCTGCCGCTACACGTGGAATGAGATCCACAGGTCCGGCGTCGCGTCAGGCTTGCTGGCGATCGGCCGGGCCTGCTGGGTCCACACGTCACCCGACACCTCGGTCGCGACGCGCTGCCAGAACCGGACTGCCTTCTCGTTGTTCCCCTGGAACGCGACATCGCACGGCCCGGGGTGATGCGACAGCACCTCCTGGACCGCTCGGAGTCCGAGCCCGCCGCGGCGTACCGGACGGACCATGAAGAAGGCGTTGAGTACGTGCACCGGCTGCTGCAACGCGCGCATGAAGCAGAAACCGACCGGGTTCTCGCCGAGCGAGAACAGGTACCCGGCCCACTCCGGATCCCCGGTCAGGACGTTCTCCAGCCACTCGCCGCGGTAGCTGCCGTCCGGGCGCGGCAGCTGCCCCTGGAACTCGGACAGGTCGTGGCGGAACATCAACCACAACCGCTCCATCGCCGGTCGGTCGGACGGCTGGACACGGCGTACCACGAGATCGGACATGGTTCTCCTCAGACGGAATCAGAACGCAGAAAAGCCTCCCGCCGGAAGAGTCCGGTGGAAGGCTTACTACGGTCAGTTTATCAACCCTGCTCGGCGGTCTGTCCGACGACCCAGCTCATGTCGGGGTACCGGGTGCCGACCGGCGTCAGCTGGGCCAGCCCGGCCAGGTCCTCCGGCGACAGCTCGATCGACAGCGCCCCGAAGTTCTCCTCGAGGTACTTGCGCCGCTTCGTTCCCGGGATCGGTACCACGTCGTTGCCCTGCGCAATCACCCAGGCGATCGCGACCTGCCCGGGCGTCGCGTCGTACCGGCCGGCCACCGCTCGGATCTCTTCGACCAGGGCCAGGTTCGCGTCCAGGTTGTCGCCGGAGAAGCGGGGCAGGGTACGGCGGAAGTCGTCGGCCGCGAGATCGGTCGGCAGCGCTCCGGTGAGCATCCCGCGACCGAGCGGCGAGTACGGCACGATCCCGATACCGAGCTCGCGGCAGGTCGGCAGCACCGACTCCTCGATGTCCCGGCTGAACAGCGACCATTCGGACTGCACAGCGGTGATCGGGTGTACGGCGTGCGCCCGCCGGATCGTCTCCGCCGACGCCTCGGACAGCCCGAGGTACTTCACCTTCCCGGCCGCCACCAGCTCCGCCATCGCGCCGACCGTCTCCTCGACGGGTACGTCGGGATCCATCCGGTGCTGGTAGTACAGGTCCACGTGGTCGACGCCGAGCCGTCCGAGGGACGCGTCGATCGCGGACCGGACGTACTCCGGCGTACCGTTCACACCGCGCTCCTGCGACTGTCGCGGATCGCCGGTGATGCCGAACTTCGTCGCCAGGAACACGTCGTCGCGGCGGTCGGCGATGGTGCGGCCGACCAGTTCCTCGTTGGCACCGAACCCGTACATGTCGGCGGTGTCGAGGAACGTGATGCCGAGGTCGAGCGCGCGGTGCAGGGTCGCGACCGACTCGTTGTCGTCGGCCTCGCCGTACGCGAAGCTCATTCCCATACAGCCGAGTCCGAGCCGGCTGACCTCGGCGCCTTGGCTACCCAGTTTCATCAGAATCTCCCAGTTCTAGGCATGGCTCCGCCCACCGACCGCGTGCACGGCCGGCAGCAGAGGCGGGTCGTTATGGAGTGGCAGTGCCGCCGTACACGGTGATCTTGTAGTCGGTCACCGCCAGGGCGAGTTGCAGTTCGCGCAGCTGCTGCTGGATCCGTGCGCGGTGCTCCTGCATCAGGGTGAGTCGCTCGGGTGCGGTGTGGTCGCCCGCGAGGACCAGCTCCAGGTAGTGGCTGATCGTGCCGATCGGCATCCCGGAGGCACGCAGCCTGCTGATGAACACGATCCGCGCCATCGCCCGCTGGTCGTAGCTGCGGTACCCCGCGGCGTCCCGGCGTACGTCGAGCAGGCCGATGCGCTCGTAGTACCGCAGGGTGTGGGCGGTGAGGCCGGTGAGCTCGGCGGCCTCGGCGATCGACAGCCGCTCGGGGAGGTCCTCGGGCAGCTCGAGCAGGCAGAGCAGATCGGGGTCGATCGGCTCCAGCTCCGGGTGGTGGGCCGCGATGGCAGCGCGGCGGTCCGGGGCGGTGAGCAGGTCGGTCGCGTTCATGTCACCGACCGTACGCCTTAGAGCGCGCTCAAAGGCAAAGGTGAGCTAGGTCACGAGGCTTTCTGGCACTCTGCGCACGTCCCGAAGATTTCCAGGGTGTGGCTGATGTCGGCGAAGCCGTGCTCGGCGGCGACCTTGTCGGCCCAGCGCTCCACGGCCGGGCCCTCGACCTCGACGGTGCGGCCGCAGATCCGGCAGACCAGGTGGTGGTGATGCCCCTGCGAGCACCGCCGGTACGCCGTTTCGCCGTCGGCGGTGCGCAGGACGTCGACCTCGCGGGAGTCCGCGAGCGCCTGCAGGGTGCGGTAGACGGTGGTCAGGCCGACGGCCTCACCGGCGGACCGGAGCTCCTGGTGGATCTCCTGGGCGGTCCGGAAGTCGTCGATCTTGTCGAGCGCGTGCGCGACCGCCGCGCGCTGACGGGTCGAGCGTGTTCCGATAGCCACCGTTCCTCCTGTCATCTTTTCACCGCGCCCAATTCTCGCAGAGCTCTCCAACTCAGTGCTCATCCCAGTGATCCCCGTGTGCCGCGTGCAGGTGGCCGTCGTGGACGTAGTCGACGTGATCGCCGTGTTCGACCTTCTGGTGACCGCAAGCCTTGTTGTGCGCGTGCGGGTGTCCGGCGCTCACCACATGCGGCTCCGGCGCGGGCACGCCGACCTCCGGCTCCTCGTCCGCGAGCGGTCGGGCCCGACCGGACCGCCGGCGCAGCAACGTCCCGACCGTGGCCGCCACGACGAACCCGGCCAGCGCCAGTACGACGATGGTCGCGCCCGGCGCCACGTTCGCGTTGTACGACGTGATGATGCCCGCGAGGCAGGCGACCACGCCGATGATGCACGCGGTGACGAACGTGCTGCGGAACGACCGGGTGATCTGCTGCGCCGTCGCCACCGGCACGACCATCAGCGCACTGACCAGCAGCAAACCGACAGTCCGCATCGCCACGGTGACGGTGACTGCGGCCATCACGGCGATGACCAGGTTGAGCAGCTGGACGCGGAGTCCCGTCGTACGGGCGAACTCCTCGTCCTGGCACACCGCGAACAGCTGGGGGCCCAGACCGATCGCAACGACCAGTACGGCGACAGCTAGGCCAACGACGACGTACAGGTCGCTTTGCGAGACCGTGGTGAGTGAACCGAACAGATAGGTGTTCAGAGTGGCTGCACCCTGACCAGCCAGACCGATGAGCAGTACGCCGCCCGCGATGCCGCCGTAGAAGAGCAGAGCGAGCGCTACGTCACCAGTGGCCTTCCCACGGGCCCGGACCAGCTCGATCGCGGTCGCACCGGCAATCGACACGATGACGGCGGTCAGCACTGGGGCGGCCCCGGTGAGCAGACCGAGCGCGACACCGGTGATCGCGATGTGGCCGATGCCATCACCCATCAACGACAGCCGCCGCTGCACCAGATACGTCCCAATGGCCGGCGCAGACAGCCCGGTCAACAGCCCGGCGATCAGCGCCCGCTGCATGAACTCGAGTTCGAACATCGTCACGAGGTGAGCCACCCGCCTTCTTCTTCGGTGTGCGAGTGGTGGACGTGGGCGTGCGTCTGGGAGGCGTGCGGCGGGCCGTCGTACACGATGCGGCCGCGGCGGAGCACCACCGAGCGGTCGATCAGTGCGTCCATCGGGCCGAGGTCGTGGCTCACCATGACCACGGTGGTGCCGCGCTCGACCCGCTCGCGGATGGCATCGGCGAAGATCTGCTGACTGGCCAGGTCGACCCCGGCCGTCGGCTCGTCGAGGATCAGCAGGTCCGGATCGGACACCAGCGCGCGGGCGATCAGGACCCGCTGCTGCTGCCCGCCGGACAGCTCGGCGACCGCGTCCTTGCGCCGGTCCGCCATGTCGACGACCGTGAGCGCCTCCTCGATCGCCTGCTTGCCGGCCGCGCCGAGCGGCGTGAACAGCCGCCGCTTCGACAACAGCCCGGACGAGACCACTTCGTAGACGGTCGCCGGTACGCCGCCGGCCGCGGTGATGCGCTGCGGGACATACCCGACCCGGCGCCACTGGCGGAACCGGGGGACCGGGGTGCCGAACAGCTTGACCTGGCCGCGGGCCGCGGGGAGCAGCCCGACGATGGTCTTGATCAGCGTGGACTTGCCGGACCCGTTGGTACCGAGCACGGCCAGCACCTCGCCCTGGCGGATCCCCAGATCGATCCCGCGAAGCACGAGACGACCGCCCCAGTGGTGGGAGAGGTGGTCGTCGTGGTCGGGCGGGGGCGAGCGATCTGGGACGTGGAGCAGTTCGGCGTGATGAGGTCCCGCAGGGTGAGCCGC
>NZ_JBSHBJ010000036.1:0-31417 GCF_053611945.1 Kribbella sp. NPDC054772 | reverse complement strand
CCCACACAGCCCCACCCCCCCCCGGGGGCTCACCCACATAGAGACCCCCCCCCCCACGCCCCCCCCCCCGTGGGCCCGGGTGACAGCGCCCACGGCCACGGCCTGGGCAGAGCTATCTGTCACGAGCAGCTGTTCGCCTTCTTCAGCTCCTGCAGGTTCTCCCGCATGAGAGTCAGGTACGTTTCCTTGGAGTTCGCGTCGGACAGGCCCTCGATCGGGCTCAGGACGGCGGTCTTGACGCCGACGTCGCTCGCGATCGTCTCGGCCACCTTCGGACTGACGAGCTCCTCGTAGAAGATCGTCGTCACGTGCTGGGCCTTCACGATGTCCTGGACCTCCTTGATCCGGGCCGGGGTCGGCTCGGCGTCCGGGGTGAACCCGGCGATCCCGACCATCGTCAGACCGTATCGCTTCGCGAGGTAGGCGAACGCCTCGTGGCTGGTCACGAACGTCGTCAGCTTGCAGTGCGCCAGACCGGTCTTGAACTCCGTGTCGAGCGTGCCGACCTGGTCGAGCAGGGCCTTCGCCCGCGCGTGGTACCCGTCGGCGTTCGCGCTGTCGACGCTCGCGAGCTTCTCCTCGACGGCCTTGACGACATCGGCATACCGCACCGGGTCGAGCCAGAAGTGCGGGTCGAGGGCGTTGTCCTTGTGCGCGGCCGGGGCGGCGTTGCCGTCCTCGTGCTCCTCGAAGTCGGCACCGGTGGCCTCCAGCTTGGCGGCCGGGGCGACGTCGAAGCCGGCGTCCTTCGCGTTCTGCGCGACGGCCTCGTCGACGGCGGGCTGCAGGTTCTTCTCGTAGACGACCAGCTTCGCCTCGGCGATCGAGCCGACCTGCTTCGGGGTCAGCTCCAGGTCGTGCGGCTCCACGCCGGGGGCTGTCAGAGTGGTCACGTTCACCGCGTCGCCCCCCACTGTGCGGGCGATGAACTCGAGCGGGTAGAACGATGCGACGACGTCGAGTTTGCCGCTGCCGGAGCCGTTGGCGGTGGAGCCACCGCACCCAGCCAGGGTGACGGCGGCCAGGGCGGTCGCGCCGGCGAGGACGACTCGAAGACCAGATCTCATGACAATCATTTTCATTTAATTGGAACTGATTGTCAAAACAGGGAGTTGACGATGGCCAGCCGCACCGTCGGGCGCCGCCGCGCCGACCGTAAGGGCAACCGCGCCCGGAAACTCGATATTCCGCAGGGCCACGGGCACGGCCACGGTCATGGGCACGGCGACCACGTGGTCGACACGTCGGTGGTGAACTCCGACGCCGTCGTCGCCCGCCGGGTCCGGATCGTGGTCGCCGCCGTGCTTGCCCCGCTGATCGTCGCGGCCGTGGTCCTGATGATCGTGCTCTGGCCGGGCGACGGGGTGAAGGTGACGTCGTACCAGACGAGTGCGGCCCGTGGTGACGTGACCGGGATCAAGGCGTGCCCGGACCCGAAGGACAAGTGCGACGTCGCGTCGGTCAAGCTGCGCAACGGGCCGGACAAGGGCAAGGTGGTGCCGGTCCAGGTGCCGATGGCCGGCCAGACCCCGATCCCGGTCAAGACCGGTCAGACGGTGATGCTCGGCGTCCAGGACGGCGCGCCGCTGGACCAGAAGTACCAGTACGTCGACCACGACCGGGCCAAGCCGCTGCTGATCATCGCGGTGGTGTTCGCGATCGCCGTCGTCGCGCTGTCCCGGTGGCGTGGTTTCGCGGCGCTGATCGCGCTCGCCGTGACCGCGGTGATGCTCACCAAGTTCATCCTGCCGGCCATCCTCAGTGGGTCGAATCCGCTGGTCGTGGCGGTAGTCGGTGGCGCGGTGATCATGACGATCGCGGTGTTCCTGACCCATGGGATCAATGCCGAGTCCTCGATCGCGTTGGCCGGCACGATCGCCGCGCTCGGGTTGACGGTGCTGCTCGGCTGGTTTTTCACTGAGCTGTCGCAGTTGAGCGGACTCGCCGCCGAAGGGGCGTCGGCGGCCAAGTCGTTCGCTCCTGATCTCGACCTGACCGGGCTGCTGGTGGCCGGCATGGTGATCGGCGCTCTCGGTGTGCTCGACGACGTCACGGTCACGCAGGCGGCCGCGGTCTGGGAGCTGTCCGCCGCGAATCCGGCGGCCAGTCGGCGTGAGCTCGTCGCTGCGGGCCTGCGGATCGGCCGCACCCACGTGGCCTCGGTGGTCAACACTCTGGTGCTCGCGTACGCCGGTGCGGCGATGCCGGTGCTGCTCGTGTTCGCGATCCAGGACCTGCCGGTGCTGTCGGTGATCTCCACCGAGGCGGTCGCGATGGAGATCGTCCGCGGCCTGGTCGGCAGCCTCGGCATCATCGCGGCGGTCCCGCTCACCACCGCGCTCGCCGCGATGGCGGTCGCCGACCGCTCCCGCGACCTCGTCGCCGCCCCCGACGCGGCCTAAACCGCACCCGACACGCCCTAAGCGAAAATCAACCCTTCCGCCCCTTACAGTGCTCATAGGTCACCGAGAGTCCGTCAATGACTACCTTCGGTGGCTACACGGGGTGAGGAGCGCTGATGAGGTTTCGTCATCAGGATGGTTCGACCGTCCATCTCGGGTACTGCGCGACGGTCCATCCGGCCACCGATCTGGACGATCTGATCGCGGGGCTCGACGGATGCGCCGGTGCGGTCCGGTCCGCGCTCGGCGTACCCGTGCTGGGGGTCGGGCTGTGGTTCCCGCACCGGCTCGCTGATCGGCTGGCGAACTCGCCGGCGTCGCTGAGCAAGCTGCGGCGGTCGCTGCACCGCAACCGCCTGGAGGTGGTGACACTCAACGGCACGCCACACACGAATTTCACCGAGAAGGTTGTCGGCAGCAAGCTTTATTGCCCGGACTGGACCGAACCCGAGCGGCTCCGCTACACCCTCGACCTGATCGACGTCCTCGCGGACCTGCTCCCGTCCGACGCGACGTACGGCTCGATCTCGACCACGCCGCTCGCCTGGCGGGTGCCCTGGTCGAGGGCGCGCAACCGGGCGGCGCGCGAGGCGTTCGACCGCGTAGAGCAACACATCGCCCGGACCGAGACCAGGACCGGCCGGAAGATCCGGATCGCCGTCGAGACCGAGCCGGGCTGCGTGCTGGAGATGGTTGGCCAGGCCGCGGCGTGGCTCGACCGCTACACCAGCCCGTACGGCGGGGCGTCGCGCATCGGAGTCGGACTCGACACGTGTCATCTCGCAGTGCAGTTCGAGGAGCCGGCTGAGTCTTTCGAGTTGTTGCGGCGTGCAGGTGTGGACGTGGTCAAGGCGCAGCTGGCTGTCGCGCCGACACTCGTGGACCCGTACGACGCCGCGGGCCGCTATCTGCTCGGTCGGCTCGGGTCAGCGAAGTATCTCCGCCAGGTGCGCGAGTGGGGTGGGCCTGGCGTGGATGACGTTGCACAGGCCAACGATCTGTCCGGTCACACGGCTTGGCGGATGCATGCGCACCTGCCGGCCCACGCTGCGCCACCAGATCCGTTGAGCGTGACAACCGGCGTACTGGATGACTGTTTGACCAGACTGGTTGGTGGTGGCCATCCGCTGACGCATCACCTCGAGTCAGAGGTGTATGCGTGGCCGCGTGCACCCAAAAGCCAGCAGGGCTTGGCGAAACGGGTCGCCAAGGAGCTGGCGTGGGTGCGTGATCGGCTGACCGGGCTCGGCTTGGAGGAGGTGCGCTAAGCGGCCACTCTGGTCAGGTCGGAGTAGTCGGGCAGCTGGACTGAGCTCAGTGCCTTACCTACCGCGTTCTGCGACCAGATGAAGCGCTGTACGGGCGTAGGGAGCTTTGTCAGCGTTGACGCTGCGAACGGCATCCCCCGGAGTGCGAGCGGGCTGCCAGGGATGATCGTCCTCATGACCTTCGGGGCAAGCTGACGGCTCCGGTCGACCGCTGGACGGATGATCCGCTCGTAGTTGCGCAGCCCCGACGGCAGATCGCTGCGTGCCGCAGCCAGCTCACCCGCCAGGATGTACGCCGCCACGACAGCCAGGCTCGTACCGCCGCCGACCGCCGGTCCGGGGCAGTAGCCTGCGTCACCGACCAGGCCGATCCGGCCGCGATGCCAGGTGTCCAGCGTGATCTGCGCGATCGAGTCGAAGTAGAAGTCCTCGGCCGCGTCCAGGTGCTCGAGCAGCTGAGGTACCCGCCAGCCGTAGTCGCGGAACTCCTTGGCCAGAAGGGCTTTCTGCTCCTCCTTGTCGCGGTAGTCGTACTGCAGCTCCGGCGCCCGGAACAGGAACCCGCCGCGGACCTGACCGGTCTGGTGTACGCCGTAGATCCCGACCAGCTTGTCGACCGAGAAGTGCGTGAGCGTGTGGCTGCCGACGCCGAAGACGTCCGGCAGCGAGAACACCGCGAGGTAGCCGCCGAGCGACCGGTGCAGCGGTCCCTCGGGTCCGAAGGACAGTCGGCGGACGTTCGAGTGCAGGCCGTCGGCGCCGATCACCAGGTCGAAACGCCGCTCGGTGCCGGAGTCGAACGTGACGTCGACGCCGCTCCCGTCGTCGTGCAGGTTCGCGATCGAGTCGCCGAACACGTACTCGGCGGTGCCGCGCGTGGCGTCGTACAGGATCCTGGTCAGTTCGCCGCGGAGGATCTCCACGTGCCGGCTGGAGAGCCCGGCGTACATCCGGCTGAGGTCGACCTCGACGGGTGGCCTGCCGAAGCGCTCGATGGTCATCGCGTCGAGCCCGGTGCGGGCCGCGGCGATCGCGTCCCAGCAGCCCATTCGGCGAGTGACATCGGCGGCCGAGCTGAACAGGTCGACGGCATGACCGCCGAGACCGTGCCGCAGGGCCGGTGTGCGTTCGACGAGCGTCGGCTCGAAGCCGTAGCGGTGCAACCAGTACGCGAGCACCGGACCGGCCACGCTCGCGCCTGAGATCAGGACCTTCATGACATCCCCTGACGTTTGCTTACTTATCGGAAGGTAAGTAAACGAGTGCTGTGTTGTCAATGGCTTACTTACCGGAAGGTCAGTTAATCTTCCGGGTATGCCGAGACAACGGACCGGGGACACCCGGGCGCGGATCCAGCAGGCCGCGCTGGAGCTGTTCGCCGAGCGCGGGATGCAGCAGACCAGCCTGCGCGACATCGCCGACCGGCTCGGCGTGACGAAGCCGGCGCTGTACTACCACTTCGCGTCCCGCGAGGACCTGCTGAACAGCCTCGTCGAGCCGATGATCACCGACTTCGAGGCGTACGCCGCAGCGCAGCAGGCGGCCGCCCCGGTCGAGGCACGCGAGCTGCTCGGGTCGTACTTCGATCTCGCCTACCGGCACCGCAGGCTGATCCAGCTCGCCATCCGCGACCTCTCGGTGCTGCACGAGCTGAACCTGGCGGACCGGTTCATCGAGTGGCGTGGCACGCTCGCCGCGCTGCTCATCGGCACGCAGCCGTCACTGTCCGACGTGGTGCGGTGCATGGTGGCGCTCGGCGGTCTGTCCGACTGCGCCGTGATGATCGACCACGAGCCGGTCGCCGAACTCCGCGAGGCCGCTGTCGAGGCGGCGTACGACAGTCTCGGCAGGCCGTGATCAGCCGTTGGCGATCCGGGAGACCGCGAACAGCAGGATGAGAACGATCGAGAAGATCCGCAGGAACCGCGGACCGGTCGTCACCGCCGGCCACGACAGGAACGCCAGCCACCCGAGCAACAGCGCGAGCAGCAGCAGCGCCACCACGGCCACCGCCACCGGACCGAACACGCCGACCAGCGCGAGCAGCAGGGTGATCCCCGGCAGCGTCAGCTTCGGCGCGGCATGCAGCTTCGCGACGTACGGGTAACTCACCTTGGTGAGCCGCTGCCGCAACGCACTCACCGGCTGACCACTGGGGGAACTCATGACCCCATTGTTCCAGGTGTCACGAGTCCCCAGTGCCGCCTCATCAGGGGACTAGCCGGTAGAACCGCCAGAACGGGTGCTCGATCGGCAGTACGTCGACCTGTCCGAACCCAGCGTGATCGGCCAGGTGCCGGAGCTTGTCCGGTCGCATGATCGCGCCGACGACATCCGAGTCGGGGTCCACCAGGCCTTGCGGCGTACACCAGATGGCGCTGGCCGCGCCCAGGAACCGCTGCACTTCGTCACCGGGTGCAGCGAGTACGTCGTCCGCGCGCTCGTCCATCACCAGCACAGACCCGCCTGGCGCGAGTGCCGCGCGTGCGGCGACCAGTGCCTCGACCGGGTGTGCGAAGTCGTGCAGGCATTCGAAGAACGTCACCAGGTCGTACCGCGTGCCGTCGGCCGTCACCGCGGTGATGTCACGGACCTCGAAGTCCACCCGGTCCGCGACGCCCTGTTCGGCTGCGTTGCGTCGCGCCCGGCTGATCGAGTCCTCGTCGTTGTCGTACCCGTCCACGCGCACGGCCTGGTACGCCTTGGCGAGTTCGATCGCCGACCAGCCTGCTCCGGTGCCCAGGTCCGCGACCCGTGCGCCCTTGCTGAGCAGGTCGTGCAGTCCGGCCACCTTCGGGATCCACTCGGCCACCAGTGAGTTCACGTAGGCGGGCCGGTTCAGCGCCTCCTGCGCCTCGACTGCCTCCTCGCCGTACGCCGTGTAGGGCACGCCGGCGCCGGTCCGGAACGCGTCGACGAGCTGCGGGAACGCACGGCCCACCGCGGGCACGATCGCCGCCAGACCGCCCGCGTAGAACGGGCTCGTGGGTTCGAGCAGCGCCTCGCGCACACCTGGCGCCAGATCGAACCGGTCGGTCCAGACCTCCGGGCCGTCGATCGTCAGTAGGCCGCTGATCGCCTGTGACTGCAGCCATTCGACGAGGTACCGATGGTCGACCCCGGTCCGCTTGGCAAGCTCTTCGGCCGTGATCGGGCCGCTCTCGGCGATCGCACCGTAGATCCCGTGCGCGTGGCCGAGGTAGGTCGTGAACAGCTCGGCCGCACCGAGCGCCGCACCGAACAACCGCCCGAGAAGTTCCTCGGCCGCCGCCGGGTCGGCCTTGCTGATGTCAGTCGTGGTCATCTCGCCCCTCCTTGCTGGAATTGCCTTCACCCCTCAGGCGCCAGTTGACGACTGGCAATGCCAAGTGACGTCGTTCTCCGGCTCGTACACGCACTGGCGACCGGTGCGCACCGACACGCGCAGATGCCGGCCCAGTGCGGGATGGGCGCGCTCGATCGCCTTCACCGCGACCCCGATGCGCATCGAGACCGCCTTTCGGCTGCGTTCGACCGGATCGCCGGCGGAGCGCGCTCGACCGCCGAGCCCCAGTGCACCGGCCAACTCCCGCGCCAGGAAGTCCCTCTCGGTGCTGAGCGTCTCAACGCGCCCCAGATCGTTGTCGGCCGCTGCGTCGGCCAGGTCGTCCTCCAGCTCTCGCAGCCGCTTCCGGTACGCCGTTCGCGCCTGGTCGTCGAGCACTGGGCCCAGATCAGCATCCTGGACCCGGCCCGGACCTGAGAGGTCGAGAACACTCACCGGAGTGCGCGGCCGCGCGAGCAGGGTGGCCAGGTCACGAATGCCCTTGGAGTCCGGGACATGTGCGGTGACGCCACGCCACATCACTTCCCAGCTCGCTCCGAGCCGTCGCAGTTCACCTGTGTCCGTCGACGTACGCACAGGAGTGACGCCGAGCTCAGCAAGGGCCTTCTCGGTCTTGGCAACCAGAGTCTCCGCGCCAACCGTCCGGTGCGCTTCTAGTGCAGTCTCCAGTAGTTGCCGCGCCTCCGGTTTGCCGAGTTGCGCGGCCAGTCGTCCCAGGAACAATTCCACGCTGCCCAGACACGCGCCACCGATTCCGTCGACCACCCAGAGCCCGGCGTACGGCGTCAGCGCGTCGTACGCGAGCCGCGCGGCCTCCTCCTCGCCCAGTACTCCGGCTGCCTCACCGAGGAACGCCAACGACTCCAGCCACTCTGCGTCCCGCGAGATGGCGTCCAGGCCGTCATGCACGCGGTACCGCACGATGCTGCGAGCCTGTTCCGTCGCTCCGGCTCGGGCGAGGTAGTAGGCGGACGGCCCGTCGGCCATGGGATTACCGGCGAACGGTGCCATCACCGACTCGACGTACGACCGCAGCTCTGTGACGGTGCCGATGGCATCGGCATGCGCTGTGCGCAAGGCGAACACCATGAGTCGTGCGTTGACGCTGTCCGCTTCCTCGGCCAACTCGGTGGCCTGAGCGATGCATGACTGCACTTCGTCCAGCCGACCGCTCATCAACGCCCGCATGCCTCGCCAGATAGGCACCAGCCAGCTGTACAGCGGAAGTCGCAGAGGTAGTACCGCCCGAGCAAAGGCAGCAATGTGTACGTCGGCCTCGGCAAACCGCCCCTGCTCCAGCAGAGCAACCACCAGAAGCCGTCGGGCCAGGAGAACCAACGCCAAGTCCCCAGTGGCGATGGCCAACATCCGCGCGGCCGCAACAGCCCGCTCGGCCACGTGGTCAGGCCCAGCGAACACATCGCACCACACCGCCAACGCAGCCACCTCGGCCCGGACATCACCTGCCGACCGAGCCATTCGTACCGCCTCGTCGGCCAGCTGTCGCAACCTGTCTCCGCGATCGGTCGGACTCAGGCCAAGCGCAAGACGAGCAATCGTCGCGGCCTTGAGCGCACCGTCCGGCAACAGCGGTACGGCGTCTGCCAGAAGCGCTGTCTGCTCGCCATCGCTGAGATCTACTTCGAAACCGCCGACACCACCGCCCATCGCGAGCACTGCCCGCGCCACGGTCTCCGCATCACCATCTGCGGCGGCTGCACGAGCTACGGCTCGCAGCGTGTCCCGTCCGGTCGCCAGCTCGCCGGCCAACACCTGTGCTGCACCCAACTCCAGTTGGACGACCGGATTGTCGAGGTCGGCCCATCTGTAGAACCGGACTGCCTGTTCGTAGCCGGACTGCCGTTGTGCAGCACGTGCGGCGACCAGTGCGAACTCTCGAGACCGCTCAGCCGCATCTGGTTGGCCAACTGCGTTGCGATAGTGCGCAGCGACCTGCCCCGCGTCAGCGTCCTTCCGATCACTCAGCAACTCAGCGGCCCGGTAATGCAGCTTTGACCGGCGGTGCACACCGAGGCCGGAGTACACCACCTCACGAACCAGCGAGTGGGCGAGGCGCACCCTATTGCCCTCGACCTCGGCCAACCGCGCCGCGACCGCATCCTCGAGTACGTCGAGCAGGTCCGTCGGCGTCGTCTCCTCGACATCCGCGAGCAGGTCGAGCGGCAGGTCCTCGCCCAGCACCGAGGCCGTGGCGAGGACGTCGTACGTCGGCTGGCGGAGACGCGCGAGGCGGCGCTCCAGCACCTGACGTACGCCGGTCGGTATCTCGGAGGACGTCGTACCGCGCGCCGCGTGCCAGCGGGTGAGTTCCTGGACGAAGAACGGGTTGCCACCGGTCCTTGTGTGTACGGCGTCGGTGTAGTCGGACTCCGCGGAGCCGAGCACCTGCGTGACGAGCTGGCCGGTGGCGGCCCGATCGAGGCCGGCAAGCGGCAGCCGGACGAAGGACGGCGGCAGTGCGCGGAGAGCCTCGGCAGCTGACTCAGTGACGTCCACTGCGTTGTCACGGCTGGTGACTAGGAGCAGACAGCGCAGCTCGGGCAGCAGACCGACCACGAAGCGGAGCAGTGCGAGCGCCGGTCGGTCGGCGAGATGGATGTCCTCCAGGATGATCACCACAGGCCGCTCCGCGGTGGCGGCGGCCAGCTGGTCGGCCACGGTGGCGAACACACCCGTCCGGCTGGTTCCAGGGTCGTCGGGCAGCGCGGTCGAGAGGCCGAGTGCACGGAACGCCTGGCGCCACGGCCAGTACGGCAGGGTCTCGATCTCGGGACACCGGCCCCACGCGACGGCGTACCCACGCTCACTGGCGGTGTCCGCGAAGGCCGTCGCCGTTGCCGACTTCCCGATGCCGGCGTCACCGATCAGGAGCGCGCCCTGGCCGTGGCCGCGCTCGACCTCGGCCAGCAGGCCCGTCAGGGTGCTGAGCTCCCGGATCCGGCCGACCACACGATCGGGCATACCGCCACTGTGCGGCGGCGGCCCCGCGCGGGGGAAGTGCTGATCGCGAGCTGTGCGCCTCGCGTAAGGTGAGCCGGGTGTTCGTGGTGATCAGGTTCCGGGTGGCGGAGTCCGAACAGGCCGGGTTCGGGGAGCGGTTACAGGCCGCGGTCGAGGTGCTGGGACAGCAGAAGGGGTTCGTCGCCGCGCGGACCGGGCGGAACGTGGACGACCCCGAGTTGCTGGCGCTGACGCTGGAGTTCGAGAACGTCGGGAGTTACCGTCGGGCATTGTCGCCGTTCGAGGTGAAGATGACGGCGGTGCCGTTGTTGTCGGAGGCGCTCGACGAGCCGTCTGCCTACGAAGACTTGCTTCCTTAGCACGGATTCGATGGGTGCCGCCCCGGACCGATAGCCTGATCCCTTCCGTACCCCAACTGTGCCCGTTCTGGAGTCGAAGTGCCCGTGGAAAGCGTCGATGCCGTCGTCAGCCTCAGTAAGCGGAGAGGCTTCGTGTACCCGTGCGGCGAGATCTACGGCGGTACCAAGTCGGCGTGGGACTACGGACCGCTCGGTGTCGAGCTGAAGAACAACGTCCGCACCCAGTGGTGGCGGAGCATGGTGACCGGTCGCGACGACATCGTCGGCCTGGACTCCTCGGTGATCCTGCCGACCCAGGTCTGGGAGGCCTCCGGCCACCTGGCCGAGTTCGTCGACCCGCTGACCGAGTGCCAGTCCTGCCACAAGCGGTTCCGCGACGACCACCTCCGCGAGGACTACGCGCGCCGTAAGAACAAGGACGTCGACGAGGTCAAGCTGGCCGAGATCGCCTGCCCGAACTGCGGTAACAAGGGCACCTTCACCGAGCCGAAGATGTTCAACGGCCTGCTGAAGACCTACCTCGGCCCGGTCGAGTCCGCCGACGGTCTGCACTACCTCCGCCCGGAGACCGCGCAGGGCATCTTCATCAACTTCGCGAACGTGATGGGCACCGCGCGGAAGAAGCCGCCGTTCGGTATCGCCCAGGTCGGCAAGAGCTTCCGCAACGAGATCACCCCCGGCAACTTCATCTTCCGGACCCGCGAGTTCGAGCAGATGGAGATGGAGTTCTTCGTCGAGCCCGGCTCCGACGAGGACTGGCACGAGTACTGGCTGAAGGCCCGCTGGGACTGGTACACCGGCCTCGGGCTGAGCGCGGACAACCTGCGGTTCTACGAGCACCCGAAGGAGAAGCTGAGCCACTACTCGAAGCGCACCGTCGACATCGAGTACCGGTTCAACTTCGGCGGCAAGGAGTTCGACGAGCTCGAGGGCATCGCGAACCGCACCGACTTCGACCTGACCACGCACTCCAAGCACTCCGGCGCCGACCTGTCGTACTTCGACCAGGAGAAGGGCGAGCGCTGGACGCCGTACGTCATCGAGCCCGCGGCCGGCCTGACCCGCAACGTGCTCGCGTTCCTGCTCGACGCCTACACCGAGGACGAGGCCCCGAACGCGAAGGGCGGTGTCGACAAGCGGACGGTACTGCGCTTCGACCCGCGGCTCGCGCCGGTCAAGGCCGCCGTACTGCCGTTGTCCCGCAACGCGGACCTGTCGCCGAAGGCGCGCGATCTCGCGGCCGAGCTGCGGCAGAGCTGGAACGTCGACTTCGACGACGCCGGCGCGATCGGCCGCCGCTACCGCCGGCAGGACGAGATCGGTACTCCGTACTGCATCACCGTCGACTTCGACACCCTCGACGACCAGGCCGTGACGATCCGGGAGCGGGACTCGATGAAGCAGGAGCGGGTCGCCCTGACCGAGGTCACCGGCTACCTCGCCCAGCGCCTGGTGGGTTGCTGACGATGAAGCTGCTGCGGGGTCGGGTTCGCTTCGGGGCGGTCGTGTTCGGGCTGTCCGCCGTGGCCGTGTTCGCGCTGTCGTCCTGCTCGGACAGCAAGCCGGACGCCGGTTCCTCGCCGGCCACCTCGGCACCGTCGTCCAGCACAGCGCCGTCCAGCGCCCCGATCCCGACCGCGTCGACGCCGACGCTCACCGCGCTGCCGACGCCGTCCAAGCCGTGGCCGACGCCGAAGGTCACCGGTGAGCCGGCCGAGGACGCGCCGCTCGCCGAGCGGATCACGTTCGCGATCTCGAAGCAGGCCCAGGTCGCGGCCGGTAAGGCGGCCACCACGACCGTGAAGTGCCCCGGCATCGACAAGGTCGAGACCGCCGGCGACCACGAGCTGACCTGCACGGTGACGTACGCCGGGAAGTCCTACCAGGGCACGCTGACGGTCGACGCGAAGCAGTACTCCGCGTCGTACAAGTTCACCTCGCAGTCGGTCGCGATCGTCAAGGCGAAGGTCGTCGACGCCGTCCTGCGGACCGTCACCGACGCCGCGAAGGTGACCTGCACAATGGATGATGTTGCCGTGGTCAAGCATTCCGGCGAGCCGATCGCCTGCGACGTGACGACGACCGGGAACGCCGTACAGCCTTACAAGGCACAGGTTTCCGGTGACGGTCGCGTGCTGGTGGCGAAGGCCTGACATGCTTGCGCTGGGCAACCTCACGATCGAGACGCCGGTGGTGCTGGCGCCGATGGCGGGCATCACGAACGCGGCGTACCGGCGACTCTGCGCCGAGCAGGGCGCCGGGCTCTACGTCTGCGAGATGATCACGTCCCGCGGCATCGTCGAGGGTGACCAGAAGTCGCTCGACATGCTGACGTTCGACGCCCGCGAGACCGTGCGGTCCGTGCAGCTGTACGGCGTGGATCCCTTCTACATCGGGCGTGCGGTGCAGATCCTCTGCGACGAGTACGGCGTCGCGCACATCGACCTGAACTTCGGCTGCCCGGTCCCGAAGGTGACGCGCAAGGGCGGCGGCGCCGCGCTGCCCTGGAAGCGGAACCTGCTCGGCGCGATCCTGCGCGCGGCGGTGCAGGCGGCGACGCCGTACGGCATCCCGGTGACGATGAAGACCCGGATCGGGATCGATAGCGATCACCAGACGTACCTCGACGCGGGGCGGATCGCGGAGGAGTCCGGTGCCGCGGCGATCGGTTTGCACGGACGTACGGCGGCGCAGGCGTACTCGGGTCGGGCGGACTGGACGAAGATCGCCGAACTCGTGCAGCACGTGAACATCCCGGTGCTCGGCAACGGCGACATCTGGGAAGCCGGCGACGCGCTGCGGATGGTCGCCGAGACCGGGTGCGCGGGTGTGATCGTCGGGCGTGGATGTCTGGGGCGGCCGTGGTTGTTCCGCGATCTCGCGGTCGCGTTCGGCGGCGGCGAGGCGCTGAACCTGCCGACGCTGGGCGAGGTCGCGGTCGTGATGCGCCGGCACGGTGAGCTGCTCGCGGACCTGATGGGGGAGGAGCGCGGGCTGCGCGACTTCCGCAAGCACGTGCCGTGGTACCTCAAGGGATTCCCGGCCGGCGGCGAGCTGCGGGCCGCGCTGGGCATGGTCGACTCACTGGCCCGGCTGGACTCGTTGCTCTCCGAGCTCGACCCGTCAGTGCCGTTCCCGGTCGCCGAGCTCGGCGCGCCGCGCGGCCGTCAGGGCAGTCCCCGCGACCACATCGTGCTCCCACACGGCTGGCTCGACGACACCGACGGCCTCACCGCAGACCTCGCCGACGCAGAACTCGGCGTCTCCGGCGGCTAACCCGCCCCGGGCACCAACGCCCCGGCACGAACGCCCCGGCACGAACGCCCCGGCACGAACGCCCGGCACGAACGCCCCGCCCGACCCCGCGCCGGCCACGTGCACTTTGAGGGGCCGGCCCCTCAAAGTGTGGGTTGACCCCCGAAAATCTGGCGGGTCCTCCCTCCGTTTGGGGGGCCGGCCCCTCAAACGCGCCAGCGGGACCGGCGCGGGTGGCGGCGGCACAGGCATGTGGTCGATGCGGCGGCGCGGGCGCGGGGTCGCGCGGGCGGGGTCTTGTTGGCGGGCTGGAGAGTGGTTGGTGGATGCTCGGAGTCGGCTTGTCGGATTTGGCTCGACTCGTTCGTAGGGAGGGTGTTAGGACACCACGACGTACTGAGGAGAGATCATGACCGCGACGTACACGTTCGACATCTTCTGCACGCTGGACGGCTTCGGGTCGTACGACGAGAACGGCGACTGGGGTGGGTACTGGGGCAAGCAGGGGCCTGAGTTCCTCAAGCGCCGGCTCGAACAGGTCAGCGCCGACCAGCGGGTCGTGCTCGGCGGCAACACGTACCGGCAGTTCGTCGAGATCCTCGGGCCGAACGCGAACGAGTCCACGGTCGACGATCCGGTGAACCAGCGGATGTTCACCGTCCCGACGACCGTGGTGTCGAACACGCTCGAAGGCCCGCTGCAGTGGAAGAACGCGACGCTCGTCCCCGGCGACGCCGTCGAGGTCGTTGCCCGGCTCAAGGAAGAGTCCGACGTACCGCTGCGCTCGCACGGCAGCGTCGCACTCAACCGCTCGCTGATGGCCGCCGGCCTGGTCGACCGCGTGCAGGTGACCGTGTTCCCGGTGATCAGCGGCAAGACCGGCGCCGACCCGATCTTCCACAACGCCGCCGACTACGACCTGGAACTCCTCGAGTCCCACATCCTCGACGGCAACACCATGGAACTCACCTACCGCCCCACCCTGCACTCCTGAGCGCGTCCTTCAGGTTGTCAGCAGGACTGATCCGTACGGCGTGCTCGTCCGGGGCCGGCGGTTCGAAGTCGGCGAGGTGCTGGTCCAGGACGCCATCCGCGACATCGCGACGTCGCGGATCCGCCTGATTGGCCGCGCGCCGACGACGTACGGTCTCGTGATCCACGTCGACGTACACGAGCGTGAACCGAGCCGCCGCCTCCGCTGCCAGGGCCCGCCATCCATCGCGCAGGAAGCGCGGCGAGCTGGTGTCGTCGACGATCACCGACGTACCGCCCGCCAGCAGCGCGCGCACCTCGTCGGACGCGAACTGGTGGGTCCGCAGCCATTCCTTGACCGGGATCCCGTCGCCGCCCCACAGACCACGGCGTTCGTTGATCTCGTCGAGACTGACGATGCTCGCGGGCAGCATCGGCGCGAGCGCCCGCGCCACGGTGCTCTTCCCGGAGAACGCAGTACCGCACAGCAGAACAAGCTCCACCCCACCATCCAACCGAAGCGCCGACGCGTTATCTAGTGCAGGACGCGGTAGTCGGCGAGGAGGTGGCCGGTGGGGGACACGCTGCCGCCGGTGGACGCGAGGCGGATGGCGGGCAGGTCGGCCAAGAGTTGTTTGCCCTGGCCGAGCACCCCGAATTTCGACACCTTCAGCGGGCGTTGGCGGCGCGCCAGGTGAGGTAGTCGGCGACGGCTTTGGCTGGGTTGTACTCGGGGGTGAAGCCGGTGTCTTTCGTGAGGCGGGTGATGTCGAGGTACGGGTCCTCGCCGGGGCCGTTGGCACGGCCGGGGAGGAGGTCGAGTGGGGCGTCGGGCTTCAGGGCGCGGAGGGCCTCGACGAGTTCGCGGTTGTGGACGGGGCGGCCGCTCGACACGTTGTAGATCGTGTGCGGGAGGTCCTCCGCGGCGGTCAGTAGTGCGATCGCCCGGCCGGTGTCCGGCGCGTAGCACGAGTCGCCGCCGTCGTCGGCGTACAAGGGTTTCGGTGTCTCGCCGCGCAGTACGGCGCTGATGTACGGCGGGATCGGGTTGAACGGGGACTCCGGGTCCATCAGCGGTCCCCAGATGCTGCCGATCCGCAACAGGACCGGTTGTACGCCGGTGCCCTGCAGACTGTGGGTCGTCAGCGGCTCGACCGCTTTCTTGAACGCGATGATCAGCAGCGGCAGGTCAGCGGCCGGCAGCGCGAGATCCTCGTGCCACGGGATCTCGGGACGCCCGATGTAGTTGCCGATGCTGCTCGCCACGGCGAACCGGCGGACGCCCCACTCACGGGCGGCATCGAGCGCGTTCAGCAGCGCCGTCGTGTCGGCGCGGAAGTACGCGACCGGGTCCGCGCCCGGGATGCTCCCGGCGAGGTGCACGATGTCGCCGATCCGGTGCCGCGTGCCGAGCGCGAGGAACGCGTCCCGGTCTGTCGCGTCCACGGACTCGACCGTGACCCGGCCCTCCAGGAACGACGGTACGTCGGCGCGCCGGTGCGACGTGACGATGACGTCGCGACCGAGGTCGACGAGCGCGCGGGCGGTCTGGGCGCCGATCATCCCGAGCCCACCGGTGACGAGCACTGCTCCGTTGTCTGGCATGGACCAGATCGTAGGAGAGACCACGGGTGGGGTTCTTGAACAAAACCTGCACGATCCCTTGACCCAAACACTTGTTTCGGGGGACCTTGGACGGCATTGGATTTACGAGTCACTTCCGAACATGGTTCGTTAAAGGAGTGCCCGTGGACATCGTGATCGGGGTCGTCACCCACGTGACCCACCACGAGTTGTTCCACGACGCCGCGCGCACGCTCCGCGGTGTGGACCTCGAGTGGGTCAGCTACGACCACGAGGACGAGGTCCGCGACAAGGTCGCCGAGTTCCTGAGTACGACGCGGCTCGACGGCTTCCTCGCCGGTCCGGTGCCGTACACGGCGAGCCGTGAACTGCTGCCGCCCGGCCTACCGGTCGGCGTGATCCGCTCGTCCGCGCTCGACCTGACGCTCGCGCTCTACCGCGCCCAGGAACGCGGCTGGGGCCGGACGCCGGTCAGCATCGACACGTTCCCCGCCGAAGCGGTCGACGCGGTGGCCACCGCGCTGGACCTCGACCAGGACCAGATCGACTGCTTGCCCTACGCACCGACCCAGAGCGTCGAGGAGATCGTCGCGTTCCACCGTGAGGCGTTCGAGCGCTTCGGTGAGCGCAGCTACGTGATCAGCGTGCGCGCCGCCGTACGTGACCAGCTCGCCGGCCAGATCCCGATCATGAGCGGGATGCCGGTGCCGGCCACGATCCGCACCGAACTGCACGAGCTCGCGCTCCGGATCGAGTCCGAGCGGGCCAGCGCGCAACGCTTCGCCGCCGGCGTGTTCCTGATCTCGCAGGCCGTCGACTCCGACCGCGCGCGGATCGGCCTGATGAACCACCTGCTGAACACCCCCGAGTTCGCCGGCGCCTGGATCGAGAACCGCGGGCGCCGCGGTGTGGTCGTCTTCGCCCACAAGGCGCTGTTCGAGCGCATCACCCGCAACTGGGTCGCCGTACCCGCGCTGGCCGAGGCCGCCGCGGCGCTCGGGGCGCAGGTCTCGGCCGGTTTCGGTGTCGGTGTGTCGGCCCGCAACTGTGTCCTGCTCGCCGAGCAGGCCGCCGCGCGGGCCGAGCTCGCCGACGAACCGTGCGCGTACCTGTTCGAGGACAGCGGCGTCGTGATCGGCCCGATGGGGCCGGCCGGCGAGGCGCTCCGGTTCTCGTACCGGGAGCACGGCGACGACGTCGAACAGCTCGCGAAGTCCGTCGGTCTGAGCGCCACCACCGTCTCGCGGCTGGCCGCGCTGGACCAGGAACTGCAAGGCCGCACGCTCTCGCCTGGAGAGCTTGCCGGTCATCTCGGCATCACGGATCAGAGCGGACGCCGGCTGATCCGGACTCTCGACGCAGGCGGCCTGGTGAGCGTCGAGGGAACTGCCCAGCACCACGCCAAAGGACGCCCGACGCGTCTGTACCGACTGCGCATCGCCCAAGCGTTGGAGGCACAACCATGGAGCTCACCCGCCGCCACATCCTCAAGCTAGCCGGTCTCGGACTCACGACACCCGCCCTGCTCGCCGCCTGCTCGAACGACAAGTCCGGAGCCGGTGGTTCCGGCGACGGCAGCGTGAAGTTCGAAGGCTGGGACTACGAGGCCGCGCTGGTTCAGCAGAACCTGGACAACTTCACCAAGACCAGCACGATCAAGGTCAACTACACCCCGATCACGAGTGCGCAGTACGTCCAGAAGGTCGTCGCCGAGTTCACCGGTGGCGGCGGCCCGGACGCGCTCTACGTGTACGACGACTCGCTCGCGGCCTGGGTCGAGGGCGACTACCTGCAACCGCTCGACGGCCTGCCCGGCGTCGACGAGGTCTACAGCGCGATCTACCCGGGCAACGCGGAGGCGATGACGTACGACGGCAAGCGGTACGGACTGCCGTACTACACCGACGCGAACTGCCTGACGTACAACTCCGGCATCCTCGCGAAGGCCGGCATCACGAAACCGCCGGCCAGTCTCGAGGAGCTCGAGGCGCAGGCGGTGAAGATCAAGAACGCCGGTCTGCTGCAGTACCCGATCGGTCTGCCCGCGCAGCTGTCCGACACCTGGTGGTCCTGGGTGTGGGCGCTCGTTTTCGGGAGCGGCGGGAACCTGTTCGACGACCAGCAGAACCCGATCATGAACACGTCGGACACCGTCGTGAAGGACGTGTTCGCCTGGCTGCAGCAGGCCGCGAACAAGTCCAAGGTGATCGATCCCGCGTCTTTGCAGCTGCTGCCGGTCCCGGTCGACAACGCGATGAAGGCGAACCGGTACGCCTACACGATCGGCGCGCGGTACGCGAGCCGGGACTACAACGACCCGGCGAAGTCCAAGGCCGCGGGCAAGATCCGGATGGCGCTGGTACCGAGTCTGGACGGCAAGGAGCACGCCACGGTCAGCAACACCCGGATGTACGGGCTGGCCAAGGACACCGAGGTCAAGGACAACGCGTTCAAGCTGCTGACATATCTCGGCGGGTACGACGACAAGAAGCAGCCGTACACCGCGAAGTTCTGGTTCCTGCAGCGTGGACTCGGGTTCGCCTACAAGGGGATGGTCGACGATCCGGCCATCACCGCGGCGCTGAAGAAGTTCGCGGACCCGGCGATCTACTCGCATCTCGCGGAGATCGCCAAGCCGCGCAACGTGCTCGGCGTGCCCTGGTACACCGAGTTCGAGACCGAGATGCACAAGGTCGTCCAAGGAGTGCTGAGCAATCAGACCCAGCCGGGCGCGGCGGTCGACTCGCTCGCGCAGACGGTCGGCACCCTGAAGAAGAAGTACTCCTGAGCATGGTCGCGCTCGCTGAACGCCGGCCGCTGGGCGACGACGCCAAGGCCTGGGCGCTGAACGCCCCGGCGATGGTGGTGATCGCCCTGCTGGTCGCCTATCCGATCGGGTACTCCTTCTACGTCAGCCTGCAGAAGAACAACCTGAAACGCCCACGGGCCAAGCGGTTCATCGGCTTCGACAATTACAAGGCGCTGCTCACCGACCACGCGTTCCTGTCCGCACTGAAGGTGTCCGCGCTGTTCGTGCTCGTGGTGCTCGGGCTGACCGTCGCACTCGCTCTGATCCTGGCGCTGGTGCTGAACGAGCGGTTTCGCGGCCGCGGTCTGTTGCTCAGTCTCGCTTTGTTGCCCTGGGCAATGCCCGGGGTGGTGAACGGCCTGATGTGGCGGACGATCTTCGACGCGAAGACCGGCGCGCTGAACGGCCTGCTCTCGCAACTCGGACTGATCGACGACTACCACGCCTGGCTGACGTCAGGTACGGGCGCGTTCTTCTTCACCGCGCTGGCGCAGGTCTGGAACACCCTCCCGTTCTCGGTCATCATCTTGCTGGCCGGATTGTCGACGATCCCCTCGGAGCTGTACGACGCCGCGACCGTCGACCGCGCCGGCGCCTGGCGACGCTTCACCCAGGTCACGATGCCCTGGCTCCTGCACCCGCTGCTGATCGTGCTCATCCTCGAGACGATGAACGCGTTCCGCGCCTTCGACACGATCTACGTCCTCACCGGCGGCGGCCCCGGCGACGCCACGACCACGATCGCGCTCCTCGACGTACAAACCGTCCTCACCTTCACCGACGTCGGCCTCGGCAGCGCGTACGCGTGGGTCATCACCACCATCACGCTGCTGATCTCGATCGGGTACATCGGTCTCCTCTACCGAAAGGGGAATTTCGAAGTATGAGCACTCTCGTCCGCGCTCCGCTGCGCTATCGGATTCCCTGGAAGAAGATCGGGCTCTACGTGTTGGCCGTGGGCTTCGCGTTGTATTTGGCGTTGCCGTTCTACTGGATCGTCGCGATGAGTTTCATGCACGAGGTGGATGCGATCGCGGTGCCGCCGCATTGGGTTCCGGTGCATCCGACGTTGCAGAACTACCTCGGCTTCGTGCACCCGAACGAGTCGCAACAGCTGGTCGGTGGGCGGGCGGTGTCGGAGACGCCGTCCTCGTTGCGGAACAGCTTGATCGTGGCGTCGTCGACCGCCGTACTGAACCTCGTACTGGCGACGTTCGCGGCGTACTCGTTCTCGCGGTTGAAGTTCCGCGGGAGTCAGCTGCTGCTCCTGCTGTACCTGCTCACCCGGATGGTGCCCGGAATCGCGATCATCATCCCGTTCTACCTGCTGATGCGGTCGTTCGGGCTGCTGGACACCTACCTGGCGCTGATCCTGTCGTACACGACGTTCGCGTTGCCGATCACGATCTGGATCCTCAAGGACTTCTTCCGCTCCGTACCGCGGGAGCTCGAGGAGGCCGCGCGGGTCGACCGGTGCGGCTGGTTCCGGACGATGTGGACGGTGTTCCTGCCGGTGGCGGCACCGGGGCTGGTCGCGGCCGCGGTGTTCGCGTTTATGACGGCCTGGAACGAGTTCATGTTCGCGCTGTTCCTGACCAGTACGAAGGCGGCGAAGACGATCCCGGTGGTGGCCGCGAACTTCGCCACCGACTTCAACACCCAGTTCACCGTGATGGCCGCGGCCGGTGTGCTCGCGGTCGTCCCACCCCTGCTGCTCGCCCTGCTCTTCCAGCGCAAGTTGGTGCAGGGCATGGCCGCCGGATCCGTGAAGGGCTGACGACATGGCTGAAGTGCGTTTGGAAGGTGTCAGCAAGGCGTTCGGCGGCAAGGTGGCTGTCGACGATCTGAATCTCACCGTCGAGGACCAGGAGTTCCTCACGCTGGTCGGCCCGTCCGGCTGTGGAAAGTCGACAACCCTGCGGATGATCTGCGGATTGGAACGTGCCACCGAGGGTCACATCTTCTTCGACGGCAAGCCGGTCAGCTGGCTGCCGGCGAACAAGCGGGACGTGTCGATGGTGTTCCAGAGCTACGCGCTCTACCCGCACAAGACGGTCCGGCAGAACATCGGCTTCGCGCTCAAGATGATGCGCGTGCCCAAGGCAACGATCGACGAGCAGGTACTGCGGGCCGCGCGGACCCTGGACATCGAGGATCTCCTGGACCGCAAGCCCCGCGAACTCTCCGGAGGTCAACGGCAACGGGTCGCGCTCGGACGCGCGATCGTCCGCGACGCCGGTGCGTACCTGCTCGACGAACCACTGTCGAACCTGGACGCCCAGCTGCGGGTGCTGATGCGGGCCGAGATCAAGCGGCTGCACGTCGACGTGGCCCGGACGTTCATCTACGTCACGCACGACCAGGTCGAGGCGATGACGATGTCGGACCGGATCGCCGTGATGCGCGACGGCGTCGTCCAGCAGTGCGCGACCCCGGAAGAGATCTACGAGCGGCCCGCGAACCGTTTTGTCGCGTCGTTCATGGGCTCCCCGCCGATGAACTTCGTGACCGGCGAGCTCGCGGACGTCGACGGCGTCCGGACCTTCCGCTCCGCCACCCTCAGCCAACCCCTCACGGCCGGCGCTCTGGGAATCACACCGCCCGACGACCGCGCCGTGGTGCTCGGCATCCGGCCGGAGGACATCAGGCTGTCGACCACCCCGGTCGACGGCTATCGGCCCGGCAAGGTCTTCGTCTCCGAACCACTCGGCCCCGACGTCCTCGTCACGGTCCGGATCGAAGGCGAGCTGATCAAGGCGCGTGTCCCGACCCCGTTCCGGCTCGGCCACGACAGCTCGGTGTACGTCGGCTTCAACCCGGACCGCCTGCACCTGTTCACGGCGTCCGACGGCACCGCCCTCCATGCACCCCAGCGAAAGGAACACTCTTGAGAGACCCCGAGAACGCGACGGTCGAGGTCGAACTACCGGCCGACTTCGACGACTTCTGGGCGGCCGGCCTGGCCGACTGCGCGTCGTACCCGCTCGACCCGGTGCTCACCGAGATGCCGAACCTGTCCACCGACACGGTGCTGGTCTACGACCTGCACTACACCAGCTACGGCGGTCTGCGGATCGCGGGCTGGTTGACCGTGCCGCGGTCCGGACCCGCGCTGTTCCCCGCGCTGGTCACGATCCCGGGCTACATCTCCGAGCCGACGATCCCGAAGGAGTGGTCGGAGCTCGGGTACGTCGCCCTCGCGGTCGCGCCGCGCGGCAAGCTGCGGTCGAACGACGTGTTCAACCCGGGCTATCCGGGGCTGCTGACGCACAACATCGTGGACCCCAACACCTACGGGTACCGCGGCTTCTATCTCGATGTCGTCCGGGCGGTCGAGGTGTTGCTGGATCACCCGGAGGTCGATAGTCAGCGGATCGGACTGCAGGGGTCGAGCCAAGGTGGTGGCCTCGGGATCTCCACGGCCGCGCTGATGCCGGACGTGATCCGGTGCGTCGCGGCGGGAGCGCCGTACCTGTGCGGGATCATGACCGCGCCGACGCTGACCCGGTCGTACCCGTACGAGGAGATCAACGAGTACCTGCGGATCCACCCGAAGGACGTCGATCGGGTGCGGGAGACGGTCGCGTACTACGACGGGCTGAACTTCGCGCCGAAGGTGCTGGCGCCGACGTTGCTGTACCTCGGGATGGAGGACGACGTGTGTCCGCCGGAAACCGGGTTCGCGTTGGAGCGCGTGCTGACGTGTGAGACCACGCTGCACACGTACCCGCACTGCGCGCACCACGCCGGACTTCCGGACGTGATGCGGATCGTGGAGAACTTCCTTGCCGAGCACCTCACCCCGGGACGGTGAACTGATGACCTTCGACAGCTACTGGGCCGCGGTGGACGACGAACTCGCGGCGATCCCCGGTCGGCCGGTGCTCGACGTGGTGCCGGCGCGCACGACCGACGAAGCGACCTTCTACAGCGTCCGCCTGACCAGCACGGGCCCGTACCGCGTCTACGGCAATCTCAGCATCCCGAAGGGCGACGGGCCGTTCCCCGGGCTGCTCATCACCCCGCGCTACGGCAGCGTCAACAACATCCCGCACCCGAACGACCGGAGCCGGTACGTCGTCCTGAGCCTGATGCACCGCGGTCAACGGCTCGCGGACGAGGGGTTCTCGGCGGCGTACCCGGGATTGTTGACGGTCGGAGTCGACGACGCGTCGACGTACATCTATCGCGGGATCGCGGCGGACTGTCTGCGCGCCGCGGAGTTCCTGATGGGGCTGGGCGAGGTGGATCCGGCGCGGGTCGCGGTGAGCGGTGACGACCTGGCGGTACTGACGGCGGCGCGGCGGCCCGGGTTCGGTTCGGTTCGGGTGACCGACTTGCTGTTCTATCGCGCGATGGAGGCGCGGCTGAGGTCGTGTCTCTACCCGCTGGAGGAGCTGAACGACCACCTCCGCGCCGGCTCGTCGATTGATGCCTTGTCGACAACCCTGTCGTACTTCGATCCCGCGCGGCACGCCCCGGCGGTCGCCGGTCGCACACTGGTGTCTGTGGATGACGAGGACTGGTGTACGGCGCTGCTCTCCGCGTTGCCGGATCCTGAGGTGTACAAGGTGACTCACCTGGACGGGACCGACAACGATTTCCTCGACGCGTGGCTGGCTGGGCGCTCCGGCGTACCGGCGATGTCGAAGTTCGTCGCATGAATCCGCTGGGGGTCCGTCCCGTCATCAACGCCAACGCGACGGTCACCGTGCTGGGCGGGTCGTTGATGCCGCCGCCTGTCGTGAAGGCGATGGCCGACGCGGCGGCGCAGTTCGTCGACCTGCCCGAGCTGAACGAGCGGGTGGGGGAGCGGCTGGCTGAGCTCACTCACAACGAGGCGGGGTACGTGACCTCCGGCGCAGCGGCCGCGATCACGCTGACTGTTGCGGCCTGCATCACCACCGACTCGCAGGCGTTCCCGCTTGACGCCGAGATCGTCATGTTCACGAGCCAACGCAACGGCTACGACTACTCCGCCCGCTTCATCGGCCCCGGCGTCGTCGAGGTGGGCCCGTCGGAGGACGAGTTGCGTACGGCGCTCGCTCGCCGACCCGCCTGCGTTCTGTGGATGGCGGGAGCGCACTACGCCAAGGATGCGCTCCCGATCGAGGACGTGGTGCGGGTTGCTCGCGAGGTCGGCGTACCCGTGCTTGTGGATGCGGCCGCGCAGATTCCACCCGTCGCGAGTTTGTGGCGGTTCACTCGGGACGTCGGCGCGGATGCGGTGATCGTGAGCGGCGGGAAGGGACTGCGTGGGCCGCAGGCCAGCGGGTTGGTGCTGGGGAAGCGGTGGCTGATCGAGCGGATCCGGGCGCACACCTCGCCCAAGCACGAGATCGGGCGGGGGATGAAGGTGGGGAAGGAGGAGCTGATGGGTCTGCTCGCGGCCGTGGAGTGGACGCTGGAACAGGACGAGGAGGAGATGCTGGCCGGCTACGAACGCGTGGTCGACGGGTGGATCGCGGGACTGCAGGGTCTGCCGGGCGTTGCGGTGGAGCGTGGGTACCCGAGTGAGGCGGGTCAGCCGCACAGTCGCGCCGTACTCCGGCTCGACCGCGACCGCGACGAGCTGGTCCGGCAGCTCTTCGACGGCGACCCGCGCATCTCCGTCGGAACGTTCGGTCTCCCCGCCGACGCGATCGCGCTCAACCCGCAGACTCTCCAATCCGGAGAAGAAAAGGTGGTTCTCGATACCCTGCTCCGCCTTCTAAGCTCTGGGAATGGCGAGTAAGCCGGATGAGACGCGGGACGGGGTCGATCTGACCAACCTGGATCAACCGCTGTTCGACGGGGCCGAGGCGACCAAGCGGGATCTGGTCGACTACCTGGACGCCGTGCACGAGCGGATGATCCCCGAATTGCGGGAACGGCCGCTCTCGGTGGTGCGGATACGGCCGGGGCAGCCGAAGTTCATGCAGAAGAACGTCCCGAAGTACACACCCGACTGGGTGAAGACCGTGCAGGTCTGGGCGGAGGCGTCCAAGCGGGAGGTGTCGTACGCGCTGTGCGACGACCGGCGAACGCTGCTGTGGTTCGCCAACCAGCGCGCGGTCGAGTACCACCCGACGCTGATGCGGGCCGACCGGTGGGATCGGGTCACGCATCTCGTCCTCGACCTGGACCCACCGGAGGGCGAGACGTTCACGATGGCGGTGCGGGCCGCGTTGCTCGTACGGCAGGCGCTGACCGACTCCGGTCTGGCGGGCGCGGTCAAGACCAGCGGCGCGAAGGGCGTGCACGTGATCGTGCCGATCGACGACACGGTGTCGATCGAGGACGCGGCCGCCGCGACCCGGGCGATCGCGGCGCGGGCGGAGAAGCTCGATCCGGCGGTCGCGACGACGGCGTACATCAAGGAGGACCGGCACGGGAAGGTGTTCGTCGACTCCACGCGCAGCGGCGGGGCGACGATCGTGGCGGCGTACAGCCCGCGGGTTCGGCCCGGTACGACGGTGTCGTTCCCGGTGGGCTGGGACGAGCTCGAGAACGTCAGCCCGCGCGACTTCACCGTGCGCAACGCCGCTCGGCTCCTCGGCTCCGGTGACCCGTGGGCCGATCAGCTGCCGGCGCCGCAGTCCATCCCTGCCGACGTACTCGAGGAAGGTCGCGCGATCCCGGTCGCCCGAGTCGCCGCGATGCACGAAGGCAAACGCCGCAAACGCGCCCGCGAGGCGGAAGAACAGAAGACCTCCGAATAAACGTCCGCGGTTGGTGATGCGGCCTGGGGAGGAGGACGTCTTCACTTGCTCGCCGCTGCGGCCGAGATGGGAGTTGGCCAGCGGCGCAGTCGGGTGAGTGGTGCCGGCGGGTGGTGCTGTGGGTGGTGGGGTTACTCCGGGGCTGTGGTGAGGGTTAGGGCCTGGCGGCGGATGTGGGGGTGGGGGTGGTTGCGGAGGGCAATTAGTAGGGTGCGCCACTCGGGGGACCAGTTGGTGCGGGTGGCGGCTGCGGTGATGAGGGTGTGGGCCAGGAGGCCTGAGGATGGGTCGGGGGAGCGGGTGAGGGACTCGGCGGCGGGAAGTAGGTCGGCGGGCGTCCAGGTGGGTTCGGTCGCGGCGAGGCGGGCGGCCAGGAGGTCGGCTGCTGTTGCGGCGGCCAGTGGGTCGTCGGCGACCAGGTCCCGCAGAGCCAGCGGATCGATCGACGCAAGGACCAGCAGTTCCAGCCGGAAGTCGAGGAACTCCACGGCAGTCAGCTCGTCGGCGACCGTGATCGCCAGCTGACGGTCCTCGGCCGAGCGGCGACTGAGCTGAGCAGTCAGCTCGGAGATCAGGTACGCCAGCCGTTGCCGGGCTGGATGATCCCGGTCCGCCGTCGCGTTCGGCAGCGACGGATTCGCCTCCAACCGCACCAGCAACCGCACCACCTCGACCAGCTCGTCCAGCCCTGTCGGCGGACTGTTCGTCACCATCGCGACCAATGCGGTGATCGCGTCGCGCCAGACTCGGCTGCGGAGCGACAGGTTGCTGATGAAGTCGGCGCACACCTGAGCGGCAGCCGTGTTGTAGCGAGCCCACCCGCGCAACGCCAGCAACGCCGGCCCGACCACCTCCGGCTCGGCCCGCGTCGTCACCGCAATCAACAGGTCGGCGTACCGCGACCGATACCCGAGCGGTACGTCGTAAGCTCGCCGCCCCGTCAACGCCAGCGCAGTCGCCGGCGAATCATGCACCGCCTGCTCCAACACCGCCCACGCCGCCGCGTCATACAAGAGGTACTGCGACACCGTCCGCGCAATCGCGGCCCGCACATCCCGGTGCGCGCCCGACCACGTCTCGGTCAGTACGGCGCCCGCGCCGGGAGCACGCAGCTCGCCGAGCATCCGCACCGCCGCCTTCCGCGACGTGACCTTCACGCCCTCACGAGTCAGTACCGGCTGCAGCAACCCCGGCAACAAACTCGGCCGGACGAACCGAGCCGCCCGCGCCGCGGCGTACACCGCGACCCGCGCCCGATCGTCACCCGCATGCGCCAGCAGCAACGGCATCGCCAGATCCGGCCGCTCCGTCCAGGCAAGCGCAGCCAGCGCAGCCTCTTGCAGCAGTACGTCGTCACTCGCAAGGAACTCGTCCAGCGCCGGCCGACCAGCGCTCGGCACTCGCCCGAGCGTCTTCACCGCCGACGCCCGATACCAGTCCGGCATCCCCTCGTCACGAGCTACGCCGACCAGCAACTCGGCGTACCGGGCCTGCTGGCGCGGGAGCCACAGCCGCAGCGCGTAGCTCGGTACCTCCCATGACGGGCTGTTCCGGCCGAACCGGCGGATCTGGTCGGCCGCCGCGAATACCGGATCGAGCAGGTCGGTGCGCAACTCGGTGACGAGCCACCACACCGCGTGCCAGCGCGCCATCCGGACGTCGCGCGTGATGATCTGCTCGACCCGCTCACGTCGCGTCGAGGGCGCGTTCAGCCAGTGCCGGCACGCAGGCTGGACGGTCTTCTCCTGGTTCGACCAGACCGCCTGCTCGAGCACGGCTTGCAGCGGTTCCAGCGCCCACGCCCGCCGGCCGAACGCCTCCGCCACCGCGAGCGCCAGCCCGAACTCGTTCCGCTTCGCCGCCGCCTCGATCGCCGGGCGCAGGACGTCGTACACCTCGACCTCACGTCCGCGCGGGAGGTTCTCCACGAGTCCGTCGAGCGTGAGGGTCCCGATGTTCTCCGCGAGCCGCGCGTGCGCCTGCAGGCCCCATTCCAGGACCGCGGGACGGTTGCCTACGGCACCTTCCACGACGGAACGCTCGGCCAATCGGCTCAGCGCGCGCCGCGTCGACCAGGACGTGTCGCGCGCATTCAGCGCATCGTCGAGCAAGGTGTCGAGCGATGCCAGCAGCTCGTTCGTCAGTAGCGTCGGCGACAGTCGCGCGATCGCGTTGACCACGTTGAGCCGAACGGGATCCTGATCGTTGCGCACCCGCTCCGCAGCCCACCGCACCGCCTGCACAACCTGCTCGGGCCGCCGCGCCGACCGGACGATCGACTGATGGACCGAGGTACGAACACTCGCGTCCGGGTCGCCCGCGTCCGGTTCGAGCAGCGCGAAGGCCTCGTCGTACGGCAGGTGTCCGGTGATGCTGCGGCGCACCGAAGCGTCCTCCCGAACCGTCGGCAGGGCGAGCATCCGATGCGCCTGCTCGAAGCGCACCGCGTGCGGCAGTACGTCGAGCAACGAGCTGCTGAGCTGCGCCTGACCCAGATCGATGCCCTGCGTCACGCCCGCGAAGATCCGCGCGCGCCGCGCCGGAGCCAACGCGTGCAGCAGCTCGGCGAGATCCGGCCACACGATCTGCCCGAGCGCGATGAGCTCGTCGTCGGAGTACCGGTGCAGCCGCCGTCGGAACGCCGGGGTCAGGGCCCGTCGCACCACGCCGCGCCGGTCGGGAGCGAGCACCAGTTCCAGTACGCCGCCCGGGTCGCGATCGGTGAGCGGACCGAGGATGTCGAGCACCGCGACCGGCAGATCGTGCGCCGGGACCGCCTGCTTGATCAGCGCGAGCACCGCGTCCGGGTCTTGGCGCAGCATCCCGGTGACGCCATGACCGACGCTCTGCCACCACTCGTCGTCGGCCGGCAACGTCTCCCGCGCGAAGGTCAGCACCTCATCCGGGTGGTGCTTCGCGAGTCCGCGCCAGCCGCTCGGCGACACGCAGTACGCCAGCTCGGGCAGCAGGCGCGCGACGGTCGCGTGGTCCGTCGCGTCCAGCAGTCCGGTCGCCGCGACGTCGCCCCACCGCGCCCGGTGCTCGTCGATCAGCCGTACGGCGAGATGCTCACGCCGCTGCCGGCGTACCAAGGACACGAGTCGCGAACGCAGTGTCGCCGGCGCGTCGTCGTACAGGATCCGAAGGTCGTCGTCCGTGACCGGCACTCCACGGGCGACCGCCGCGAGCGCGCGCGACCGGACGGCCGGATCGGCGTCGCGGAGCATCCGGGTGACGTACGCCGGGTCGCGGGTGACCTCGGCGATCTGGAGACCGAGGACGCGCTCGAAGGTGGTGCCGCGGCCGAGCTCGTCGAGCAGCCCGGCGAGCTGTGGCGCCTGGTCGGCGAGCAGGCGTACGCGCTGTCCGTACGAGAGACCGTCGATCGAACGCAGCAGGTCGGGCAGACGCATGCGCCCATCCTGCCGAACGACCGGTGTCAGCTCTTCAACGACGCGTCGAGGATGAGGGTGGCAGCTTCCCGGGCGCGCAGTGCCGGGTCCGCCGAGCCGGAAATCGCGGCGCGGGTGATCGCGCCCTCGCTGAGCAGGATCAGGTGGTCCGCGAGCCGGTCGGGGTCTTCCGCCCCAGCCTCTTTGGCGAGCTGGGAGAGGACCTGCCGGAAGCCTTCCTGGTGCCGGGACGCCATCTCGGCGACCCGTGGCGAGACGGCGCCGAGCTCGCCGAACGCGTTGATGAACGCGCAGCCGCGGTAGTCCCGCTGGCTGGACCAGGAGTAAAGGAAGTCGAAGACCGCGAGGATCCGGCGCCGTGGGTCGGTCTGCACCTCGACGTGCTCGCCGAGCATCGACTGCCAGAGGATCTCGCGGCGTTCCAGGTAGGCCTCGATCAGCTCGTCCTTGGACGCGAAGAGCTGGTACAGCCGCTTCAGCGATACGCCGGACGCCGCCCGGATCGCGTCCATGCCGACCGCCTGCACGCCGCGCTCGTAGAACAGCGCGTCAGCCGCGTCGAGCACCTGCTGCTGCGCCGTCTTCGTGTCCAGGGCCATCTCTCGCCTCCCAAGTGACCCGCGCCACCTTGCGCGGAGAACCACCGTTCTCTTAGAGTACCCGATATTCGGAGAACGCTCGTTCTCCACTTCAGATCCCGCCAGGAAGGCATTCCGATGACTGTGCTCGAACCCGCTGCCCAGGCCTTCGCCGAAGCGACCGCCAAGCCGCCGTTCCTGTTCCAGCTGACCCCGGAGGAGGGCCGCAAGGCCGTCGACGAGGTGCAGACCACCGACTACCCGAAGTTTCCGGTCGACGAGGAGTGGGTGACCGCCGCCGACGGCACCAAGGCCCGGATCGTGAAGCCGCAAGGCGCCACCGGCGTGCTCCCGGTGATCCTCTACATCCACGGCGCGGGCTGGGTGTTCGGCAACGCGCACACCCACGACCGGCTGGTCCGTGAGCTCGCGGTCGGCGCCGGCGCCGCGGTGGTGTTCCCGGAGTACGACCTGTCGCCGGAGGTGCGGTACCCGCACGCGCTCGAGCAGAACTACGCGGTCGCCCGCTGGATCCTCACCTCGGGCAAGGACCAGGGCCTGGACGCGGAGCGGCTGGCGATCGCCGGCGACTCGGTCGGCGGGAACATGACGGCCGCCCTCACGCTGCTGGCGAAGGAGCGCGGGGACGTGAAGTTCGTGCAGCAGGTGCTGTTCTACCCGGTCACGGACGCGTCCTTCGACACCGCGTCGTACAAGGAGTTCGCCGAGGGGTACTTCCTGCAGCTGGACGGGATGAAGTGGTTCTGGGACCAGTACACGACCGACGAGACCGAGCGGGACCAGATCACCGCGTCACCGCTGCGCGCCACGACCGAGCAACTGCAGGGTCTGCCGCCGGCGCTGGTCGTCACGGGGCAGGCCGACGTACTGCGTGACGAGGGCGAGGCGTACGCCGCGAAGCTGCTCGAGGCCGGTGTGCCGACGACCGCCGTCCGCTTCGCCGCGATCATCCACGACTTCGTGATGCTGGACGCGCTCCGCGACACCCACGCCGCGAACGCCGCGATCGAACTGGCGATCTCGACGCTGCGTAAGGCGCTCAACTAACGCGCTGCAGCTCCGCGAACGCTGCACCGAGCTTCGGCAACGTGTAGTGGGCATTCAGGCCGCTCGGGTTCGGCAGGATCCACACCCGGGTCGCGCCGATCATCCGGTCCTGCTTGCCCACTGCCGCCGTACGTTCGGCGAACGCATCCCGGTACGCCGTGACGCCGAGCACCGCCAGCCACTCGGGCTGGTACTCGTGCACCTTCCGCACCAGGTTCTCCCCGCCGGCCACGAGATCCGCCCGCGTCAGCTCAGCGGCCTTCGCCGACGGCCGATCGACCACGTTGGTGATCCCGAGGCCGTAGTTCAGCAAGTCCCGCTGCTCGTCCGGCCGCAGCTGCCGCGGCGTGAACCCACTCAGCTGCAGCGCCGGCCAGAACCGATTCCCCGGCCGCGCGAAGTGATGCCCGGTCTCCGCCGACATCAGCCCCGGATTGATCCCACAGAACAGCACCCGCAGCCCGCCCGCAATGACATCCGGAATCCCGTCCACGAGGCCAAACCCTAGACGCGCACCGAAGAACGGGTAGTGGTGCCCATCCTGGAGCGCCCGCCCAACCCGCCCACGCTCACGGCCCCGCGATCCCGGCGACCACTACCCGTTCTTCTGGACAACACCGACTCTGTCAAACTAGGGTTTAAGCCGCCATATAGTAAAACCACAGTTGTATCGATAGACCCCGCTCGCTTTTGGAGCACCT
>NZ_JBSHBJ010000035.1:52287-86854 GCF_053611945.1 Kribbella sp. NPDC054772 | reverse complement strand
CGCGGACGTAGCTCAGTTGGTAGAGCGCAACCTTGCCAAGGTTGAGGTCGCCGGTTCGAACCCGGTCGTCCGCTCGGAGAGGGTTCGGCAGGCCACCGTCCTCAGATGTCGAACAGCCTCAGTGGTGGAGTGGCCGAGAGGCGAGGCAACGGCCTGCAAAGCCGTGTACACGGGTTCGAATCCCGTCTCCACCTCGAGAACCACTTAGGCTTGTTGAGTGGGTCTTTCTGGACGATTGGCGCAGCGGTAGCGCGCTTCCCTGACACGGAAGAGGTCACTGGTTCGATCCCAGTATCGTCCACGAAGCCGAGAGGCGAGGTGTGCCTGCGAAACGCGCAGGCCACCTCGCCTTCGTCATTTGTGCGGCAGCGCTCCGCTCGCCTCAAGCGGGGGCTCCGCCACCCGCACCCCCTGGCGCCTTCGCTTCGCTCGGCTCCGTGGTCGGCCGCCGCAGTCGTCTGACCGCTTGGGGTTCCTCGCCGCCGTTGGCTGACCGGCGTGGGTTTCTCGTCGCGGTCGATTACCTGGTTGGGGTTGCTCGCCGCGGCCTGTGGGACTGCTCGGGTCGGGTTGCCTGTGGAGTGGATCTGCAGGCCATCACAATCGGCCGTGGTCGGCCGGCCTGAGCGTTGACGGGGGCTCGGGAGACGGATTGTGATGGCCTGGGGATTCGGGAACTGGTCGGCGTTCGGGTAGCTGTGAGATCCCGCCGTCCGTCACCCCGCTGGTCGCGCCGGGTTGGGGAGGATGACTGGCCGATTCGGGAGGGTGATCCTCCCCAATCGGAGTCAGGGCGGGGAGGGAACGGCGCGGGTGACTGCTCGGTGGGGTGTGGTTGGGTGGGGGGATGGATGGGGTTGGTGGGGTGGCTTGGCCGCCTGGGGTGGTTCGGACTGAGCGGTTGGTGGTTCGGGGGGCTGAGGGGCGGGATCGGGCGGGGTTTGTTGAGTTGTTGGGGTCGGCGGAGGTGCATGAGTATCTCGGCGGGCCTCGCGGGCGGGATGAGCTCGAGCGGGAACTGCCTGCGGTGCCTGAGGAGTGGCCGGGGAGCTTTGTGGTTGAGCTCGACGGGGAGATGATCGGCCAGGTTCTGCTCAAGAGGGCGACTGGGCAGCGGCGGCCGGCGGCTGTCGGGAAGGTCGATCTCGGGTATTTGTTTCTGCCGCGGGCCTGGGGATTCGGGTACGCCGCTGAGGCCTGCGCGGCGGTGCTCGACTGGTTCGACGACGTGCTTCCTGACGAACCGGTGGTGCTCTTCACGCAGACCGCGAACGTCGCCTCAATGCGGCTTGCCGCGAAGCTGGGGTTCGTTGAGGTGGAGCGGTTTCAGGCGTGGGGCGCCGAGCAGTGGCTCGGCTTGCGACGCCCGAGCCAACCGGTGGCGTGAGAGGCGCCGGGCAGCTGCGACCAGGCCCCCGGCGGGTGGGTGACCGCGTTACATGCGTAGGTACGAGCCGCCGTTGAAGTCGAGGACTGTGCCGGTGGCGAACTCGGCCTCGGCCGAGGCCAGGTACAGGATTGCCGCCCCGACCTCCGACGGATCGGCCACTCGTTCCAGCGGGCTCTCCAGGCGGCGTCGGTCGTAGCCTTCGCCTGCGAGGTTCACCGCGGCCATATCGGTGACGGTCCAGCCCGGCGCGATCGCGGTGACCGCGATACCTTCCGGGCCCAGCGCGCGGGCCAGGGACTGGGTGAACGAGACGATCGCGGCCTTCGACGCGCCGTACGCCGGCTGGTTCGGCTCGCCGCGGAAGGCGCCGCGGGACGACACGTTGACGATCCGGCCGCCGCGGCCCATGTGCCGGACCGCGCACCACGTGACGTTGGACGGGCCGACGAGGTTCACCGCGAGCGTGTCCGCCCACGCCTGCTGCCACTCGGCGTACGTCGTCTCGCGGATGCGGTGCGGGTGATACACCCCCGCGTTGTTCACCAGTACGTCGATGCCACCCAGCGCCGCCGCGGCGTCAGACACCATCGACTCGATCGCGTCCGGATCAGCCAGATCGGCCTGTACGGCGACGTGTCCCTCCCCCGGCAGCTCTTTCACCACCTGGGCCGCGGCGTCCGGCGACGAGCTGTAGTGGACGGCCACCCGGTCTCCGGCGGCGGCAAACGCGTGAGCGGTCGCCGCACCGATTCCTCTGGAAGCGCCTGTGATCAGGACTGCACGATCCATGCCCCGATCCTTTCACTACGGCCGCGGCTTGATGTCCCTGCGGTACGACTTGCTGGCCCGCACCCAGTCCTTCTTCGCCTGCGCACGCACCCGCGCGTCCGCACGACGAGCCATGTACGCCGCCTCGCGCTGCAGCTTCACCCAGCTGTCATAGCGCCGGTACGGCAACGAGCCGTCGTCGAGAGCCGCCCGTACCGCGCAGTCCGGCTCCATCACGTGGGAGCAGTCCTTGAACTTGCACTGCTCGGCCAGCTCCGTGATGTCCGGGAACGCCGCGGCCAGCCCCTCCCCGGACTCCTGCAGACCGATCCCCCGCAGCCCAGGCGTGTCGACGACGACCCCACCACTCGGCAGCACGATCAGCTCGCGCCGTACCGACGTATGACGGCCCTTGCCGTCCTCCCGGATGTCCTGCACGTCCAGCAGCTCGACGCCGGCCAGTGCGTTCACCAATGACGACTTGCCCGCCCCACTGGACCCCAGCAACGCCAGCGTCGCGTCCCCGTCCAGCAACGCACGTACGTCGTCCAGCCCGGCGCCCGTGGTGGCACTGCACACCAGTACGTCGGCGCCGGGCGCGGCACCCGCCACGTCCTCGGCTACGAGCTCGGCGTCGGTGACCAGGTCGGATTTCGTCAGTACGACGACCGGGCGCGCGCCGCTCTCCCACGCCAGCGCCATGAAGCGCTCGATGCGGACGATGTTCGGCTCCGGGACCAGTCCGACGACGATGGCGATCACGTCGACGTTTGCCGCGAGCACCTGTCCACGCGACGACCCGCCGACCTCGGCCCGGATGATCGACGTACGGCGTGGCAGCACCGACTCGACCGTGATGCGGTCGTCGGGCCAGAACCGCAGTACTACCCAGTCCCCGGTGCACGGGCCGGCCTGAGGGTCGGCTGCGATCGCGGCGAGCAGTGCACCGGACCAGCCGGCGCGGACCGGCCCGTCCGCGGTGAAAACGGTCGCCAGGCCTTTGTCGACCCGGGCGACCCGTCCCGGGACCAGTTCGTCCGGGACAGACTGCAGAAGTTCGGCCGTGGAGCTGTCGAGTCCCAGGGCCTGGAGTGTGGCTGACATGCGGCGAACCTTTCGGAGGGTCCGGCCGCGAGATCAGCTCAGCGGACGGACGAGGTGGGAGACAACGGCCCGTCGGGCCAGTTCATAGCTCATGGCGGGTTGCCTCCCTTCCAGTCCTTGCGGTCCAGCCAGGACCGTGTTTCGCGATGCCGTCAGCCTAGGTCGTCGGTCTCACTCTGCGCACCGGATTTTCCGACCGACGCCCGCTTCCGCTCTCCATTGGGCTCCGGCTCCACCGCAGGCGCCTTGGCCTCCGCAGCAGGCTTAGGAGCGGGCTCAACCTCAGGCTTCCGCGCAGGCTCCGCTTCAGGCTTCGGCGCAGACTTCGGCGCGGGCTGCGGTCTCGGCTCCGAGAGCTTCTCGATCTTGCGAGCCGCCTCCGCCTCCGGCCGCTCGTCGGACTCGACCGGCGTCAGCGAGTGCGAGTGCTCGTGGTGCCGCTCCGGCTCGGCCCTCATCACCGGCTCGACCTCGGCGTCCTCGCCTGAACCCGCCTCCGCGGATGCCGCCTTCACCTCGGCGACATGCGCCTTGTGCGGCCACAGCCGGTCCACGACCGCGTTCAAGGCAGCACCGATCAGCACAGCGATCGCGGTCATGTACAGCCACATCAGTACGGCGATCGGCGCGGCCAGCGGCCCGTAGATCGACGTACCGCCGACCGTGCTCTGCAGGATCCAGCGGAGCACGAAGCTGCCGAGGATCCAGATCGACAGCGCCAGGAAGGACCCGGGCAGGTCGGACACCCACGGCGTCCGGATCGGCACCGACAGGTGGTACAGGGTGTTCAGGAAGCCCGCGGACAGGATCGTGACCACCGGCCAGTACAGCTGGTTCAGGAAGTCCAGCCGGTGCGGCAACAAGGCGTCGACCGCGTTCGGTCCGGCCAGCACCAGCGGCAGGACGATCACGCCGATGATCAGCGCGGCGCAGTACAGGCTGAAGGACAGCGCGCGGGTGCGGACGATGCCGCGCTTGCCGCCCATCCCGTACATGATCGTGATGGTGTCGACGAAGACGTTCAGCGCGCGGCTGCCGGACCACAGCGCCAGCACGAAACCGATCGAGATCACGTCCGGCCGGCCGCCGTTCAGCACCTGGTCGAGCGTCGGCGCGATCACGTTCTTGATCGAGTCGTCGGTCAGCGCCCGGGCGGCCAGATCGACGATCTGCTGCTTGATGTCGTTGATCGTCTCGACCTCGAACCACTTGCTCGCGATGTAACCGAGCGATCCGGCGAGCCCGAAGATCAGTGGCGGCAGCGAGAGGATCGCGAAGAACGCCCCCTCGGCCGCGAGACCGGTGACCCGGTAGCGCAGACAGACTCCGATGGTCTGGGTGAGCAGCTTCCAGGTCGTCGCGGGGATCCTGCGAACCCATGTCAAGGAGAGGAAGCTCCCTCTCGCGGGTCCTGCCCCAGAACGTGCCATACCGCTTACCGTACTGACATGGCGGACCCATTCGCGGTAACGAACCAGGCTCCCCCACTGCGGGGCGTGAACTTCTTCACCCGCGACACGGCACTTGGTGACGCTCTGCGTCCGTACGCCGGTCCCGCGGCGGACCTCGCCGCTGACCCCGGTCTGCACCGAATCGGCGAGCTCGCAGGCTCCGAGGAGGCCCTCGCGCTCGCCCTCCCGGCAAATCAGAACCCGCCGGTCCTGCGCACCCACGACCGCTACGGCCACCGCGTCGACGAGGTCGATTTCCACCCCGCGTGGCACTGGCTGATGGAGCGGGCCGTCGGTTTCGGCCTGCAGGCCGCGGCGTGGACCAGCGAGCGCCCGTCCCCGCACCTGACCCGGGCCGCCGGGTTCTACCTGTGGTCCCAGGTCGAGCCGGGCCACGGCTGCCCGATCTCGATGACGTACGCCGCGGTGCCCGCGCTCAAGGCGGACGAGCGGCTCGCGAAGGAGTGGATCCCGCAGCTCGCCTCGACCGAGTACGACGTACGGCGCCTGCCCGCGGCGGAGAAGAACGGCGTACTCGCCGGGATGGGGATGACCGAGAAGCAGGGCGGCTCGGACGTCCGGGCGAACCTGACGACCGCGACGCCGACCGGTGCCGACGGCGAGTATCAGCTCAACGGGCACAAGTGGTTCTGCTCGGCGCCGCAGGTGGACGTCTTCCTGGTGCTCGCCCAGGCGCCTGAGGGGCTGAGCTGCTTCGTCGTACCGCGGGTTCTTGCCGACGGCAACCGGAACCCGTTCGCGCTGCAGCGGCTCAAGGACAAGCTCGGCAACCGGTCGAACGCGTCCAGCGAGGTCGAGTTTCACGGCACCGTCGGGTACCGCCTGGGTGACGAGGGTGCCGGTGTCCGGACGATCATCGAGATGGTCGCGGCGACCCGGCTGGACTGCGTACTCGGCTCGTCCGCGCTCCAGCGGCGGGCGCTCGTCGAGGCGATTTGGCACACGCAGCACCGGAGTGCGTTCGGTGGGTTGCTCGCCGACAAACCCGCGATGCAGAACGTGCTCGCGGACCTGGCGATCGAGAGCGAAGCAGCCACAGCGCTCGGCATGCGTCTCGCCGCGGCAGTCGATGCTTCTCTCGGCGGCGACGAGCAGGAGCGCGCCTTCCGGCGGATCGCGTTGCCGTTGGCGAAGTTCTGGGTGTGCAAGCGGACGCCGTTCATGGTGGCCGAGGCGCTCGAGTGCCTCGGCGGCAACGGGTACGTCGAGGAGTCGGGCCTCCCGCTGCTCTATCGGGAGTCGCCGCTCAACTCCATCTGGGAGGGTTCGGGCAACGTCAACGCGCTCGACGTACTGCGGGCGCTCCGCCGGCCCGAGTCGTTCGACGCCTGGCTGCTCGAGGTCGGCGCCGCGCAAGGAGCCGACGCGCGGCTGGACGCGGCGGTGAACGACGTGCTGCAAGCGCTTGCCGACCTCGAGAACGCCGAAGCCGGTGCGCGTCGGCTGGCCGCCCAGATGGCGCTGTGCCTGCAGGCTTCGCTGCTGATCCGGCACTCGACACCCGCGGTCGCGGACGCGTTCGTCGCGGCGCGGCTGGCCAACGACTGGGGTGGTGTGTTCGGCACGTTGCCGCGGACGACGCCGTTCGAGCAGATCGTCACGCGCGCGATAGGGTGAACGCGTCGCGACTGGCGCGCTGAAGGTGGAGAACCACCGGGGAGCGAAACCCGTCGGCACCGTGCGCCTGGGTGCCTTCGACCCACTGCAAGCAGGAGAGACAACGATGCCTCAACCCACCGACAACACCGCGTCCTTCGACGCCGCCGCCGCGTCGGCAGCGTACAACAACGCGCTGCAGGTGATCGCCGCGGTCGAGCCGACCATCGCCGGCGCGATCCGGTCCGAGCTGGCCGACCAGCGCTCCTCGCTGAAGCTGATCGCGAGCGAGAACTACGCCTCCCCCGCCACCTTGCTGACGATGGGCAACTGGCTGTCGGACAAGTACGCCGAGGGCACCATCGGGCACCGCTTCTACGCGGGCTGCCAGAACGTCGACACCGTCGAGCAGACCGCCGCGGACCACGCGACGGCGCTGTTCGGCGCACCGCACGCGTACGTCCAGCCGCACTCCGGCATCGACGCGAACCTGGTCGCCTTCTGGGCGATCCTGGCGCAGCGGATCGAGTCCCCGGCGCTGGCCGAGGCGGGCGCGAAGCACGTCAACGACCTGACCGACGAGGACTGGACCAAGCTCCGCAAGGCGCTCGGCGACCAGAAGATGCTCGGTATGTCGCTGGACGCCGGCGGTCACCTCACGCACGGGTTCCGGCCGAACATCTCCGGCAAGATGTTCAACCAGCACTCGTACGGCACCGACCCGGAGACCGGTCTGCTCGACTACGACGCGGTCGCCGCGGCGGCGCGTGAGTTCAAGCCGCTGATCCTGATCGCCGGCTACTCGGCGTACCCGCGCAAGGTGAACTTCGCGAAGATGCGCGAGATCGCGGACGAGGTCGGCGCCACGCTGATGGTCGACATGGCGCACTTCGCCGGTCTGGTCGCGGGCAAGGTCTTCACCGACGACTTCGACCCGATCCCGCACGCGCACGTCACCACCACGACCACGCACAAGTCGCTGCGCGGCCCGCGCGGCGGCATGGTGCTCTGCCAGCCGGAGTACGCCGAGTCCGTCGACCGCGGCTGCCCGATGGTCCTCGGTGGTCCGCTCAGCCAGACGATGGCCGCGAAGGCGGTCGCGCTGGCCGAAGCGCGGCAGCCCGCGTTCCAGCAGTACGCGCAGGCGGTCGCCGACAACGCGGTCACGCTGGCCGAGGGGCTGATGAAGCGTGGCGTGAAGCTGGTGACCGACGGGACCGAGAACCACCTGGTGCTGCTGGACGTCTCGTCGTACGGCATCACCGGCCGGCAGGCCGAGTCGGCGCTGCTCGACGCGGGCATCGTGACCAACCGGAACGCCGTACCGCGGGACCCGAACGGCGCCTGGTACACCTCCGGCGTCCGGATCGGTACGCCGGCGCTCACCACCCGCGGGTTCGGTGGCGACGAGTTCGACCGGGTGGCCGAGCTGATCGTGGACGTGCTGTCCGCGACCACGCCGACCACCACGACCGCCGGTGCTCCGTCGAAGGCGAAGTACGTGCTGGCCGACGGGGTCGCCGACAAGACCAAGGCCGCCTCGGCCGAGATGCTCGACAAGTTCCCGCTGTACCCGGGCCTCGAGCTCAACTGATCCTCAACTGATGACTGGCTGCCCGCTCTCGCTCGGCTGAGGGCGGGCAGCTCTCTTCGGCATCAGTACTCCGGCGAGAATCGCGCCGATGACGGCGATCCCGCCGGACACCCACATCGTGGTGTTCAAGCTCGTCATGAAGGCATCGCGTACGTCGTTCAGCAGCCCCGCGGAGCCAGTCTTCGTCGCGACTGCAAGCCCACCGCCGAGACTCTTCTGCACCGCGTCGGCAGCCTGCGCCGGGAGTCCCGTGGTGTCGACGTTGGTGCGGTAGACCGAGTTCAGCACGGTCCCGAGGACGGCGACGCCGACCGTGCCACCGACCTGCCGGAAGGCCTGCAGCAGACCTGACCCGGTGCCGGCCCGCTCCGGGTCGAGGACGCCGAGCGCCGCGTTCATTGCCTGCGGCATCGAGCAGCCGAGGCCGAACCCGACCACCACGAACCAGATCGCCGTGTACCCGTACCCGGTGCCGAGATCGGTGAAGGCCCCGAGCACGAACCCGACCGCCATCACCACGAAGCCGGCCATCACGACCAACCGGGTCCCGACCCGCGCCTCCACCGGCTCGGCGAGCTTCGCACCGATCGTCATGCCACCGATGAACGGCAGCAGCTTCAGCCCGGTGTGCAACGCGTCCGACCCGTTGATGCCCTGGAAGTACTGCGGCATCGTGAACAGCAACCCGAAGATCGCGAACACCGACACTGTCAGCAGTACGGCGCCCCCGGTGAACACGCGCTCGTGGAACAACCGCAGCTCGATCAACGGCGCACTGTTCCGCCGCTGCCAGATCAGGAACCCGGCGATCAGGACGACGGCCAGCGCGAGGAACAGCAGCGTCACGCCACTCGTCCACGAGGTCTCACCGGCCTTCGTCACGCCGTACACGAGCGCGGCCAGTCCGGCACTGGACAGCAGGATCCCGAGCCAGTCGATCGCCGGCCGGTTCGCGCTCCGGCTCTCCGGGACGAGCACCGTCACCGCGAGCGCGGCTAGGAAGGCGATCGGGACGTTGATCACGAAGATCCACTGCCAGCCGGCGTGGTCGAGGAGCAATCCGCCGACGATCGGGCCGAGCGGCATACCGATGCTGTTGGCAACGACGAAGAAGCCGATCGCCTTCTTCCGGTCCACCTCGGTGCGGAACAGCACGGTAATCAGCGACAGCGCGACCGGGACGATCATGGCGGCGCCGATCCCGAGGAACGCCCGGGAGGCGATCAACGCCCCGGCCGAGTCGGACAGCGCGCAGGCGAGCGACGCGAGCCCGAACAGGCTGAGCGCGATCGCAATGATCTTCCGGCGGCCGAACCGGTCGCCGAGCAGACCGGCCGGCAGCAGCAGTGCGGCGAGCACGAGGTTGTAGCTGTTCGCCATCCACTGCAGCTGGCTGGTCGAGGCGTCCAGGTCCTGGGCGAGTGTCGGCAGCGCGACGTTCAGCACGGTGGTGTCGAGGCCGAGGACGAGGACGGCGAGACAGAGTGCGATGAGGACACCGAAGCGGCGGGCGCCGGTGAGCGTCGGCGTGGAGGTGTCGGTGGTCGTGGTCATGGAACGCAAAATATCAGAAGTTTGTGATAGTTGCGATAAATCAAATTACTGTAAGCTTCAACCATGGCGTCCGCACCGAGTCCGGAAGAGATCAGTCAGTTCGTCGAGCGGTTCGCCGGGGTGCTGGCGAACAGCGGCGTACCGACGATGTCCGCGCGGGTGATGGGCGCGATGCTGGTCAGCCCGAACGGCACGATGACCGCCGCGGAACTCGCCGACCGGCTGAAGATCAGCCAGCCCGCCGTCTCGGGTGCGGTCCGCCAACTGCTGCAGGTCTCGTTCATCTCGCGGGAGCGGCTGCCGGGGTCCCGCAAGGACCACTATCGGATCCGCGAGGACGTGTTCGCCGCGATCCTGGAGCGCCGCAACCAGGCGCTCAGCGAGTGGGAGTCGACCAGCCGCTCGGGCGCCGCGCTCTTCGGCGCGGACTCCGCCGTCGGCGTCCGGCTGACCGAGGCCGCCGACTTCTTCGCCTTCATCCACACCGACATGGACCTGATGATCAAGAACTGGCGCGCGGAGCATCCGGGGTGAATCGCCGCGCGGCGAAGCAACTCGCCGGTACGGCGTGGCTGAACATCGACTACCGCATGGCGTGGGAGACCCGCATCATGCGCCGCCGCGTCCCGCTGTACCGCGCCGCCATCGCCGCGCTGCGTGCACTGAACACCGTCACCGGCGGCCCGAACCGCCCGTCGCTGAAGGTCACCCGCTGGGAGCGCGTCGCTCCGCACGGCGGCACGTTCGTGATGGACAAGCTCGAGACGATGACCGGGCGCACCGACCACCCGATCACCTCCCGGGCCGAGCTACGCGCCCGGACGTCGTTCGCGGCCCGGCTAGCGCGCGCGATCTCCGCCGACGAGTGGCCGCAGATCATCGCCGAGTACGACCGGCGCCGGCGGGGCGAACCACCGCAGTACCACTATGTCGGCCACCGGCCGCTGAACACGGCGTCGCACGCGCTGATGGACGAGGCCTGGGTACGCGGCGAGCTACCGACCGATCCGTACCGGGCGTGGAACGTGCTGAAACTCGAGGACGACGGGGCGCTCTACAGCGAATTCTTCACCCACGGCAACGCACGCGGGTACGCCGGCGGCGAGACGAACCCCGGTTTTCAGCGGGGCCGGATCATGTTCGACGTCAACTGGCGGCAGACCGCCACGCTGACCCGCGAGCGGCAGATCCTCCGGCGCAGCCGCATCCTGCGGGCCAAGGAGCTCGTCAGACTCGCTCGCATCGAGCTCACGGAACTGTTCCGGCCGCCTCGAGAGACCGGCCCATCAGCAATCGCGGCAACCCACGACGTCTACACGCCGGAGGTCGTGGCGGCCGTCGCCGACTTCGTGAAGCCCGAGCCGCTCCGCTCCCCCACCGCCCGCGGCGAGACGGCACCGAACCTGACCCGCGCGGCCGCCATCGACGTCGCGAACACCGTCGCCAGGGCGCTGCCGCCCACGGTCAACGGCCGGGCGGCAGCAGCTCTGCCTGAAGCCGACGGGCAACTTCCAGCGCAACATCGTCCGCCCCATGCGGAGCAACAACCTGGGCACCCACCGGCAGTCCGTCCGACAGACCGGCCGGCACACTCACCGCGGGATGACCGGTCACGTTGAACGCCCAGCACGGATCACCGGTGACGATGCTCGCCTCGTGCTGGTCGTAGCCGTGGGCAACAGTCAACGTGGTCGGTGTGACCAAAGCGTCGACCTCCGCGAACAGATCGGCCAGCGCCGTGTTGTTGTGATCGCGCACTTCCTGGGCCCGACGCGCCGCGGCAGCCTCCGCGCCGCGCCCATTGTCCAACCCCGACAACACCGGCCACGCCTCGTCCGTCGGCGCCAGCTCCAGCGGTACGTCGACCAACTCGACGTCGGCCGCCGCCAACCGATCCCGAACCACCCGGTCGACACCGGGATCGGCCGGACACGACCCGAGCGTCGAGTGATACGCCACGCGCAGTACCGCAGCTGATCGCGCCGGAACCGGCCAGTGCGCCAGAGCGGTCGGGTCGAGGCGGTGCGGGCCGCTGGCAATGCTGGTCGCGAGGACGACGTCGTCGAGATCCGCGCCGATCAGCCCCGCCGTCGTCAATCCGCCGAGCCCGCGTCCACCCGGCCGCGGGATCCGGCCGTACGTCCCCTTGAACCCGACGATCCCGCAGAACGACGCCGGGATCCGCAGCGACCCGCCACTGTCCCCACCCGTCGCCAGCGGTACGACGCCGGCCGCCACGGCCGCCGCTCCGCCTGCCGTCGAGCCGCCGGGTGAGCGCGTCAGGTCCCACGGGTTGCGGGTGTAGTCACGCCCGTTCCACCCGAACGTCTGCGAGATCGCACCAGGACGGGCCCGCGTCGACCGGCCGATCGGAATCGCCCCGGCCGCGATCAACCGAGTCAGGATCGGCGCGTCCGGAGGCGTCCGCGACTTGATCAGGAACGGCACCCCGGCCAACGGCCCGGTCGGCTCCAACCGCTCCGCCGCCGCTCGGGCACCGTCAGCATCCAGTTCGTCCAGGAAGTGCAGCACCGGATCCAGCTGCCGAGCAGCATCCAACGCCGCCTCCACCACCTCGACGGCGCTCGCACTCCCCGACCGCACCCGCCCCGCAGTCCCCCGAGCCGTCATCCAGCCGCCCTCCCCGGCAGCTCGACAGGACGTATACGTGTACTACACGCCGATCGCGGGCCATCGCACGCCTGACGGCCCGCCAGACCTTCCGGCAGTGGACGTATACGTACTGTCGAGCTGCCGGGCATCGGCGTTGTCATCCCGCGACGAGGGTGTAGGCGAAGGCGAGGCGGCGGTCCAGCCAGTCGGACCTGATGGTGATGAGGGTGGTGCCTTCGGAGTACATGGCGATCTCTTTTCCGGAGCGCCATTCCAGCGTGCGGACCCTTGCCGGTTGGTCGCCGCCCTCGTCGCCTACACCTGTCAGCCCGTCGACTATGCCGACAATGAGCCGACTCACTGCCTTCGCTGCGAGGCGGGCCGGCGTACCGCTGAGCCAATCGGTCCGGCCGACCAGCGCAGCATGGCCGGGTTGCTCGATGCGCCAATTGGGTCGGAGCAGTGGGCGGGACGACGGCAGGCGCTCGATCGTGCCGACGGTCTCTGCGTGGGCGTCCGCCACCGTCCAGTGATTCTCGCCCGACGGGGACACCGAGCAGAGCAGTTCGTTCAGCTCGGCGTCGAGGTACAGCGAGCGGTCCCTACCGACGTACGCGCACGGCCTGAAGACCCGGTCGTCCCGGGGGCCCTCGGGACTCCGGATCGCGTTCGGGCCCCACTCGATGCGGTTGCGGGTACGGGTCGCCGGCCGTTCGACGTTTCCGAGAGTGAATTCACCGACGTTCTCCCAACCGGTCACCCGACCGAGCTTAGGCGACCAGCGGGGTGCTCACTCCTGGGGGACGAGGGTGTCGAGATGCATCGCCAGGATCGCTCGTAGTCGATCGGGGGTTGCGACCTCGGGCCGGGTCGCGGCATGGACGGCCAGGCCGTCGAGCACGGCGTGCAGCCGGTCCGCCTCCCACTGGACATCGACCTGGTCGCCGGCGATCGCGGTCACCCAGCGGCGGCAGCCGGCGCGCAGCGCGTCGTGGCTCCGCTGGGCACACTCGCGCAGTTCCGGGTCGACCAGTGCGCGCGCGGTGAACGCCAGCCAGACGGCATTCTCCTTCTGGCGTGGGGGGGGGGGCGCGCCGGCTTCCCCCACGGACCGGCCCGCAGCCGGAGCGCGGTCGGGGGCGCCGCCGCGCGCGCGCCGGGCTCGCCCCCGACCCCCCGCTCCCCCCTCTCTGCCCGCGCGCGCCGCCCCCGCGCGCCCCCCCCCCGCGCGCCCCCCACCGCTCCGCGGTCGTGCGTGGATCGCCGCCCGGATCCAGCGCATCGAGGCGCCGCTCGATGCGCTCGACCACCTGATTCATCGCGAAGACCAGCAGTTCGGCCTGCGTACTGAACAGGTGGCGTAACGAGCCGTTGGACAGCCCGGCCTCGCGAGCAACGTTGCGGACCGACGCGTGCTCGAGTCCGTCGCGAAGGATCACCCGCCAGGCCGCCTCCGCGAGGTACTGACGTCGTTCCACGGCATCGACGATCTTCGGCATGGCTTTTTATAGCACAGCTGTGCTAGCTTGTGGCCGCCTAGTACAGCTGTACTAACAAGGAGCCTCATGCCCGTTGCGACTGCCCCCTTGCGCCCGTTGTCAACGCTTGGCGGCCTCGCCCGCCGGCGCAGCGTCCGGATCACTACGGCGGTCTGGCTTGCCGCCAATCTCGCCGTTGTGGTCGTCGCGGGCGAGACGCTGCCGTTCGGCTGGCCGGACGTGCCGGGTTCGACGGTCGACCACGTGCTGAACACCAACGTCGGGATGCTGACGATCTTCGGCTTGATGGCGGTGACCTGCCTGCTGACCAGACACCGCGTCCGGCCGGACCTCGCCGCCAGGGCACCGGACCTGGCGACCACGCGCCGGGAGACGGTCCTGTTGCTGGCGTACGGCGCAACGGCTCTGGTTCTCGGGTACGGCGTCGCTCGGTTGTTCGGCTGGCATCCATTCGGGCTGCACCTGGCCGGCTCGATCTTCGGCACCCACGACCATGTCACGCCGGCCGAGGCGATCAGCTGGGCGAGCTACAACGTCGTGATCTACGCAGTACTGCCGCTGGCGTACTTTCGCCGCAAGTACTCGGCGGAGCAGTTGAACCTCGTGTCCGGCGACCGGCGTGGCGACGCCCGGGTGATCGTCGTCGTGCTGCTCATCGAGTCGGCTCTTCAGTTCGCCACCTTGACGACGGCTTTCGGGCGACTCACCACCGGGCAGTACGTCGTCGGGCTGCCCCTCACCTTCGTGCTCTACCTGGCCGGGGCCGTCCTGCCGGCGATGGTGTTCGTCTACTGCATCCTGGTGCCGCGGTTCCTGAAGCTGACCGGTTCGACCGCCGCGACCGTCATTCTCGGCGGCGTCACGTACACCGTCCTACATCTGTGGGACGCGTGGACGGTGCTGACCTCGCCCGTCAACTGGCTGTTGTCGATCATCTTCTTGTTCTTCACCTATTTCGGCCCGGGAATGATGAAGACGGTGCTGACCGTGCGCACCGGAAACGCCTGGACGCACGTCTGGGCCTATCACGCCGTTGCGCCGCACACCATCATCGATACGCCACATGTCGTGGAGATCTTCCGGGTGAAGTGATCAGACCCGGCGGCACTATATCGAAACCGACCAAGGAGACAATCACCATGCGCAAGATCATCGTTTCGACCTACGCGACCCTCGACGGCTACATCGACAATCCGCACGAATGGTCGTTGCAATACTCCGACGAGCAGTCCCAGCAGGCCGCTTTCACTCTCACCCTCGCTGCGGACGCCCTGCTGCTGGGCCGGGTCACCTACGACGGCATGGCCGCCGCCTGGCCGAACATGGGCGGCAACCCGTACGCCGATCACGTCAACGCCCTCACCAAGTACGTGGTCGCCTCCGAGCCCGTCGACACCACCAGATGGAAGCCCACTGTCGTCATCCCGGGCTCCGATCTGGTCACCGAGATCACCAAGCTCAAGGATCAGGACGGCGGCGACATCCTCATCTGGGGTACCGGCCGGCTGACCGACGCCCTCGCCGAGGCCGGGCTGCTCGACGAGTACCGGATCTGGCTCTGCCCCGTGATCAAGGGCGACGGCGAGCGGCTCTTCCGGCCGGAGAGCGCCGCCACACTGAAACTGACCGATTCCACCACTTTCGATTCCGGCATGGTGGTCCTGACCTACAGCCCTGTTGCCCAGCACTGATCGGTGACCGGAAGGAAGAGCATGCAGAACGACGTGACCAGCTATATCGACAACGGGCTCCCCTGGCAGATAACGGTGTGCGAGAAACTGCGAGAGGTCGTGCGTCAGACCATTCCCGATGTCGAGGAGAAAATGCAGTACGGCAAACCGCATTTTCTCAAGAACGAACAGCACGCCGCCGTTATCCACGTTGCCAAGAACAAGGTCTCCTTCATGGTGTTCAACGCCGCACAGGTCGACCCCGTCAAAGGTGTGCTGAGATCCCTGGGCAACGGCGATCGGAAGAGTGCCGACATCAGCGAGAACCAGGATGTCGACTACGAACTGCTCGCTGACATCCTCAGCAGGACGAGCAGCACTCTCTAGACCCACCCGAGTGTGGGCCCGCTCCTAGGCCCGCACTCGAGTGGCGGCCCAGATCACCAGGATCGCGAACAGGATGCCGACCAGCACACAGGCGACCAGGATGCTGGACAGGCTGATCAACGCACCGAAGCCGACCATCGCGACTGGCATCAGGGCCTCGTCCGACAGGTTCACGATGCTGTAGCTCCGGCCCAGGTACGTCGGGTCCACGGACTGCTGGAACGCCGCCGACAGCTGTGCCGACGCGATCCCCGCCGTACAGCCGATCATCGCCATCGCGACGAAGATCGCGAGCTTCGGAACCAGGCCGATCATCGCGCAACCGGCCGCCTGGACCACGAGCGCGAGCAGACCGGAACGCGCCAGGTCGGCCGGCTTCCAGCGGATCGCCACCACGGCCCCGACCGCCGCCGCAACGCCGGAGCAGGCCTCGAACGCCCCGAACCACCCCGAGCCCCAGCCCTCCGCGTGTGTTCGTTGCACCAGACCGACCGCGAGGATCGGGCCGACGCAGAGGTTCAGTCCGGAGAAGGCGATCACCAGCGTTCGCGCGCGGACATCACGCTTCAGGTAGGCGAAGCCGTCCCGCAGGTCGGCGCGGATCGATCGGCCGCCGGACACCGGCTGCGGAAGCCGCGGCTTCACCAGGAACGCGAGCGCCACCGCGATCACCGCGAACGATGCCGCGTCGACGATCATCACCGTGGCCAGGCCGCCGTGCGCGACCAGCAGACCGCCGAGCGGCGCACCCGCGAAGATCGCCAGCCGCTGGGCAAGCTGTGTCCCGGCCGACAGCTTCACCAGGTCCTCCGATCGGACCATCCGCCGCGGCAGCGTCCCGGAGGCCGGCGTGTACAAGGCGTCGACCGCACCGAACACGACCGCCACCGTGAGCAGCGCAGCGAGGGACAGACCCCAGATCGACACCACCGCCGCCGCCACCGCGAGTACGACGATCCGGGCGAGGTTGGCGAGGATCATCGTCCGGCGGCCGTCGAAGCGGTCCGCGAGCGCGCCGCCGTACAGGAGGACGAGTGCCTTGGGGAGGGCTCCGATCCCCATCACGAGACCGGCGCCGGCCGGGGTCGTCACCTGGGCGGCGCTCCAGGCGAGGCCGACGTACCAGGCCATGTCGCCGGCCTGCGACACCGCGGCCGACATAATCCATCCGTGCACCCGACGGTCTCTCCGGAGCGGCGGGACGGCCGTCGTCGTCATGGCCGGGCCGGGACCGCGTGTGCGAAGAAGAAGACCCGGTGCGCATCCGGGCCGTCGGCGGGGTTGTCGTAGTACTCGCGGACGAGGTCCTCGACCCGCTCGCTCAGCTCGACGAGCTGTTCCGGCGTCAATGTGAGCCATCTCTCGGTCGCGTACGCCGCCCGTACCCAGGGCTCGTCGAACTCGTACCGGATGTCGAACCACTGACGCACTTTGCCGACGTGATGGGCCAGATTCTCGCCCTCCGCACTGGTGGCGACCAGTTCGGCCGCCGGATCACCTTGGGCGTCGGCGACCGACCACGAGTACTCCGAGGTGTCGCCGAGCTTCCACCAGCGCTCGCGACGGGTCCTGGCCAGTTCAGGCGCTTCGACGATCACGCCCGCGGACGCGAGAACCTTCAGGTGATGGCTGACATTACCGACAAGTTCTCCGGTCGCCTCGGCCAGCCGGGACGCGGTCGCGGGACCGTCGACGTGCAGCAGGTCGAGCAGCCGGCGGCGTAGTGGATGGTGCATCGCGGCGAGCACGGACGGCGTTGCGGACCGTCTGTTCGGAGGTGTCATGAACGGCACCATAGCTTTCACAAGAACTCTTGCACAAGAGCTCTTGTACGACGAAACCGGCGCTCGAATCAATCTCCACCAGGCTGCTAGAGATAGCCACATCGTGAGATCTGGTCTCAGAATGTAGGAATGGGAGTTGATTTGTCAGGCGCTGACGCTGACGCTTGTGGACATGCTCGCTGCCCGATCCACCCACCTCGTAGGTCGCATTCATGTCGACCTCGGGCGGATGCGCAGCGCCATCTGTTGTCCTTCGATGTTCTGACAGCCACCCTGCCCGGGCCAACGACGGCCCCCTGATCACCCCCGATCACCGCTGGGTGCGCACCGCGCGGAACGCATCGAACCGACGACGCTTCGAGCCTTCCGGCCTCGGTGAGCACCTGTCACAAGGACAAGGACACGCCCCCGATGACTGCTGGCGTCACCTCCGCTGCCCGTAAGCCCGCCCGCCCCCGCAAGGGCAAGGGCGAAGGTCAGTGGGCGCTCGGCTACCGCGAGCCGCTGAACAAGAACGAGGAGAACAAGAAGAACGACGACGGCCTGAACGTCCGGGCCCGGATCGAGAACGTCTACGCGCACCGCGGCTTCGACTCGATCGACCCAGCCGACCTGCGCGGCCGGTTCCGCTGGTGGGGGCTGTACACCCAGCGCAAGCCCGGGATCGACGGCGGCAAGACCGCGACGCTCGAGCCGGAGGAGCTGGACGACCGCTACTTCATGATGCGGGTCCGGGTCGAGGGCGGGCAGCTCAGCACCGAGCAGCTGAAGGTGATCGCCGAGATCTCCACCGAGTACGCGCGCGACACCGCGGACATCACCGACCGGCAGAACATCCAGCTGCACTGGATCCGGATCGAGGACGTGCCGGCGATCTGGCAGAAGCTGGAGGCCGTCGGGCTCTACACCACCGAGGCCTGCGGTGACGTACCGCGCGTCGTGATCGCCAGCCCGGTCGCGGGGATCGCCGCGGACGAGATCATCGACCCGTCGCCGGCCATCGACGAGATCGTCGAGCGCTACATCGGCAGCGACGAGTTCTCCAACCTGCCGCGGAAGTTCAAGACCGCGCTGACCGGTCACCCATCGCACGACGTCGTACCGGAGGTCAACGACATCGCGTTCGTCGGGGTCGTGCACCCCGAGCACGGGCCGGGCTTCGACCTGTGGGTCGGCGGCGGACTGTCGACCAACCCGATGCTCGCGCAGCGACTGGGGACCTGGATCCCGCTCGACGAGGTGCACGAAGCCTGGTGGGGAGTCACCAGCATCTTCCGCGACTACGGCTACCGCCGGCTGCGGACCCGGGCCCGGCTGAAGTTCCTGGTCGCCGACTGGGGCGTGGAGAAGTTCCGTGAGGTGCTCGAGGACAAGTACCTGAAGCGGAAGCTGATCGACGGCCCGGCGCCCGAGGTGCCCGCGATCCAGGGTGACCACGTCGGCGTGCACAAGCAGAAGGACGGCAAGTACTACGTCGGCGTCGCGCCGGTCGTCGGCCGGGTCTCCGGTACGACGCTCACGAAGGTCGCGGACGTGGTGGCGCGGCACGGGTCGGACCGGATCCGCACGACCGCGCAGCAGAAGCTGCTGGTCCTGGACGTCGAAGAGGCCCAGCTCGACTCGCTGATCGCCGAACTGGACGCGCTCGGGTTCCGGGCGAAGCCGTCGGCGTGGCGACGCAACACGATGGCCTGCACCGGCATCGAGTTCTGCAAGCTGGCGATCGTCGAGACCAAGGGGAAGGCCGCACAGCTGATCGAGGAGCTCGAGGAGCGGATCCCCGAGCTCGACGTACCGATCACGGTGAACCTGAACGGCTGCCCGAACTCCTGCGCCCGGATCCAGACCGCCGACATCGGCCTGAAGGGCCAGTTGGTACTGGATGCCGACGGCAAGCAGGTGCCGGGCTACCAGGTGCACCTCGGTGGCGGCCTCGGCCTGGACGCCGGCTTCGGCCGGAAGCTCCGCGGCCACAAGGTCACCGCCGACGGCCTCACCGACTACGTCGAGCGCGTCACCCAGAACTACCTGAAGGAGCGCAACGAGGGCGAGCGCTTCGCCCAGTGGGTCACCCGTGCGGATCAGGAGGCACTCCAATGAGCGAGCGCGCAGCACCTCTTTACTGCCCCTACTGCGGGGACGAGGACCTTCGTCCTTCCGAGGAGGGCCATGGCGCGTGGGAGTGCCGGCCGTGTGCACGGGTGTTCCAGCTGAAGATGATCGGACTGCGGGTGACGGTGGAATGAGTACTGATCTGAAGACGATCGCCGAGGAGGCGAACGAGCGGCTCGCGGACGCGTCGGCGGTGGAGGTACTGGCGTGGGCGCGGGAGACGTTCGGTGACGAGCTGGTGGTGACCGCCTCGATGGCCGACGGCGCCCTCCCCCATCTCGCGGCGCAGGCGGCGCCCGGGGTCGACGTACTGTTCCTCGACACCGGCTACCACTTCGCCGAGACCATCGGGACCCGGGACGCGGTGGCGGCGACGCTGCCGATCCACCTGATCAACGCGCTTCCGAAGCAGACGGTCGCGGAGCAGGACGCGGAGTACGGCGAGAAGCTGCACGACCGCGACCCGAACAAGTGCTGCGCGCTGCGCAAGGTCGAGCCGCTGAACCGGTACCTGTCCGGCTACAAGGCCTGGGTCACCGGCATCCGCCGCGAGGAGGCGCCGACCCGCGCCAACACTCCGGTCGTCGAGTACGACGAGAAGCGCGACATGGTGAAGCTGAACCCGATCGCGCCGTGGACGCAGGACGACCTGGACACCTACATCCAGGACAACGGCGTACTCGTGAACCTGCTGCAGTACGACGGCTACCCGTCGATCGGCTGCGAGCCGTGCACGCAACGCGTCGAGCCCGGCCAGGACCCGCGCAGCGGCCGCTGGTCGGGCACCGGCAAGGTCGAATGCGGGCTCCACACATGAGCGCGACGGTGACAGAGCTCGATGCTCTGGAGAGTGAATCCGTCTTCGTGTTCCGTGAGGTGGCGGCGGAGTTCGAGCGGCCGGTGATCCTGTTCTCCGGTGGTAAGGACTCGATCGTGATGCTGCACCTGGCGCGGAAGGCGTTCGCGCCGGCCGGGGTGCCGTTCACGTTGCTGCACGTCGACACCGGGCACAACTTCCCCGAAGTACTCGCCTATCGCGACAAGGTGGTCGAGGAGCTCGGGCTGCGGCTCGAGGTCGCGCAGGTCGAGGACTACATCGCCGACGGCCGGCTGCGCGAGCGCTCCGACGGGACGCGGAACCAGCTGCAGACGATTCCGTTGCTCGACGCCATCAACGCGCACCGGTTCGACGCCGTGTTCGGCGGCGGGCGACGCGACGAGGAGCGGGCCCGGGCCAAGGAGCGGATCTTCAGCCTGCGTGACGAGTTCGGGCAGTGGGACCCGCGCAACCAGCGGCCGGAGCTGTGGTCGCTGTACAACGGCAAGCACCGGCCCGGCGAGCACGTGCGGGTGTTCCCGCTGTCCAACTGGACCGAGCTGGACGTCTGGAACTACATCGAACGCGAGCAGATCCCGCTGCCGAGCATCTACTACGCCCACGAGCGGGACGTGTTCGAGCGCGACGGCATGTTGCTTGCCGTCGGCCCCTACTCGCAGCCGCGCGACGGCGAGACCGTCGCGCCGCGGGTGGTCCGGTACCGGACCGTGGGCGACATGTCCTGCACCGGCGCCGTCGCCTCCGTCGCGACGACGCCCGCCGAGGTCGTCGTCGAGGTCGCGGCCAGCACGATCACCGAGCGCGGCGCGACCCGCGCCGACGACCGGGCCAGTGAGGCCGCGATGGAAGACCGCAAGCGAGAGGGGTACTTCTGATGAGCAGCACGACACACACCCTCCTGCGCCTGGCCACCGCCGGCTCGGTGGACGACGGCAAGTCGACCCTGGTCGGCCGGCTGCTGCACGACTGCAAGGCGATCCTCGCCGACCAGATCGCGCACGTGAAGACGGTCTCCGAGGCCCGTGGCGGTGACTTCGACTTCGCACTGCTCACCGACGGCCTGCGCGCCGAACGCGAGCAGGGCATCACGATCGACGTCGCCTACCGGTACTTCGCCACCGACAAGCGCTCGTTCATCCTGGCCGACTGCCCCGGACACGTGCAGTACACCCGCAACACGGTGACCGGCGCCTCGACCGCGGACGTGGTGATCATCCTGGTCGACGCGCGCCACGGCGTACTGGAGCAGACCCGGCGGCACCTGGCCGTGGCCGGCCTGCTGCGGGTGCCGCACGTCGTACTCGCGGTGAACAAGATCGACCTGGTCGGCTACGACGAGGCCGTGTTCACCAAGATCGCCAAAGAGGTCAACGAGGTCGCGGACCACCTGGACATCGCCGACGTCCAGGCCATCCCGGTCTCCGCCCTCGTCGGCGACAACGTCGTCGAGCGCTCCCCCCGGACCGAGTGGTACGACGGGCCCACGCTGCTCGAGCTGCTGGAGAACGCGAACGGCCGCACCGACACCTCGCAGCAGCCGATGCGGTTCCCGGTGCAGTACGTGATCCGGCCGCAGACCGACGACGAGTACCGCGACTACCGCGGCTACACCGGAACCGTTGCCTCCGGCACCGTCACGGTCGGCGACCCGGTGATCGTGCTCCCGGCGGGCCGCCGTACCTCGATCGCCGGCATCGACCGGCCGGTCGTCACCGCCACCTCCACCGCGGTGGCCGAGCGGCCGTCCGCGATCGCCGGCGAAGCGGTCACCGTCCGGCTCGCCGACGACATCGACGTCGCCCGCGGCTCGGTGATCGTCGCGGCCGGGGCCTCCCCCGGCACCCGCCGGGAACTGGCCGGCACCGTCAGCTGGCTGTCCGACCGGCCACTGACCGTCGGGGCCCGGGTGCTGATCAAGCACACCACCACCACCGCTCAGGCGATCGTCACCAAGATCACCGGCGCGCTGGACCTCGACACGCTCGGAGTCATCGACGCCACCGAGCTCGGGCTGAACGACATCGGCAAGGTGCAGCTCAAGGTCGCCGCACCGCTGGCCGCCGACCCGTACTCCAGCAACACCATCACCGGATCGTTCCTGCTGATCGACGCCCACGACGGGTGGACGCTCGCAGCCGGCATGATCGACGACGAAGAAGGGGAACTGCTGTGACTGCTCCAGCGCTCGTGATCCTCGCCCACGGCAGCCGCGACCCGCGCTCGGCCGCCACCGTCCACTCGCTCGTGAAGTGCCTGCGCGAGATGCGTGACGACCTGCGGATCGAAGCCTCCTTCCTCGACCACTGCCCGCCCACGCCGTACCAGGTGATCGGCAAGCTCGCCGCCGAAGGGGTCGAAGAGGTCGTCGTCCTGCCGCTGCTGCTGTCCGAGGCGTTCCACGCGCGGGTCGACGTGCCCGCGGTGGTGGACGAGGCGCGCTCGCGGTTCCCCGGTCTGCGGATCATCGCCTCCGAGGTCCTCGGGTACGACGACACGCTGCTGGACGTGATCGATCGCCGGATGCGAGCCGAGCTGAAGGACGGGCGGGTGCGCGAACTCGACGCGCTCGTGCTCGCTTGCGCCGGCTCCAGCGACTCGCACGCGAACGCCAGCGTCACCCGGCTCGCGCGGCTCTGGGGTCAGCGGCACAAGCTCCCCGTGACCGCCGCGTTCGTCTCGGCCGCGTCGCCGTCACCCGCCGAGGCCGTCCTGCAGTGGCGCCTCGAGGGCCGTCGGCACGTGGCTGTGGGCTCGCTGTTCCTGGCCCCGGGTGTGCTCCCGGACCGGGCCGAGTCCACCGCTCGCCGTGCGGGTGCAGTCGCGGTGTCGCGTCCGCTGGGCGTCAGCGCCGAGGTGGCCCGCCTGGTCCTCCTCCGCTACGGCGTCGCCGGCCTCGACCTGCTGACGCTCGAGCCCGCGCCGCGCCCGGTCATCGCCCGCCCGGAGCTGGTCCGCACCGCGTAAGACCGGATCTGCCCCACTCACCAACCCCGCTCGGAGCGGCTCGCGGAGCGCATCGTGAGCGTGCGACCTGGCCGGTCAGCGGTGTTGGTGAGTGCTGGCGGTCCACCTGTTCGGATCGATGAAGGAGACGTCGGTGTACGGCGTCTCCTTCGTCGTCATTTGAGCCAGTAGCTCGCCGATGCCGGCGCAGTGCTTGAACCCGTGTCCGCTGTCGCCACCGGCGATCAGCAGCCGCTCGTCGTGCCGCCCGACCAGGAACTGACCGTCTGGCGATTCGGTCACCATGCACGGAATCGCCTGCACCGGCGCCGGATCCAGCCCCGGGAACGCCCGGCTGACCGCCGCGGCCAACTCGGCGATGTCGTCGAGCGGACGGATCGAGCGATCGAGATCGTCGGCGTCGAACCCGCTCACGTGCCGCCCACCGTCGAGCCCGACCTTCACGCCGAACCCGTCCCCCGACCCGTGGCCCCAGAGCCCGCGCCCGTCACCGAACTCCCAGATGAACGCCGGGAAGTTCTCCAGCCGGAACGCCTCCGACTCCGGATCCGCCGGCTGGAACCAGAACATCGGCGTACGCCGCGGCGACAGCGGCAGCCCCGGAACCAGGTTCCCGAGCCACGCGCCGGCGCACACCACGACCTGCTCCGCCTCGATCTCGATCGTCGGCGTCCGCACCGTCACTCGATCGGCCCGCAGGTCGATCCCGGTCACCATCGTGTGCGGGTAGACGGTCGCGCCCAACCGCTCCGCCTCCGCGACCTGCGCCCGTACTGTCGGCTCGGCGAGGCAGATCCCGGCCGCGGGGTCCAAGATCGCGACGTAGCCGTCCTCCAGCGCGTACTGCGGGAAGCGCGCAGACAGCTCCTCATGGGTCAGTTCGGTGATGGCGGCTCCGGCCGCGGTCGCCGCCTGCCGCGCACCCGCCACGGGACGGCTGGCCGGCCCGCCGACGTTGAGTGATCCGGTCTGGCGAACGTAGGTCTGCCCGGTGCGCTCCCCCAGCTCGGTCCACAACGCCAGCGACTTCCGAGCGATCGCGGTCAGCCCTGGATGCTCCATGCACGCCACCCGGAACAACCGGGTCGTCCCGTGCGACGACCCCAGCGGATGCCCGATCGCCTGCCGCTCGATCCCCACCACGTCCACGCCGCGCGCCGCGAGGCGCCACAGCGCCGCCGACCCGAACGCACCCAACCCGACGACCACGACATCCGTCCGCATCCACCAACCCTCGCAGACGCCAAGGTCGCCACCAACAGCTAGCGTGATATCTTGCTATCTATGGCGAAGGACGCGACCAAGAACATCCTGCTGCGACTCGACCCCGAGCTGGCCGAGCGACTGCAGACCGTGGCCTCGGTGGAGGGCCGCTCGGTGTCCGACGTGGCGCGCGAGGCGATCGCGGCGCTCGTCGACCAGCGTCGCCAGGACAGCCAGTTCAGCCGCCTGCTCGAGGAGAACCTGGTCCGGCACGAGGAGTCGCTGCGCCAGCTCCGTGGAGACGACTGATGCGCTACCTCGGTCGGTACGACGTCCTCGCGGTCGCCGCCCGCATCCTGCGCTGCGGGTCCGACGATGTCGTTCGCCGGTCGAATCTCGACGCGATCGATCGCGTGCTGGACGGCGTACGGATGACCAATGGGTTGGCCCAGGCGGCTGGGGTGTTGCTGGCCGGTCTGGTGCGGGCCCGACCGTTCGACGGCGCGAACCGGGTCGTCGCGGTCGCCGTCGTTCTGCAGTTCGTCTCGATGAACCGGGCCGAGCTGCAGCTGGAGCCGGTGGCGGACGTCGACGAGCTGCTCGACCGAATCGCGGCCGGGGACGCGAGCCACGAAGAGGCGGCCGCCTTCATCCGGAGCCGGCTCGAGCACCGACCGGTGTCCGCCGAGGACCTGGAGGAGCACCTGCGGATCGACCTGCTCCTCGAGCAGGACGTACTGACCTTCGACGTCGAGCAGGAGTGGTGGAGGGGACTCGAGATGTACGAACAGTTCAGCGATCCTGCCCGGCAGGTGATCGTGCTGGCGCAGGAGGAGGCGCGCGGCCTCGACCACGTGTACGTCGGGACCGAGCATTTGCTGCTCGGTCTGATCAAGCAGGGCAGCGGTCTCGCGGCCCGGGTGCTGGCCGACTTGGGGATCACGGCTCCGGCGGTCCGCGATCTCGTCGTGGAGATCATCGGTCGCGGCGCGGGCGGTGCGGTCGGATCGATCCCGTTCACGCCGCGGGCGAAGAGCACGTTCGAGTTCGCCTGGCGCGAGGCGCGGGCGCGTGGAGCGGAGCAGGTCGGGCCGGAGCATTTGCTGCTCGGCGTACTGCACGACGGGGACGGCGTCGGCGGCCAGATCATCACCAAGCTCGCCACCGACACCGAGCAGGTCCGCCGCAAACTCGAAGAGCGTCTCAGCCGCCGTCAGCGGTCGGAAGCTGTGGTGGCCGAGGAGGTGACCGACGGGCCGACGTGGACGACGTACGGGCGCCGGCATCACCTGATCCACGAGCTGAACGCGGTCCTCGACGAGAACGAACGCCTGCACGAGCAGGTGGCGCGGCTGCGCGACCTGCTGCGCCGGCACGGGATCGACCCCGACAGCTGAGCCTCAGGTCGCGGCCAGGCGCTTCTTCTCCTTGTCGACGTCGTAGTCGGCGACCGGCCACTCCGGGTTCAGCTCCTTGAGCGTCTCCAGCAGGATCGTCGTGACCGCCCAGTTCCGGTACCACTTGCGGTCGCTCGGGATCACGTACCAGGGCGCCTCCGGCGTGTTACAGCGCTGGAGCGCGGCGTGGTACGCGTCCATGTAGTCCGGCCAGAGCTTGCGCTCGTCGACGTCGCCGGGGTTGTACTTCCAGTGCTTGGTCGGGTCGTCGAGCCGCGCCTCGAGGCGGGTGCGCTGCTCGTCCGGCGAGATGTGCAGGTAGCACTTCACGATCGTCACGCCGGCGCCGGTCAGCTCGGCCTCGAAGTCGTTGATCTGCCCGTACCGCCGGTCCCACACGTTCGGCGTGACGAGTTCGCGGACCCGGGCGATCAGGACGTCCTCGTAGTGCGACCGGTCGAAGATCCCGATCATGCCCTGGCCGGGCAGGGCCTGCTTGATCCGCCAGAGGAACCCGCGGCGCTTCTCGGCCGGCGTCGGCGCCTTGAACGAGGTGATCTTCAGGCCCTGCGGGTCCATCAGCCCCGCGCCGTGCCGGATCACGCCGCCCTTGCCGGAGGTGTCCATGCCCTGCAGCACCAGCAGCACGCTGCGTTCCCCGCCGCTGCGGCCCTCGGCGAACAGCCGCTCCTGCCAGTCCGAGATCTCGGCCCCGAGGCCGTCCAGGGCGAGCTTGCCGTCGTCCTTGGATCCGTCGAACCCGGGCGTGGCGCGCGTGTCGTACGTCGTCAGGTCCACTTCGCCGACCGGCACCCGCAACTGCTCGCGCAGTCCCCCACCGGCTTCCTTGCCGTCCGCCTTCGAGCCCTTCTTCTGCTTCGCCATCTCCACATCCTGCCGCATCAGTCCGCGACTTCACCGTCTTTCCGACGGCGACGCCGCCACAAGACGATCTCGATCACGGCGATCACGGCGGCACGCACCACGAGCGACACGAGGCTCCCCAGCAGGCGGCCGAGCAGCGAGAGGCAGTCGCCGTACCGCTCGGGCAATCGGTGGCGTCGTAGTACGCCGCGACGCGCACCATCCAGCGTCCGCCGGACCGGTCGCGTTCGCGCGGCTGCAGCCCGGTCGCGATCATGGCGCCAATGAAGCACGCGGCGAGGGGGCGTGGGTCAGGCAGCGCGTGCGAGCGAGATCAACCGGGACAGGGCGCGCAGGTACTTCTTGCGGTAGCCACCCTTCAGCATCTCGGCCGAGAACAGTTGGTCCAGCGGTACGCCGCTCGCGAGCAGCGGCAGGCTGCGGTCGTACATCCGGTCGGCGAGCACCACCACCCGCAGCGCGACGTTCTCGTCGGTGAGCGGCCGGATGTCGGTGATGCCAACGGCTTCCACACCGTCGAGCAGCGCGCCGTACTTGCTCGGGTGCAGCTCGGCCAGGTGGCGGTGCAGGTCGACGAAGTGGTCGCAGGACGCGTTCGCGCGCGTCGCCGCCTCCTCCTCCACCCGCGCGTCGGTCCACGGCTCCGGCGCCACCGGCAGCCCGCGATGGCGGTAGTCGGGCCCGTCGATCCGCCGTACGTCGAAGTTCGCGCCGAGGGCCTGGATCTCGCGGAGGAAGTCGGACGCCTGGAACCGGCCCTCACCGAGTTTGTCCGGGAGCGTGTTCGACGTCGCCGCTAGCTCGACCCCGGCCGCGACCAGTTGCCCGAGCAACCGCGAGATCAGCATCGTGTCGCCGGGATCGTCCAGCTCGAACTCGTCGATACAGATCACCCGGTACGACGACAGCGCGTCGACCGCAGTGCGCAGCCCGAGCGCGCCGACGAGGTTCGTGAGCTCGACGAACGTGCAGTACATCCGCGGTCCGGACGCCTCGTGCCAGAGCGAGGCGAGCAGGTGCGTCTTACCGACGCCGAAGCCACCGTCGAGATAGATGCCGGGCTTGTCCGGCCGCTCGGTGCGGCCCCGGAAGCGCGACCACAGCGACGCCGTCGGCCGCGGCTTGGCGAGCAGCTCCGCGCGCGCCGTCAACGCCGCCAGCGCCGCCGCCTGCGACGGCTCGTCCGGATCCGGGCGGTACGTGCTGAACCGGACCTCGGCGAACCGCGGCGGCGGAACGCACTCCGACAACAGCCGGTCCGGACTCACCTCCGGCCGCCGCTCACTCAACCGCACCACCATGCGCCCAACCCTAGGGCCCCCAAAGTCAAGCCTGCTGTGACCTTGACCGCTTTCTTACTTTCAGTTAGGAAGTTGAGTAGGAGTTCGTGAGGCGAACGACGAGGAGTCTCCGATGGGCGAAGAGCACGTGCGGCGGCGGACAGTTCTGAAAGGCGCAGTGGGCGCGCTCGGCCTCGGGTCCGCGCTCGCCGCCTGCGGTGGCAGTGACAGCGGGGGCGGCACCACCAGCGGCGGGAAGGCCGTGGTCCGGATGTGGTCCTGGTACAACGACCAGGAGGACCAGTTCCCGAAGCTGATCAGCGCGTTCGAGGCCGCGCACAGCAACATCACAATCGAGAACCGGATCTTCGGTACGCCGGACCAGTACCTGCCCGCTCTGCAGGCCGCGGTCGCGGGTGGCGACGTACCGGAGATCTTCGCGCCGCACACGCGGGCGCTGACGTACGGCACCGGCGGGATCTCCGCCGACCTGAAGCAGGAGCTCGGCGACGACTTCCTGAAGGACTTCTTCGACTCGGCCAACCAGGAGTACACGCTGGACGGCAAGCAGTACGCCGTCGGCTGGATGGCGCAGACGTTCGGGCTGTTCTACAACCCCGACCTGCTGAAGGCGGCCGGTGTCGGCGAGGACGAGCTCGAGACCTGGGACGACCTGATCGCGGCGGCGGCGAAGATCCGCAAGACCGGCAAGCACCCGGTGGCACTGAGCTGCAACCCGACGACCAGCTCGCTGGACTTCTTCCTGCCGCTGATCACGCAGGTCGCCGACGACCCGACGTACTACCTGAAGCTCGACCAGCTCAAGGACGGCGCGACGTACGAGGACCCGAAGGTGGTCCAGGCGATCGAGCTGCAGCAGAAGATCGTCAAGGCCGGCGTCTTCCAACCCGGTACGACGGGCACCAGCGGCGACCAGGCGCCGCAGATCTTCTACACCGGGAAGTCCACGATGCTGTTCAACGGCAGCTGGACGCCACAGGGCCTGACCAAGGACGCGTCACCGGCCTTCAACAAGCTCTACAAGGTGATGAAGACGCCGGCGATCGCGCCCGGCAAGAAGCACTGGACCGCGAACCAGGCCGGCGCCGGCTGGGCGGTCTCGCAGAACAGCAAGAACAAGGACGCGGCGCTGGAGTTCCTGAAGTTCATGTACTCCGCGGAGCAGTACTCCCCCACGATGAACGGCTCGAACTCGATGCCGGCCACCAAGAGCGCGGCGGACCGGATCGAGCTGCCGATGATGAAGCAGATGACGTCCTGGCTGATCGAGGGCGAGGGCTGCCCGCACATCCCGTTCGGTCCCGGGTCGGTGGCGGCCGGCGATCCGCTCGCGAAGATCTTCGACGGCAGCGGCGAGCCGGCGGCGGTCGCGAAGGCGATGCAGCAGGCGGTCCAGAACGCCAAGGGCGGCTGATCGGATGGCGACAGCTCTGTCGAGGGAGGACGTCGTACGGCGGTCCGGCGCGCGCCCGGCGTACCGGTTCGGGTCTCCGCTGCGGCGGTCGCAGCGGATGGCCGGCTACCTGTTCATCACGCCGACCTTCGTACTGTTCCTGGCCTTCGTGCTGTGGCCGATCCTCTACACGGCGTACCTGAGCCTGACGTCGTGGGGCGGGTTCGGGGCGCCGCGGTTCGTGCAGTTCGACAACTACAGCCGGATGCTGCACGACCCGGTCGCCCGCCGGGCGCTGATCGTCACGCTGGTGCTGACCGGCGTGACGACCGCGATCCTGACGTTCCTCGGTCTGGTCACGGCGGTCCTGGTGAACGTGATCTGGTCGAAGGTCGGTGTCGTCGTCCGGACGATCCTGTTCATTCCCGGGATCGTCTCGTTCGTCGTGTCGGCGGTGCTCTGGAAGCTGATCTACGACCCGAACATCGGAACGCTCAACCGGTTGCTCGGGGCAATCGGTCTCGACAGCCTGCAGCACCCCTGGCTGGCCGACCACAAGACGGTTCTGCCGGCGATCATCGTGGTGACCGTCTGGGGCGGCATCGGGTTCACCATGCTGATCTACTTCGCCGGCCTGCAGAGCATCGACCCGAACCTGTACGAAGCGGCCGCGATGGACGGCGCGAACACCGTCCAGCAGTTCCGGCACATCACGATCCCGAGTCTGCGCGTCGTCACCGGACTGATCGTCAGCCTCGGGCTGCTCAACGGGTTCAAGGCCTTCGACGTGATCTTCGTGATGACCGGCGGCGGCCCCAACCACGCCAGCGAAGTACTCGGCACCTATCTGTACTCATTGGCCTTCGGTACGACGTCCGGGTCGCTCCCGCAGCTCGGGTACGCCAGCGCGTTCAGTGTCGTGACGATGGTGCTCTGCACCCTCGCGGTGATCGCGCAACTCTGGCTGACCCGGAGGGCGGACCGATGAGGAAAACGCTGTTCGGAAAGTCGTTCGCGACGTTCGTACTGCTGCCGTTCTGTGTCCTGATGGCGTTTCCGTTCGTGTGGATGCTGTTCACCTCGTTACGGGAACAGAACACGATCTTCAACGGGCCGATCATCCCGCGGAAGTTCACCGGAGCGGCGTACCAGGATGCCTGGACGTCGATCGACTTTCCGCTGCATTTCTGGAACAGCGTGTGGATCACGTCGGTGACGGTGATCGGCGTACTGGTGTTCGCCACGCTCAGCGGCTACGCGTTCGCGAAACTGGAGTTTCCGTTCCGGAACACGCTTTTCGTGTTGCTCCTGACGACGCTGATGATGCCGTCGACGGCGCTGATCATCCCGTTGTACCTCGAGCTCAAGTCGCTCGGCCTGCTCGACAGTCAGGCCGGACTGCTGGTGCTGTACATCTCCGGGTCGGCGCCGTTCGCGATGTTCCTGATGCGGGCGTTCTTCCAGACGCTGCCGGACGAGCTGATCGAGGCGGCCCGGGTGGACGGCGGCAGCGAGCTGACGATCTTCCGCCGCGTGATCCTGCCGCTCACCCGGCCGGGGATCGCGACCGTGGTGATCTTCCAGTTCCTCTCCACCTGGAACGAGTTCCTGATCGCCAACACCGTGTTGCGCAGTACCGACGCACTTCCCCTGCAGCCGGTGTTGTTCACGCTGATGGGGCAGTACTCCACGAACTGGCCGGCGCTGACCGCCGGCCTCACGCTGTCCGTCGTACCGGTCGTGATCGTGTACGTCCGGATGCAGCGGCAGTTCGTCGCCGGGATGATGCTCGGCGCCGTCAAGAACTAGGCGCCGTCAAGAACTAGGCGCCGTCAAGAACTAAGCGAAAGAGGGTCTATGCCGATCAAGAACGTCGTCGTCAACTGCACCGATGTGCAGCGCTCGGTCGAGTTCTACACGCAGTTCCTCGAGCTCCAGGTGATCGGTACGCCGACCGCGGAGCGGGCCGTCCTCGACGCGGTCACCGCGACGGTCGAATTACGGGCCGTGGGCAACGGCCGCGAGCAGAGCACCTGGTCGCCGGACGACCTGCAGCGCGGTTTCCGGCACGTCGGCTTCAAGGTGGACCGGATCGACGAGCGGGCCGGCGTCCTGAAGGCGGCCGGGGTTGAGTTCAAACTGGACCCGCTCGACGCCGAGGGCGACGTCCGGATCTGTTTCTTCTACGATCCCGACGGCACGCTGCTGGAGATGATCGAGGGCGACCTGCAGTACGCCGAGATCCTGGACCCGGACGGGGTCGCGCGCGAGCGGGCCCTCGGCGTACCGGAGCGGCCGCGGTTCGACCACGTCGCGATCACGATCGCGGACCGGGCCGCCACCAGCGCGCACTACCACGACCGGCACGGGTTCGACTTCATCGGCACCATCGAGCAGCCGCACGACCAGCGCGGATTCCACATCGGCTACCTCAAGGGCGGCGACACCGTCCTCGAGGTGTTCACCTACGACGTAGACACCTCGCAGCGCGAGCCACAGCTCGACGTCGCCGGTTTCGCGTACGCCGAGATTGCAGGTGACGCACCGGACCTCCCGGCCGTCGCCTCACCTGATGGGACGAAGGTCTACGTCGACCCCGACGGCTTCGCGTACGCCGTAGGCTCCGGCGCATGATCAAGCGCACTCTCGGAAACACCGGCCTGTCCGTCACTCCCGTCTGCGCCGGCGGCAGCGGCCTCGGCAGCATGCCCGCGGTCTTCGGGTACGACGTGACGCGCGAGCAGGCCGTCGATTTGGTACTGCGCCTGTTCGACAGCCCGGTGTCGTGGATCGACACGTCCAACGGGTACAGCGACGGCGAGAGCGAGCGCCGGATCGGCCAGGCGATCCGCGAGTACGGCGGCCTGCCCGAAGGGTTCCTGGTCGCGACGAAGGTCGACGCGAAGGACGGGGAGTACTCCGGCGCCCGGGTCCGCGCGAGCATCGCCGAGAGCAGGGAGCGGCTCGGGCTCGACGACCTGCCGCTGGTCTACCTGCACGACCCGGAGGCGTGGGAGTTCGAGTCGATGCGGTACGCGGTCGACACGCTCATGCAGCTGCGCGCCGACGGCGAGATCGGGCACGTCGGACTCGCGGGCGGCGACACCCGGGAGCTTTCCCGGTACCTCGATCTCGGTGGCTTCGAGGTCCTGCTCGTGCACAACCGCTGGAGCCTGGTCGATCGCTCGGCCGGCCGCATCTTCCAGCGGGCCCGGGCCGAGGGCATCGCGGTGGTGAACGCCGCGATCTACGGCGGCGGGATCCTGGCGAATCCTTCGGGCGCCACGAAGTACGCCTACCGCGAGGCGCCCGCGGCGCTGCTCGAAGCTGTCGCGGAGATGGACAAGGCCTGCCAGGAGTACGGCGTCGATCTCGCGACCGCCGCGCTGCGGCACTCGGTGGACGACCCCGGGATCGCCGCGGCCGTCGTCGGATTCACCAAGCCCGCCCGGATCGACGCGTTGGCGAAGGCGTTGGACGCCGACCTCCCGGAGGAGCTGCTTAACCGGTTAGGTAGCCTGGTGCCCGAGCGGCAGTACTGGGTCGAGAAGGAGACGACGTGACGAACGGCTTCCCCCGCGGTTTCACCTTCGGTGCGGCGACCGCGTCGTACCAGGTCGAGGGCGCGGTCTCCACGGACGGGCGCGGCCCGAGCATCTGGGACACCTTCGCGCACACACCCGGCCGGATCGCGGACGGCACCAACGGTGACGTGGCCGACGACCACTATTACCGGTTCGCCGAGGACATCCGGCTGCTGGCCGACCTCGGTCTGACGGCGTACCGGTTCTCGATCGCGTGGCCGCGGATTGTTCCGGCCGGCTCGGGCGCGGTCAACCCGACCGGCCTGGACTTCTACCGGCGGTTGGCCGAGGCCTGTCTGGCGAACGGCGTCACGCCGTACGCGACGCTCTATCACTGGGACCTGCCGCAGCCGCTCGAGGACGCCGGCGGGTGGCTCGTGCGCGACACCGCTGAGCGGTTCCGCGACTACGCGGCGATCACGCACGACGGTCTGTCGGACGTGATCAAGCACTGGATGACGCTGAACGAGCCGTGGTGCTCGGCGTTCCTCGGGTACGGCAACGGCGAGCACGCGCCGGGGCGGACCGAGGGTGCGGACGCGTTGAAGGCCGTGCACCACCTGCTGCTCGGCCACGGGCTCGCGCTCGACGCGATCCGCTCCGAGGGCGGGACGTACGGGATCGCGCTCAACCCCGCGCCGATCCACGCCGCATCCGACTCCCCCGCCGACCGTGACGCCGCGCGCCGGATCGACGGGCTGCGGAACCGGATGTTCCTCGACCCGCTGCTGTCCGGGCGCTACCCGGCGGACGTGCTGGAGGACACCGGGACGACCGAGTGGTTCGCGGCGCAGGAGCGCGACCTCCCGCTGATCGCGGCGCCGCTGGACTTCATCGGCGTCAACTACTACTGCCCGACCACGGTCGCCGCGCCGGACGGGCCGATCTCGTCGCCGGTCGCGTCCACCCAGCCGGGCAGCGAGAACGTCGTTGCGGTCGACACGGGACTCCCCCGGACCCAGATGGGCTGGCCGATCCAGGCGAGCGGTCTGCGCGACATCCTGGTCACCATCAACAAGATGGCGCCCGAGCTGCCGCTGTACGTGACCGAGAACGGATCGGCGTACCCCGACGAACTGACCGCCGACGGGACGGTCGAGGACGACGAGCGCCTGGACTACCTCCGCCAGCACCTCGCCGTCTGCGAGGATCTCGTCGCCGAGGGCTTCCCGCTCAAGGGGTACTTCGCTTGGTCGCTGCTCGACAACTACGAATGGGCCTGGGGCTACAGCCGCCGCTTCGGCCTCGTGTACGTCGACTACGCAACCCAGCAGCGCATCCCGAAGAAGAGCGCCCACTGGCTGAGGGACTTCCTGGCCTAACGCTTCGCGCCGCCGTCGGGACCTGAGACAAGATGTGGTGGGGGGGGCGCGGCGGGGTTTGAGTGAGACACACCAACACCTCGCCGCACCCCCCCCCACAACCCCCACCCCCCACCCCCCGCGCGCCGCCCCCCCAC
>NZ_JBSHBJ010000035.1:0-52277 GCF_053611945.1 Kribbella sp. NPDC054772 | reverse complement strand
TCCCCGTGGCCACGCCCGCCCACACCGTGGCCCCCCGCGGCGGGGCCTCGACCAATTCGTGGGGGGGGGCCCCGTGGTAATCCGCCGCCCCCCCCCCCCACAACGGGTCCACACCCACCACAACGGGTCCACACCCACCACCCGTGGCCCCACCCAGCACTCCTGCCGCCCCAAGCGCGCGGTCCCGCGCCGAGCGGCGGACTGCGCGGGCGGGTGAGCGGAGCTCGGACAGGGTGTGATGGGTGGGGATCTGGTATTTCATGTCTCCACCCATCACACCCTGTCCGCACTCATCGCATGAGGTCTCAGCCCGCCGCTGGAGTTGGCGAAGGCGCAGGCGTTCGGGGGCGGGGTTAGGCTCGGGCGTTTTGGTGGGGGGTTAGTTGGGTGTGGAGGACCAGCGAGGCGGCGCCCAGGGCTGCTGCGCTCGGGCCCAGCTTGGAGAGTTCGACGCGGGTGGGGTGCATGGCGCGGACGAACGAGAGCCGGTTGAGTTCCTGGGACGCGACGCGGACGTAGATGTCGCCGGCCTCGCTGAAGCCCGGGCCGGCGAGGATGATCTGGTCGAGGTCGAGCAGGTTGGTGATCGAGAGCAGCGCCTTGGCCAGGTAGGTGGCCGACTCCTCGATCAGCTCCACGCAGCGTGCGTCACCCGCGGCGGCGAGGCGGGCGATCTTCGCGAAGTCCGAGCGGACCGACGTACGGCGGCCGCGGAGCCCGAGCTTGTCGGCCAGCGAATCGTCCTGCTCGGCGCGCGCGACGACCGCCGCGGGCGCCGCCAGGCTCTCAAGGCAGCCCTGACCACCGCACCAGCACATCGGCCCGTTCACGTCGAGCACCATGTGGCCGATCTCGCCGACGTTCGACGACGATCCGCGGTACACGTCGCCGTTCGTCATCAGGCCGAGGCCGAAGCCGGCCGCCATGTAGACGGTCGCGAAGTCGTTGGCCGACGGGATCCGGCCGGCCCAGAACTCCCCGATCGCAGCGCAGGTCGAGTCGTTCTCCACGACGACCGGGTGGTCGATCGCGTCCTTCAGCGTGTCCCGCACCGCGAACGGCTCCCACGCATACTTCTGCGAATCCGTCCGCAGCAGCCGTGTCCCACCGCGTCCCTGCCGGCCCGCCAGCGCGACCCCGACGCCGACCAGCGTGGACGGCTCGATCTCGGCCCGCACGACCAGGTCCTCGAGCTCGGCGGTGATCCGCTGCACGGCGGTGGCCGGCGCGTCCTTGCCGATCCCGCGCGAGGACAACTGCTCGATCACCCGGCCGCTCATGTCCGTGACGACGTACGTCGTACTCGGGGTGTCGACCGCGATGCCGACCGCGTGCCGGGCGCGCGGGTTGAACTGGAGCAGCGTGGCGCGTTTCCCGCCGGTCGGGTCGCCGTACCCGGTCTCGACGATCAGGCCGTCGGCGAGCAACCGCTTGACCACGCGGGAGATCGACGCGCCGGTCAGGCCGGAGCGGTCGGCGAGGTCGACGCGGGTGACCGTGCCGCTGGAGCGGATCAGGTCCAGGATCGCGCTGTGCGTCTCCTGCGCGGTCGCACCTCTCAGAATCTTCGCCACGTCACCCTCCCTCGGAGCGCACTTTAGTACACAACGTAAGGAAGTGGCAGTGGTTGACCTCAATCATTGTTGAGGTTCTAGCGTTGCTGACTGTGAAAGCCATCAGACTGCATGCCTTCGGCCCGGCGGAGAACCTCGTCCTCGAGGACGTCCCCGAGCCCTCCCCCACCGCCGGAACGGTGCTGATCGAGGTCGAGGCGGCCGGCGTACACCTCGTCGACACGATGATCCGGGCCGGCGCGACCGGCGGCAGCCCGATCCCGGTCCCCGACCTGCCGACCATCCCGGGCCGCGAGGTCGCCGGCCGGGTATCCGCGGCCGGCCCGGACGTAGACCCGTCGTGGATCGGCAAGCGGGTCGTCGTCCATCTCGGCATGGTCCCAGGAGGGTACGCCGAACGCGCGGTGGCGAAGGTCGACTCGCTCTACGAACTCCCCGACCACGTCGACGCCGCTCAGGCGGTCGCCGCGATCGGCACCGGCCGCACCACCGCCGGGATCCTCCAGCAGGCCAGGCTCACGCTGGACGACGTCGTACTCGTCACAGCCGCCGCGGGCGGGATCGGCAGTTACCTGATCCAGTCCGCCCGGAATGTCGGCGCGATCGCCATCGGCCTGGCGGGCGGTCCGGAGAAGGTCGAGCTCGTCCGCTCACTGGGCGCGCAGTACGCCGTCGACTACCGCGACCCCGAGTGGGCCGCCAAGCTGAAGGCAGAGCTGGACGACCGTGAGATCACCGTCCTCCTCGACGGTGTCGGCGGCACCAACGGCCAGCAGGCCTTCGACCTGCTCGGCGCCGGCGGCCGGGTCTTCATGTTCGGCTGGTCCGGCGGCGGCCCGATCCAGTTCACCCACGAGGACCTGATGACCCGAGGCCTGACCGCCGGCTGGGCCCTCGGCGCGAAACTGACCCGCCAACTCCGCACCCTCGAAAGAACAGCCCTCGAAGAGACGATCGAAGGCCGCTGGAACGCCGTAACCACAACCTTCCCCCTCAAGGACGCCGCCGCAGCACACCGAGCCCTGGAAACCAGATCAACCACCGGCAAGGTAGTCCTCCTGACCTGACCTCAACCGCGGCGGTAATCGCGGGGTGGGACGCCGAAGTGCGCCCGGAACCGGCGCGACAGGTGGAACTCGTCGGCGAAGCCGAGAGTGCGTGCGATCTCCCGGTGGCGGGAGGATCGTGTGCGCGCCCGGCCGGATCCGCTCGGCCCGCCCGTCGGCGTCACGGTAGTTGCCCTCGCCATCGATCAGCACGGACAGCACGTACGCGTCCAGCACCCGCAGGGTGGACGGCATGATCGGCTCGTCGTCGCGGACCTCACCGGCCAGCACGATCTGGCCGAGCCGGGTCACCGGGCCGTCGGTGACGGTGACGACAGTCCGCTCGCCCATGTCGGTCACAGTACCCAGCAGGGCGCCAAAACGTTCATGTCCAGGTCGCACCGAGACATTCTCTCGCCCCGGGCCGCGTCCTACCGTCGAGGGCAACCGACGGAAGGACTGCAGGATGAGCGGCTTGGTCACCCACGAACACCTGAAACAGTTCCACGAGGAGGGGTACTTCGTCCTGGAACGGGCCCTCACCGACGAGCAACTCGAGCTGCTCCGCGGCGGAGCGCAGTACTCGATCGACAAACTCGACGCGCAGATGGACGCGGCGGGGACCGACTCGATCGGCATCAACCACCGGGGCAAGCGGTACTTCAGCAGCATGATCTACCACGACCGGCCCGAGCTGCGGCAGTTCCTGTTCAGCGACACGATGGCCGAGATCTGCCGCGCGACGCTGGGCGACGACGCGTACCTGTTCTGGGAGCAGTACGTGATCAAGGCCGGGGACCCGAACACGGCGTTCGCCTGGCACCAGGACTCCGGCTACGTGCACGAGGACCACGCGCCGTACCTGACGTGCTGGATCGCGCTGGACGACGTCACCGAGGAGAACGGTTCGGTGTACCTGCTGCCGTATTCGCGGTCCGGGATCAGGTCGTACATCAAGCACATCCACGACCCCGAGCTGAACGACCGGGTCTGCTACTTCGGCTCCGACCCCGGCGTCCCGATGACGGCCCCGGCGGGATCGATCGTGGTGTTCTCCAGCGTCGTGATTCATCGCAGTGGACCGAACCTCACCGACCGGAACCGGCGCGTGTACCTCGCGCAGTACTCGCGGGAGATCATCCCGTCGAAGGACGGTACGTCGCCACACGGCTCGTTCGACCCGTTCCTGTCCGGCGGCCGGATCGTCGCCGAGCGCTGACGGGAGTCAGGAACTGCGGGGTGCGTACATGATCACGACGACGCCGATCAGGCAGATGGCGGCGCCGAGCAGGTCGTAGCGGTCGGGTCTGAAATGGTCGACGAGCATGCCCCAGGCGAGCGAGCCGGCCACGAAGATCCCGCCGTACGCGGCCAGGATGCGCCCGAAGTTGGGATCCGGCTGGAAGGTGGCGACGAACCCGTAGGCGCCGAGGGCAACGATCCCGCCGGCGATCCAGAGCACTCCCCGATGTTCCCGCCACCCCTGCCAGATCAGCCATGCACCCCCGATCTCGGCCAGCGCAGCGACCACGAACAACCCCACCGACCGCAGCACCGTCACCGGCGGCGGCCGATCTCGGGGAACGGGAGCGGGCAGGCGGGGTCGCCAGCGCAGGTCTCCAGGTCGTCGCAGCCGGCGGCGATCCCGGCGCGCAGGGTCTCGGCGATGACCGTCAGGTCGGCGATCTTGGCTTCCACATCCACCAGTTTCTCCCGGGCCCGCGCCTGCAACCCAGCCCCCTCGCCGCGCCCGTGCCGATGCCTGGCGGTGTCGAGCAGCTCGGACACCTCGGCGAGGGTGAACCCGAGCCGCTGCGCCGCCTTGATCACCCGCAAGGTGGTGACGGCCTCCGGCGGGTACATCCGGTGACCGCCGAGGCTGCGGTCCGGCTCGTCGAGCAGTCCGCGACGTTCGTAGTACCGCAGGGTCTGCAGGTTGACCCCGGCGGCGGATGCCAGCTCGCTCGGTCTCATCGCGGCAGCCGTTCGGCCAAGCCATCGAGTACGGCGGTGTGGGTCGGAGGCACCGCGATGCGCAGGTGGAGCTCCTCGGCTGTCGGGGCGAACGTGAAGGTGAAGAAGGAGCAGCACTCGCTCTCACGCGCCGTCAGGTCGGCGGCCGCGGCGCGCGACTCAAGGCTGAGGGTGAGGTCGAGAGTTTGCGCGTCGACCCGGTTCGCGTGGCGGAGGTGGTCAGCGAACAACTGGTCGAATTCAGCCACCCGGAACGGGCGGTCCGCAGTCGGTAGGGTGCAGGCTTCCGAGGCCCAGATCTCGTCCATACGTCGACCGTAAACCTGTACCCAGGTACAGGATGCAACTACTCCGGTTGGTCCAGCCAGGTGAGGTTGAAGTCGACGGCGCCGAAGCTGACGCGGTCTCCCGGGCGGACACGAACCGTGGTGGTGATCCGGAGCTCGTTGACGTAGGTGCCGTTCATCGACCCCAGGTCGCGGAGCATCCAGCCGTCGCCGACGTGCCGGAGCTCGGCGTGGAAGCGTGAGACCGAGATGTCGGGCAGCCGGAGCGTCGCCCCGGGACCGCGACCGACCCGCACGGTGGGTGAACCCGGCGCCGGCAACCCGAGGCTCGGCGTCGGCGGCGCGGGCGTCCGCGGCGCTCCGCTCACCCGGTCCAGCACTTTCCGCAGCCGCGAGCGCGCCCACCTGACGACGCCGGATTCGGCGCGTGGGAGGTCGCGGATGGCGTCGGCGAGTTCGCCGCGGCTCTGGGCGCGGAGGACGAAGTTCATCCGCCGGATGAACGTGTCGTGCGACAACCGGCCCGAGCCGGCACCATCCCGCAGCACGGCGAGCGCGCGGTCCCGCTCGGCGTCCGACGGACGCGTCCCCACCGGCACCGTGCTCATCCCGACATTGTCCGTGGGAGGTCGGTTCACTGTCCACCACCGGTCTATGACAGTGCCAGCACGGGGCGGGCACGCCAGGTGACGATCCTGGTGAGTGTCCCCGGCGTGGGACAGAATGACGGGATGCGACTGCCTGTCATGCCGCCGGTCAAGCCGATGCTCGCCAAGCCGGTGAAGGAGATCCCGCGCGGTGCGATGAGCTACGAGCCGAAGTGGGACGGGTTCCGGTCGATCATCTTCCGCGACGGCGACGAGGTGGAGATCGGCAGCCGGAACGAGAAGCCGATGACGCGGTACTTCCCCGAGCTGGTCGAGGCGGTGAAGGCGAACCTGCCGGAGCGCTGCGCGGTCGACGGCGAGATCATCGTGATCGGCGAGTCCGGGGACCGGCTCGACTTCGAGGTCCTGCAGCAGCGGATCCACCCCGCGGCGAGCCGGGTGAACATGCTGTCCGAGAAGACGCCGGCGCGATTCGTGGCGTTCGACCTGCTGGCGCTCGGGGACGACGACTTCACCGAGCGCCCGTTCGGTGAGCGCCGTACGGCGTTGCTCGACGCGCTCGCCGACGTCCAGGAGCCGATCCACGTCACACCTGCGACCGCCGACCCCGACATCGCGGCGCAGTGGTTCGAGCAGTTCGAGGGCGCCGGCCTGGACGGCCTGATCGCGAAGCCGCTCGACGGGCTGTACGTCCCGGACAAGCGGACGATGTTCAAGATCAAACCGGAGCGTACGGCGGACTGTGTCGTCGCGGGGTACCGCCTGCACAAGAGCGGCCCCGATCGCATCGGCTCGCTGCTGCTCGGCCTCTACAACGACGACGGCACCCTCGCGAGCGTCGGCGTGATCGGCGCGTTCCCGATGGAGCGCCGCAAGGAGCTCTTCGAGGAGCTGCAGCCGCTCGTCACCACCTTCGACGACCACCCGTGGGCGTGGGCGAAGCAGGAGGAAGGCGTACGGACGCCGCGCAACGCCGAGGGCAGCCGCTGGCAGGCCGGCAAGGACCTGTCATTCACGCCGCTGCGCCCGGAACTCGTCGTCGAGGTCCGGTACGACCACATGGAAGGCATCCGCTTCCGGCACACCGCGCAGTTCGTGCGCTGGCGTCCGGACCGTACTCCGGAGTCCTGCACCTACGAGCAGCTGGAGGAACCCGTGAAGTTCGACCTCGCCGACGTCCTCTCGAGCGCCCAACGCTGATGCTCTACAGCCTCTACACCCGCCGGCTCCGCCGCCAGCTCGCCGGTCTGCCCAAGCCCGCCCACGTCGCGATCGCGATGGACGGCAACCGCCGCTGGGCGCGCGGCGAGGGGTACGACGACGTACGCATCGGTCACCGCTTCGGCGCCAAGCATCTCGAACAGTTCCTGCAGTGGAACGCGGACGCCGGCGTCACCTGTGTGACCGCATGGGTCGCGTCGGCCGACAACCTGCGCAAGCGGGACTCGTCCGAGGTCGACTACCTGATGGAGCTCACCGAGAGCGTCCTCGCGGATCACGTTCGCCGGGACCACCGCTGGCGGCTGCACCTCGCGGGCCAACTGGACTTGTTGCCGGACTCAACGGCTCGCGCGCTGAAGGGAGCGGTCGAGCTCAGCCGTGACCGGGACGCCGGCGATCTCACTCTCGCGATCGGCTATTCCGGGCGGCTCGAGGTGCTCGACGCCGTCCGGTCGGTGCTGGACGAGGCCGCGGCGGACGGGCGTTCGCTCGAGGACATCGCGGACGAGCTGAGCGAGGAGACGATCAGCGGGCACCTGTACGTGCCGGGGCTGCCCGATCCCGATCTGGTGATCCGGACCAGCGGCGAGCTGCGGATGTCGGACTTCCTGTTGTGGCAGGCAACCAGATCGGACATCGAGTTCTGCGACCTGTACTGGCCCGCGTTCCGGGAGGTGGACCTGCTCCGGGCGCTGCGAACCTACGGTCGGCGGAGACTGGAACGATCCAGGTGATTACTTCCGGTGCTTCCGGTGCACTATGGAGTCATACCGACTGGTAGGAACCCGGAGGTTGCGATGTACGACGTCGTACTGCTCGTCGAACAGGAACTGTCCGAGCCCGACGCGAAACGCGTCGTCGAACTCCACGACGACATGCCTGAGCCGGTCACGTACCACGTGCTGGTGCCCTGCCACAACGCCGAGGCCGGTGTCGAGGCCTCGATCAGCGCGCTCGGTACCGCGGATCTCTACGGGCCGGGACTGGCCGGCCAGCGCGAGGACCTCACCGAGGCGCAGAAGGCGATCGACAGCGAGGCCAAGGGATGCAGCGGCCGCAGCGTGCAGCGGCTCCGCGACCTCGGGCAGAACGCCGAGGGCGGTATCTCGCACGAGCGGCCGATCGATGCGTTGGTCGCGACCGTGCGGCATGTCCACGGTCAGGAGGTCATCATCCTGACCAGGCCGCACATCGTGGCGGAGTTCTTCCACCTGGACTGGACCACTTCAGCCCGCCGGCACCTCGGCGTACCGGTGCTGCACCTGCTCGAGCACGATCCGGAAAAGAGTGTGGCGACCTAATGGGACAGTAGCGCCGCGTAGGTGATGCCGCCGGCGAGGCTCGCGATCAGCAACGACAGCGTCGTCCTGATCGCGCGCTCGCCGGTCGCGCCGTAATGGCGCCCGTCCTCGGAGTGGTACGCCGCCTTGAAGCCGGCGTACCCGGCCGCGAGGACGAGCCCGAATTTGATCATCAGACACCTGCCGCTGTGCCGGACACGGCTCCCGATTGCGCGAACTGCGTGTGGTACAGATCAGCGTACTCGCCACCGGCGGCGAGCAGTTGGTCGTGCGTGCCGCGCTCCACGATGTTGCCGTGGTCAACCACCAGGATCTGGTCGGCGTTCCGGACCGTCGACAGCCGGTGCGCGATCACCAGCGACGTCCGGCCCTGCAGCGCGGTGTCCAGGGCTCGCTGGACGGCGACCTCCGACTCCGAGTCCAGGTGCGCGGTCGCCTCGTCGAGGACGACGATCTTCGGCGCCTTCAGCAACAACCTCGCGATCGCGAGTCGTTGCCGTTCGCCACCGGACAGCCGGTGCCCGCGGTCACCGACCACGGTGTCCAGCCCATCCGGCAGGGCCGACACCAGCTCCCAGATCTGCGCGGCCTCCAGCGCCGCGATCATCTCGTCCTCGGTCGCGCCGGGCTTGGCGTACAGCAGGTTCGCCCGGATCGTGTCGTGGAACATGTGCGCGTCCTGCGTCACGTACCCGATGGTGTCGTGCAACGACTGCAGCGTCACGTCACGGACATCCTCCCCGCCGACCCGGACCGCTCCCCCAGTCACGTCGTACAGGCGGGCGACAAGGTTCGTGATCGTCGTCTTGCCGGCGCCCGACGGACCGACCAGGGCAACCATCTGACCAGCCTGTACGGCGAAGCTCACGTCCTCGAGCACCTGTGCCGACACACGCTTGTCCAGCACCGCGACCGACTCCAGGCTCGCGAGCGACACCTGCTCGGCGGTCGGGTACGAGAACGCGACATGGTCGAACTCGACACTCGCCGCGTTCTCCGGCAGGTCGCGCGCGTCCGGCGCGTCCTTGATCATCGGCTCCAGGTCGAGCACCTCGAAGACCCGCTCGAAGGACACCAGCGCGGTCATCACGTCGACGCGGACGTTGGACAAGGCGGTCAGCGGGCCGTACAGCCGTCCGAGCAGCGCGACCAGGGCGAGCAGCGTGCCGACCGTCAGGGTCTCGCGGACGGCCAGGTTGCCGCCCACGCCGTACACCAGGGCTGTCGCCAGCGCCGCGACCAGGGTGAGCGCGGTGAAGAACACCCGGCCGAGCATCGCGATCCGGATGCCCAGGTCACGGACCCGGCCGGCCCGCTCGCCGAAGGTCTCGTTCTCCTGCTGCGGGTGCCCGAACAGGGTGACCAGCAGGGCGCCGCCGACGCTGAATCGCTCGGTCATCCCGGTCGACATCTCGGCGTTCAGGTTCATCTGCTCGCGGGTCATCGCGGCCAGCCGGCGGCCGAGGACGCGGGCCGGGATCAGGAAGATCGGCAGCATCAGGATCGCGACCACGGTCAGCTGCCAGCTCAGCGCGAGCATCGCGCCGACCACCAGGATCAGGCTGATGATGTTCGAGACCACGCCGGACAGTGTCGACGTGAAGGCCTGCTGCGCGCCGATCACGTCGTTGTTGAGCCGCGACACCAGCGCGCCGGTCTGCGTCCGGGTGAAGAACGCGACCGGCATCCGCTGGACGTGCGCGAACACCTTGGTCCGCAGGTCGAAGATCAGTCCCTCACCGATCCGCGCGGAGAACCAGCGCTGGATCAGCCCGAGAATCGCCTCGAAGACCGCGAGCACCGCGACCACCAGCGCGAGCGCGGTGACCAGGCTGGCGTTCCCCTTGGAGATCCCGTCGTCGACGATCTTCTTGAACAGCAACGGTGACGCGATGACCAGGAACGCGGACACGATCACCAGCAGCAGGAACGCCGTGATGTGCCAGCGGAACGGCCGCGCGAACCGGACAATCCGGCGCAACGTGCCCTTGGCCAGTTTCTGGCCGACCACAGAGGCGTCCTGGCGCCGCCAGGACATCGCGCCCATCCCGCCGCGCATCATCGGTGAAGACATCCAGTTCCCTCTCTTTCAGCAAATCTTCTCAACAGTTTCAGCCCGAGAACGCTTCCCGCAACTTTTGGTTGCGCATCCCGCCGACGATGGTCTACAGTTATGAGCAACCAAAGGTTGCGAAAGGATGAGGGGCATGAGCAGGAGCATCGAGCGGGAGATTCGGGTCGAGGCCACGCCGGAGGTCGTGTACCAGGTGGTCAGCTCGCCGGAGCACCTGCGCGAGTGGTGGCCCGACGAGGCGGACGTCAGCGCCGTCCCGGGGGCGACCGGATCGGTCACGTTCCGGCAGGACGAGGGGGCGATGGTCGTGCCGCTCACCGTCGTCGAGGCCGAGCCGCCGCACCGCTTCGCCTTCCGCTGGGACTACGACGGCGAGACGGCGACCGCGGAGAATTCCCTGCTCGTGACGATCGACCTGATCGAGGTCGACGGCGGCACGCTGCTCCGGTTCGCCGAGACCGGGTACGACGTGGCCGCCAAGTCCGACGCCGTACTCGAGGACCACACCAGCGGCTGGGACTACTTCCTTCCCCGCATCCCGCCGTACGTCGACCGGCTGGTGCACCGGCCGTGATCGACGACGAGCTCTGGTCGGCGATCGGCGACCCCACCCGGCGGCGGATGCTCGACCTGCTGCTCGCGAACGGCGGGGGCACCGCGACCAGTCTCAGCGACCAGCTGCCGGTCACCCGGCAGGCGGTCGCGAAACACCTCGGCGTTCTCGACCGGGCCGGACTCGTGCACTCCACGCCGTCCGGACGCGAACGCCGGTACGCCGTGGACGAGGACCGCCTCGCCCGCGCGATCAACCAGCTGACCGACGTCACCGACGCCTGGGACCGGCGGCTGCAACGCATCAAGCGCATCGCCGAGGCGATCGAACAAGCCGAGAGGAAACTCTAATGAGCGACATCCTGCACCGTGTTGGCATCATCGCGTCCCCGAAGGACGTCTTCAGCGCACTCACCACGATCGACGGTCTGGCCGGCTGGTGGACCGAGGACACGGTCGGCGACCCCGACGGCGTGATCGAGTTCCGCTTCGCCACCGCGGGTGGCGACGGCTTCGACATGAAGGTCGTCGAGACCAAGCCCGGCGAACTGGTCCACTGGGAGGTCGTTGGCGGCCCGGACGAGTGGATCGGCACGCACGTCACCTTCGAGCTGTCCCAGACCGACGAGTACACCATCATCCTGTTCAAGCAGGCAGGCTGGCGCGAGCCGGTCGAGTTCATGTACCACTGCAGCACCAAGTGGGCCACGTTCCTGATGAGCCTCAAGAAGTACGTCGAGACCGGCAAGGGCGAGCCCGCGCCGCACGACGTACTGGTCAGCAACTGGCACTAACCGAGTGCGGCCAGGAGCTCCTTCAGACGGCGCTCCTGAGCCTCTCGCTCGGCCTTGAGCTGGTCGTCGTACGAGCGGTCCGCGGCACCGAGGAGCAACGCCTTGGTCTCGCGGATCGCTCCCGGCAGCGGCCCCAGCAGCGCGTCGGTCAGATCCTTCACCGTCGCCTCCAACTCCGCCGCCGGTACGACGATGTTCGCCAGCCCGAGTTCCTTCGCCTCGGCGGCCTCGACCCAGCGGGTCGTCGTACAGATCTCCAGTGCCCGTGAGTAGCCGATCAGTTCGACGAGCGGCTTCGTGCCACCGAGGTCCGGGACCAGGCCGAGGGACGGCTCGCGCATGCTGAACCGAGCATCCGGTGTGACGATCCGCAGGTCACACGCCAGCGCGAGCTGGAAACCGGCGCCGACCGCGTGGCCCTGGACCGCGGCGATGCTGACGATCTCCGGCCGCCGCAGCCAGGAGAAGCCGGACTGGAACTTCGCGATCAGCTCCAGCACCTCGTCGGTCGGCTTGGCACCGAGACTGAGCAGCGGCTCCTGACCGAGGTCGTTCTCGCCCATGATCAGCCGGCGGTCGAGGCCGGCCGAGAACGACGGCCCCTCCCCCGACACGATCACCACGCGCACGTCGGCCGGCAGCGCCGTACCGAAGTCCGCCAGCGCACTCCACATCGCTGGCGTCTGCGCGTTGCGCACCTCAGGCCGGTCGAGCACCACTCGCGCGACCGGTCCGTCCACCGACAACCGCAGTCCGAGATCCGTCATACGACGGAACATTACTGGGAAGTAGCTACGCGAGCGAGACCAGGTCGGCGTACTCGTTGGTCCAGAGGTCCTCGACGCCGTCGGGGAGCAGGACGACGCGTTCCGGCTCGAGGGCCTCGACGGCGCCCTCGTCGTGGGTGACGAGCACAATCGCGCCGGCGTACGAGCGGATCGCGTTCAGCACCTCGGCGCGGGACGCGGGGTCGAGGTTGTTGGTCGGCTCGTCGAGCAGCAGCACGTTGGCAGCCGACACGACCAGTGTCGCGAGCGCGAGCCGCGTCTTCTCACCGCCGGACAGCACCCGCGCGGGCTTGTCCGCGTCGTCACCTGTGAACAGGAACGAGCCGAGGACGCTGCGGGCCTGGGTCTCGTTCAGGTCCGGGGCGGCGGACTTCATGTTCTCCAGGACGGTCCGGTTCACGTCGAGGGTCTCGTGCTCCTGGGCGTAGTACCCGAGCTTGAGGCCGTGACCGTCGATGATCTCGCCGGTGTCGGCCTTCTCGATGCCGCCGAGGATCCGCAGCAGCGTGGTCTTGCCGGCACCGTTCAGCCCGAGGACGACGACGCGCGAGCCCTTGTCGATCGCCAGGTCGACGTCGGTGAAGATCTCCAGCGAGCCGTACGACTTGGACAGCTCACGCGCCATCAGCGGTGTCTTCCCGCACGGCGCCGGCGTCGGGAACGCGATCTTCGCGACCCGGTCGGCCTGGCGGGTGTCCTCCAGCGACGACATCAACTGCTCCGCGCGCCGCAGCATCTGCTGGGCGGCGGTCGCCTTGGTCGCCTTCGCGCGCATCTTGTTGGCCTGGTCGACCAGCTGGGTGGCCTTCTTCTCCGCGTTCGCCCGCTCGCGCTTGCGGCGGCGCTCGTCGGTCTCGCGCTGGGTCAGGTACGCCTTCCAGCCGACGTTGTAGATGTCGATCTCGGCCCGGTTCGCGTCCAGGTGGAAGACCCTCGTGACGGTCTCCTCCAGGAGGTTCACGTCGTGGCTGATCATGATCACGCCACCGGGGTACGACTTCAGGAAGTCGCGCAGCCAGATGATCGAGTCGGCGTCCAGGTGGTTGGTCGGCTCGTCGAGCAGCAGCGTCTCAGCCTGCGCGAACAGGATCCGGGCCAGCTCGACGCGGCGGCGCTGACCACCTGACAGCGTTGCGAGCGGCTGTCCGAGGACGCGGTCCGGGAGGCCGAGGTTGGCCGCGATCCGAGCCGCTTCCGACTCGGCGGCGTACCCACCCGCGGCGTGCAGGTCCGCCTCGGCGCGCTCGTACCGCCGCATGCCCTTGGCGCGGGTCTTCTCGTCCGCGCTGGCCATCGACTTCTCCGCGCTGCGCAGACGGCGTACGACGTCGTCCAGGCCGCGGGCTGCCAGGATCCGATCCCGGGCGAGTACTTCGAGGTCGCCGGTGCGCGGGTCCTGCGGGAGGTAGCCGATCTCACCCGACTTCGTCACCGAACCGCTGGCCGGCAGGCCCTCACCGGCCAGGATTTTCGTCAGCGTCGTCTTGCCGGCGCCGTTGCGGCCGACCAGCCCGACCTTGTCGCCCGGGCCGACCCGGAACGACGCGGGCGCGAGCAGCTGGCGGGCACCGACGCGAACCTCGAGATGGGAGACAGTGATCATCGGGGGTCGCAGGCGTCCTTACACTGGGTTACTGGCTGACAAGGCGGTGTCACGGCACGCCGGGAATCCCCCGCACTCGGGACTAGTGTATGTGCCGTGAAATTCAATCCGGATGCGGATCTCGACACGAGCGGTATCGAGGACACCCGCGGCAGTGGCAGCGGACGGGGCGGCGGACGCGGCGGCGGCCTGCCGGGCGGCATGATCCCGGTCGGCGGCGGCATCGGCGGCATCATCCTGCTGGTCGTGATCCTGCTGCTCTCGGGCGGTCTGCCAGGCGGAGGTGGCAGCGACGAGCCCGCGACGCAGAACACCGCGGCCGGCAACCTGAGCTCCTGCAAGAAGGGCACCGACCTGCAGTCGAACTCGAACTGCCGGTTCGTCTTCTACCAGAACTCGATCGAGAGCTTCTGGGCCGCCGAGCTCCCCCGGCGTGGGAAGAAGTACACCCGCGCAGCGATGCGGGTCTTCGACGGCTCGGTGAACACCGGCTGCGGCCCGGCGACCAGTGCGGTCGGCCCGTTCTACTGCCCGCCGGACATGCGGGTGTACCTGGAGCTCGGGTTCTTCGACACACTCCAGACTGACCTCGGCGCCCGCGGCGGCGAGTTCGCCGAGGCGTACGTCATCGCGCACGAGTACGGGCACCACATCCAGAACCTGTACGGCATCCTCGACCGGATCAAGACCCGCAACGGCCCGACGTCGGACTCGGTCCGCTCCGAACTCCAGGCGGACTGCCTGGCCGGCATCTGGACCAACCACGCCACCACGGTTCCGGGCAAGAACGGCAAACCGCTGATCACCGAGCTCACCGAAGACGACGTCGCCCGCGGCCTCGACGCCGCCGCCTCCGTCGGCGACGACCGCATCCAGCGGAAGACCCAGGGCCAGGTCACCCCCGAGAGCTTCAGCCACGGCACCGCCGACCAACGCATGCGGTGGTTCAAGCGCGGCATGGACTCCGGCGACATGACCGCCTGCGACACCTGGTCCGCGTCCTCCCTCTGACCACAGTCCAACAAGGAAGCGCCCCGCACTCTCCTGAGTGCGGGGCGGTTCTGTTGGTACGGCGTTACGCGACCTGGGCGGGTCGGTGGTAGCCGGGGAGGAGTTCGTCGACGAGGGCGTCGGTTTCGGACTCGGCGCCGCGGGGGCCGCCGTGCTTGGTGAGGGCGGCGTACATCTGGGTGGCCACGTTGGTGACGTCGGCGGTGGTGCCGAAGTGCGACGCCAGGCGGAGCGTGGCTCGCCAGAGTTCCTCCGACGCCGGCGAGAAGCTGAGGCCGGTCTGGAGGGCCGTGCGGGCCAGGTTGCCGTCGTTGTGGCTGAGCGACGCCTCGGCGAGCCGCAGTGCGGCGTCGACGACGGCCTCCGCCATCCGGCGCTCGATGCCGGACGCGGCGAGCCACGAGTACCGGCCACCGGGCAGGTTCGACCACGCCGGGCCGTGGACCAGGCTGAGCGCCGTCGACAGCGCGCCGCGCGGGTCGTCCACCATCGACGCCTGCTTGGCGAGTGTCCGGAACACGTCCCAGTCGACCCGGACGACGCTGCGGTTCAGCATCCAGCGGCCCGACTCATCGGCGTACATCGCATCCACACCGACCCAGCGGCGGGTGTGCTCCAGCGCGGCGTCCCGCAGCTCCTCGCTGATGCCGCGCGGCCAGATCGCACCGGCGAGCACGTTCGGGTGTACGCCGTAGTCCTGGCTGGCGAGGAACGCGATGATCTCCGTCGACAGCGCCACCCGGCCGTCGTCGATGGCACCACGCGCGTCCACCTCGACCGGACCGAGCAGGTCGACCTCGACCGGCGCCGGCTGGCTCAGGTCCGTGGCCGAGAACTCGTACGCCGGCATGTTCTGCTCGGACCGCCGCTTGTCCCGGGCGTCCGTCTCGGCCGCGTCGAACAGCGCGACGAGGTCGGCGAACTGCTCGGGGTTGACGCTGTGCGCGTCGACCTCAAGGCCGAGCAACCGGCAGACCGCCTGGTTCTTCTCGTCCACGACGAACCGCCACGGCGAGTTCAGCACGTCGCCCACCACGACCACCGCGATGCTGCGCTTGGTGTCCGCGGCCAGCCGGTTCAGCTGGTCCTGCTCCTCCGGCGACGGCGGCGCGGACACGAAGATGATCTCCGCGCCCCACAGTGCCGCGTCCGGATGCGACATCCGCGCCTCGGCCACCGAGCCGACGTTGCGCCGCTGGCAGGCCTGGACCTGCGCCTCGGTACGCCGGGCCACCTCGCCCATCGCGTCGTCCAGGCGCACCCAGTAGCTCAACCGCGTCGGCGCCAGCGACGACAGGTCGTCACCGAACCCGACCATGCTGATGTGCGCGCCCTCGGACCACAGGTTGGTCGCCAGCTCGACCGCGAGCGAACCGACCACGTCGCGGGACGCGTTGCCCACGCCGCCGAACGCGACGATCCCGTTCGCGGTGTCGAGGTCGATCAACACGGTCGCGCCGTCCGCGTTCTGCCCAACCGTCACCAGCGTCGGGTACGGCGCCGGCGCGTTCACCTCGCTACTCGGGCCGTATGCGCGGCGCAGCGTCCATCGGGTGCCTTCGGCAATCGCCTGCCACGGTCCGGGCGGGGCGGGCTGCGCCTCGTACGGGTCGAGGACCAGCGTCAGCGCGCGGTCGGTCACCAGCGCGGCGACGACCTTCGGCATCGGCCGCTGCAGCTGCGTCATGTCGGCGCCCAGCTTGCGGAGCGAGTTGTCGACGAACTGCGCGGTCGGCACGTCTGCGGCGAGCCGCAGGCCGACCTCGGTCTGCCGGTGCCCGGCAGCCTTCGGGCCCGGGCCCTGCGCCCAACCGCGGCGCCGCTTCAGCGCGATCGCCAGGCCGGCCGCGAGCAGCGTCGCGCCGAACCCGTAGATGCCCGCGTCCTTGAGGCTGAAACCGCCCTCGTCGACCGCGACCGGCACCGGATCCGGCAGCTGCGTGCCGCCACCGATGGGTTCGCCGTGCTCGTTCTGACCGGTGCCCGGGGCGTGCGGCTCGACCGTCACGCCCGGCTCCCCCGGCTTGACGTTCTTCGCGCCCGGGTCGTTCTTCGCGCTGCCGATGCCGACCGACGAACCCCGCTCGATGCTCTTCTCCGAGAAGCGCCCCGGCGCAGCCGGCTTCGCCTCGGCCGTCGTCTTCGTGGACGGCCGCGCGACGGTCCGGTTCTCGACCTTCGGGGTGACCGGGGTCTTGGTGGTGTGGTCGTCGATGCTGACCCGCACCGTGTGCACACCCGGACCCTTGGCGTCGCCCGGAAGCCGCACCTGCCAGCCCGGCAGGATCAGGTCCGGGTTGGTCAGCCGGCGTCCGTCGGGCTGCAGCTTGTTCTTGTTGAGGTCGTAGATCTCCTTGTACCGGCGGCCTTCGCCCAGGTACCGCTCCGCGATGTCCCAGAGGCAGTCGTAGTTCCGGCCCTGCGGCGGACGGACCTCGGTGTACTTGATGACCTGACCCTTGTGGTCGTGGTTCGTCCGTACGCCGGTGGTCGTCTTTCCATGGCCCGCGAGCACCTTGCTGGCCGGCTCGGTCTGCCGGAACTGCGACGCGGAAGTCTCCTCGTTGCCGTGCCGCGTCGTCACAGCGGTCGGCGCGGCCGGACCACTCGTGGTCACCGCGCTCGCGACCGGCAGGCTGACACCCGCACCTGCGGCGATCAGGACGACGGTGCCGATCAGGCGCCGCGCCAGTGCTTGGGAGCCGCCGCCGAGTGGAACGCGTGGGGACAGCCCGTGCCCCTTGATCTCCGCGACCGCCTCAGCGATCAGGCAGACCACGAAGTGCAGCCAGGCGACCCAGATGAAGAACGCGATGATGCCGAGAACGGTCTGGATGCTCAACTCGCTGAACAGCACGTCACGGCTCGGGATGCTGTCCGGCCACGGCGTACCGAAGAACCGCAGCAGCACGTACGGCACTCCGCCGACGATCGCCAGGATCGCGAGCAGCGCGACGAACCCCTTCAGCCGGTCCGCACCCGGACTCCCCGACCCCCGCTGCGGCAACCGCGCAGCCCGCACCGGCTCATTCGTCCTTACCATCGCTCCTCCATACCCCCACCGTCAGCCACACCCTCGACCGCTGTACCACTCACCACGTCACCCACCGATGGCCTCGACTTCCTGCACAGGCAACCGCTGCACCGCCGTCACGTTCGCCTTGCCGATCGGCTTCCAACCACCCGCGTCCTTGCCGATCCAGTACGAGACCTCCCACGTGATCGTCAGCTTGACGGTGTACATACCGTCCGGCTGGCTCGCGCTGGACTTCTTGTACGTGTGCTTGCAGGGGTTGATCTGGTGGTCCGGGTCCTGCGACTGGTCGTACCCGTCCGGGTCGTCCATCGGTGTCACACCGACCGGGCACTTGAAGGTCCCGGTGCCGTCACCTGGGTCGATCACCATCTCGACGACCATGCCGCGCATCGTCAGGTTGTGCCCGGGGCTGTAGAAGCCGCTCTGGGTGCCGTCGTTCGCGACCGCCTGCGAGCTGTCGGGCGTCAGCGTGAAGAAGGCCGGAACGTTGACGCGCGGCGTGTATGTCGGCATGACCTGGAGCGCGGGCGGCGGATAGTTCGACTTGAACGGCCACCAGAACTGATCCATGTAGTCCGGGAACGGGCACTGGGCCCGATCGGCCTCGTCGACTGCCACGTACGCGCGTTCGAGGTGAGCGTCGGGTCCACCGTTGTAGGTGTCCAGCTTGTAGTCGGTGATCGTGATCCGCATGGCCCAGGATTTGCCGTCCGGCGCCTTCGGCAGCCGGATCCCCTTCGGGATCTCGAAGTCGCGGCACGGGACGAACGGTCGCCCATTCAGCCGCTCTCGCCAGGTCGGTGGGGCCGGAGCATTCGGGTCGACGATGGCCTCGCCCGAGCTGCAGTACGCCCCGAAGCCAACCGAATTCACGTACATACTGCAGACCGAGTTCCCAGTCTGGATGGTGTCTGCGGTGGCGGTGGTGGCGGGGCCAGCCACGAGTAACGCGAGTACCGCGCTCAGGACGAGCAGTGTGCGGCCAACTCGGTTGTGCATCCTCACTCCCCAGACTCGTCTTCCCGCAGATTATCTTCGGCCAGGGGCATCATGCCCGTTGGCGAGTGCCTCGTCACCTCTTCGCAACCTGAAATCCTGGCTTCCGCCCTAGGCCGGATAGCGCACCTGTCCGCACTTGACGCCGTTCGGCGAGGCGAGGCGGTACGGCAACCAGCCGATCCCGGTCTGGATCATCTCGATGACCTCGGGCGAGCCCTTCGGCGCGACCACGGTCCAGTTCTTCGCCTTCGGGTCCCAGTACTGCGTCGTCTGCGAGCGACACGTCTGCACCGCGACCGTGCCGTCCGAGGTGCTGTGGGCACCGACCACGACCACGCTGCCCGGCGGGCGCATCACCCAGCCGTTGCGCTTGGCATCCACGATCTCCTCCGACACGTCGGCGTAGAAGAACGAGGGGAAGCGCTTCTTCAGGATCGTGTCGTCCTTCGACACGAGGGCCTGGAAGTACAGGGGATAGCTGGTCACGAGGCCTTGGACGGCGGGGTTGGAGGCGAAGTTCCCGGCCTTGACGATGACCTGGCCTTTGGGGGCCGTCGTGGGCTTGGCGGTGGTGGCGGGCACGGTTGGCGCGCTGGTGGTTTCCGGTGGCGTGGACGGGGTGTCCGCGGAGATCGTCGTACCGGAGTCGCCGCCGACGGGCTGCGGGAGGCCGCCGTCGGACGAGTCGTTGTTGCAGGCACTCAGCAGGGCGACGCCGATCAGCACGAGGGCCGGGAGGGCAAACCTACGCACGAAGAACAGTCCTCCAGGGTCTAGCGCGTGCTCGTCGGCGCGCTCGAGGTGGGGCCGGACGGGCTGTCCGTCGGCGTGGTCGGGGACGACGGGTCCGGACTCGGGGTCACGTTCGGCTTGCAGGTGCGCGGGAACGGGAACGGCGTCAGCGTCCAGGTCGGGGTCGGTGAGCCGACCGTCCAGGTCGGGCACGGCAGGTCGATCGTCGGCGGGTTCGCGATCGAGGTCGGCGCGCCCGGGCCGTCGGTGGTCGGGTTCACCACGATCGGCGGGATGGTCGGGCTGTCGTCGGCCTTGTCGACGCCTTGCTCGGCGTGCGCCTCGCCGGTGCCTACGGCCTTGAGCGAGTTCTTGCCGATCAGGCCGAGGAACGTGGTCTTGTTGTTGATGTCGACCTGGATCGCGACCTCTTGGTCGGTCAGCGTGGTCGGGCCGCAGGCGGTCACGGCCGGGTCGTTCGACTGCACCTGGCCGCAGAACGTGGAGATCGCGGCGGCGGCCTTGGTGGTGTCGATCTTCGCCTCGGCGACGTTCAGCTGGATCGCGGCGGCGCCGACGCGGGCGGCCTCCTGGGCGTACCCGACCGCGCGGGAGCGCGCGCCGAGCTGCCGGCCGCCGTCGATCACCAGGCCGGCCAGGGTGAAGATCATCACCGCGAGGATCGCGACCGCCGGGCTGAGCGCTCCCCGCGCGAACAACCGGTGGTTGCCAGGCGCATCGATCCGCAGAAACTCGACAACCCGCGACCGCTGCCGCTCAGCAGCAGACACCGCCGCAGCGCGGTCGGCAGGCGTGGGGGTGGGGTCAGGAGCCTTCACCGCGCACCCCCCGGTACGGGTCGAGGGAGGAGGTGAAGCGTTTGGTGATCTTGGTGTCGCCGCCGAGGCCGAGCAGGCCGAGGTCGCGGTAGTTGATCGTGCAGGTGACTTCGACCGACAGCGGCTGGCCGGCCACGAACCCAGTGGTGATGGAGCCGGCCGCAGACTCCTTGCAGGACTTGACGGCCTGCCCCATCGCGCCGGTGACGGCCTCGTCGACGCGGCTCTGGGCGTCCGGCAACGACCGCGACTGGCTGGCGCTGCGGGCACCGTCGCGCGCCGCGCTCTCCAGCAGCGACGAGGTCTGGAAGTACCGCCCGCAGGCGAGCAGGAACATGAACAGCGCGAGCAGCACCGGGGCAAGGATCACCATCTCCAGCGCCATGGTGCCGCGCTGCCCACGGATCCCCAGCTTCCGCTTCATCCTCACACTCACTTGTCGGCTTGGAACTGTTCGATCGGTCCGGTGGCGGTCCGGGTCACCTTGAGCTTCAGTCCGGGCACCAGCGAGACGGTGTCACCGGTCACCGTGAACGACACCATGCCTTCCGGACTGTTGTACGACGGGAACGGGACGCTGGTGTTCTGCAGCGTCGTCCCGCCGAGCTGCTGCGCGTACGACTGGATGTCCGAGCGAACCTTCTCCCCCACGGCCGTGGTGTAGACCGGCGGCTGCACCAGCCGCAGCCGGGACACGCCCTCCTGCGCGGCGTTGAGCGCGACGGAACGCCCGTACAACCAGAGGGCGGTCTGGATGGACACGAAGATCAGCGCGAGGATCGCCGGTGCGAGGATGGCCAGCTCGAGCGTGCTGACCCCCCGCTCCGATCGTTTCCGCTCCGATCGGCGCCGCCGGACCACGGTGGACGTCAGCCCTGGTCGATCTCAGCGGTGCGCTTGGTGATCACGCGCTTCACTACCACGCCGATCGCCAGCGCGGCGGCGACCAGGATCGCCGAGATGATCGCCCACTCGAGTGCGGAGGCGCCCAGGTCGGTCTGCCCCGCACGTGCACGGGCGCGCTGGGTCTGCGCCCGCGCCACCGCGTAGCCGGCCATGGCCCGCCAGAACATCATCTCCGAGATCATCCGCATGCCTTCCGAATCGTGAGGCCGAAGCAGGCCTCAGTATGCCGTGTCAGACGGACGATTCCGCCCTCTGGATCCCTTGCCCTGATCACCGTTCGGTCTAACTTCCCAGGATCGCCACACCGGCCGGGAAGGCCAGGAACAGGAAGAACGCCGCGATCATGACGAGCTGCGCGACCAGCATGGACTGGGAGCGCTCACCCGCCTTGCCTTCCACGTCGGCCAGCTCCTTGCGGCGCAGCGACGCCGCCCGGGCCAGCAGTGAGGCGCGGATCTTCGCGCCCTCGTCTCCCGCGAGCGCCAGCGCGGACGCCAGGTCGCGGAGTTCGTCGACACCCAGGTCCTCGCCGAGCCGGGCCATCGCGTCCCACGGCGTGATGCCGATCAGCCGCGCGTTCGCCAGTGCCTGCCGGATCCGGGCCATCGCCCAGTGGTCACCGATCGTCGACGCGGTCATCAACGCTTCCGGCAGACCGCGGCCGCCGGCCAGGTTCATCGCGACCAGGTCCAGGAAGGACCCGACGACATGCCGGAAGTCCCGGCGCCGCTTCTCGGCCTCCTGGCGCAGCGCCAGGTCCGGCAGGAAGAACGCGAGCGCCATGAACGCCAGCGTCACGATCGCCGGCGCCGCGCCGGGCGCGGTGAGACCAATCGCCGAGAACAGGAACAGCACGATCGGGATGAAGACCAGCGCGCCGAGTGCGAAGAACACCTTGGTGGCGAGCATCGCGGCGAACGGCTGGTTCATCACCGCCAGGTCGCGGCGCAGCTTGCCGAACGCCCAGCCGCGCGCGTTCGCCTCCATCTCGAGCCGTCGGCCCAGCGTCTCGCGGGCCCGGTCGACGCCACCCAGAACCCGTTCGCCCGCCGCGCTGGTCGTTGCGCCACCGGAGTACCCGCCGCGGCCGGCGTCGATCCGCGCGATCGTGGACAGCACGTTCGCCCGCGGCTTGATGAAGATCCGGACCGCGAAGTACGCGCCGAGCCCGGCGATCCCGCCGGTGAGGAAGGCCCACGTCATCCGTTCACCACCTCCATCCGCTCGTCGCCCGACCTATTGGCCCGCTGGTCGAGGTTGACACCGATCAGGAACCGCTCGGGTACCTCGATCTTCGCGAGCCGCCGCAGCCAGATCAGCCCGAGCGCATAGAGCCCGATCACGACCGCCAGCACCACCTGTCCGATGAAGCTCGTGTACGGCTGCATGTACGTCGGGTTGAACAGCACCAGACCGGCCGCCATGACCAGCGTGATCGCGACCACCACCTGCACACTGCGCCTGGTCGAGCGGCGTTCCGCGGCGACCTTCCGGCGTACGTCGAGCTCTTCGCGGGCCGAGTCGGCCAGCGCGCTGAGCACCTCGCGCAGACCCGGGCCACGGAGCCGGGCGTTCAGCACCAGGGCCGCGACGATCAGGTCGGCGGACGGGTCGTCCAGGTCGTCGGCGAACCGCATCAGGGCCGACGGCAACGGTTCGCGGATCCGCAGCCGGTCGACCAGCAGGTTCAGGCCGGGCTTGATCGCCGGGGCCGCGTTCACCGCGGTCGCCGGGATCGCTTGTTCCAGACCGACTGCGCCGGCGATGGTGTCGCGCAGCGCCTCGGTCCACGTGGCCAGCGCCTCGAGCCGGTCGATCGCGCGCCGTTCCTCACCGGTGCCGCCGAAGAAGCGGTCCGCCATCGCGGCCAGCAGGCCGAGCGCGACGGCCAGGACCAGCCAGCGGGTTACCACCAGCACGATCAGGCCGACCGCGATGCCGACGCCGAACCGGATCAGGTTCTTCCGGTTCTCGGCGCTGCGGTTGCGGAACAGCGACGGCGTCTCTTCCTTGCGCTCGGTGCCGCGGATCGCGACGATCAGCAGCAGTACGGCGCCGCCGACCACCGCGCCGCAGATCAGCGCCCCCAGGGTCCGGTCGTTCATCGCGTCACGCCCACGTTCCGTGGACGAGTGGCTGGTACCCGTAGTGCTCGAGCTCGTCCATGCACGCGATCGGCGCGTGCGCCGCGGCGTGCCCGTCCGGTCCGGCCGCGAACACCTCGCCCGACAGCACCCGGCCGTCCCATCCGGTGACCTCGCGAATGCTCTCGACGTACCGGCTGAGGCCGCCGCCGTGCTGGTAGTCGTTGTGCTTGCGGATGAACACGACGAAGTCGAGCGCGCCGGCGATCAGCATCTGGGTGGCGTCCATCGGCAGCCGCTCCAGCGACTGGATGGCGTAGGTGCTGATCCGGTTGAACACCTCCATCGAGCTGTTCGAGTGGATCGTCGACAGCGAGCCGTCGTTGCCCTGGCTCATCGCGTTCAGCATCGTCACGATCTCGTCACCGAGCACCTCACCGACGATCACCCGGCTCGGGTTCATGCGCAGCGATCGGCGGACCAGGTCGGCCATCGTGACCTCGCCGACGCCTTCGGAGTTCGGCAGCCGCTCCTCGAACGCGACCACGTTCGGGTGCAGGTCCTTGAACTCGCCGAGCCCCAGCTCCAGCGAGCGCTCGACCGTGATCAGTCGCTCGTGCGGCTGGATCTCGTTGGCCAGGGCCCGCAGCAGCGTGGTCTTCCCGGAGTTCGTCGCGCCCGCGATCATGATGTTCTTCCGGGCCGCGACCGCCGCCCGCAGGAACGAGCCGACGTCGTCGGAGATGGTGCCGTTGGCCACCAGGTCACGGAGGAAGACCTTGCCCAATCGGGCACGACGAATCGAGACCGCCGGCCGCGAGGTCACGCCCATCACCGCGGACAACCGGGAGCCGTCGGGCAGCCGGAGGTCCAGCTGCGGGTTGGCCGAGTCGAACGGGCGGCTGGTCAGGCCTGCGTGCGCGGCCAGCACCTGGATCAGCTCGACCAGTTCGTCATCGCTCTCGGCGACCGGACCGGGGGTTTCTTCGCGGCCGTCGCCGTACTGCACGAAGACCTGGTCGCAGCCGTTGATGTCGATGTTCTCGACATCGGCGTCGTCGATCAGTGGTTGCAGCCGGCCGACACCGAACAGCGCCGAGTGGATCGCGCCGGCGATCTGCGCGTCGTCGTCCGGGGTCGGCGGCGTCCGGCCCTCGGCCAGCTCGTACCGCGCGTGGTCCTCGAGCACCTGCACGATCAGCGACCGCGCGTACTCCCGCTCGTCCTCCGCACTCATCGGAGGTACGCCGTTCACCTGGTCCCGCCGGCGCTGTTCGTTCAGCCGCTCGGCGACCTGTACGCGCAGCTTGCGGACCAGCTCCTGGTCTGCGCTCACCGGTAATCACCCGGCGGGAACGCCGCGTTGGCCATGTCGAAGTCCTGCGGCGGCGGGCTGGAGACCAGGGACGCCATCTCCGCGGTGATGTCGGTCGCCGTCCGGATCAGCGGCGTCTTGTCGAGCCGGCCGTGACCACGCCCGTCGAAGAACGCCGCACCGGCCGGGTCGTACGCCAGGTGCCACCGGTGCCGCACCGGCACGGACATCGCGTCCAGCACGGTCCACACCTGCTTGACGCCGTCGCGGCGCTTCGGGTCGGCCACCACGACCACACCGAGCTGCGCGTCGACGTGGTGCACCAGGGTGGACAGCCGCTCCCGCAGGTGCGCGACGGACGAACCGGTCGCCGTACACACCAGGACGACGAGGCGTGCGGACTGGATGACCGGCAGCTGCGGTGACGACGCACCGATCCGCCCGCAGTCGGCCAGTACGTCGCCGTTCTGCATCTGGTTGAACGAGATGCCGAGCGGATGCCACAGACCACCCATGCCACCGACCTGCTCCGGCGACCGAACACCGAGCAGTACGTCGAGCCCGCCATCCAACTGCTGGCTGTGCGCGTGGATCACCTCATCGCCGAGACCCTTGCGGCTCGCGGCAGCGAGACTGACCAGCCCGCGGTCGGAGTTGAGCGCCGCACCACCCGGTCCGGTCATCCGGATCGCGACATCGCTACCGGCCGGGTCGCACTCGGCCAGCAGCACCTGCCGCGGCCAGAGCGCACCGAACACGAGGCTGGCCGTCGTCACCCCCGGCGAGCCCTTCGCGCTCGCCAACGCCACCAGTGCCATCAACGTCCTCCGGAGTTCCGGGAGACCTCGGGCTTGGTGGCCGGGGACAGCTTCGCCAGCATCAGCGACTTGGACGCCGCGGCCGCACCGACCAAGGTGACCTTCTCGTCCGGGATCAGGATCGTCACGTTCAGCGAGCTGTTCGCGCTCGTCTTCGAGTCCGTGATCGCGCCCGCGGTCGAGGTCACCTCGGCCGCGGTGACCAGTGTCGTCGCGGCGCCCTCCTGGTTGGCGGTGGGGACCCGGATCACCGCGACGATGTCGCCGACGTTCAGCCCGTCGGACGGCGCCCGGCCGGCCTCGAGGCTGACACCGACCAGCGCGCCGCCGGTCGGGACCGGCGGGTTCGAGTCGGAGGTGAAGTTCTTCGGAGTGACGAACTGGTCCTTGTAGAGCCAGGTCGTCGTGTAGTGACCGATGTACTTCTCGGCCTCCGACCACGGGATCAGGCCGCCGGTCGCACCGGCCAGGTCGCCGCGGGACAGGTCCTTGCGGTCCAGCTTGTGCCCGGGCTCGAGGTCACTGGAGACCGCGACGAAATCCGAGCGGCTGCCACTGTTCAGCGCGATCAGCGCGGAGCCGGCCGCGCCGAGAAGGATCAGGATCACCGCGAGCGCGGCGAGCGCGGGGCGCCGCTCCCGGCTGCTGGGGAGGCGGGCCGAGCCACCGCCCGCCGATCGGCCCGCTGCCCGGGCCCCTTGGGACGAAGTACGCGTGGAGGACGAGAGACTCACCCGCATACCGTAATGGCAGCGTGGTGCCACTCGTGGCGGCAGGCCGGTGCCGTTACCTGGCCGCGACCCGCTTGCGTTCCAGGGTGGTCAGCAGCTCGTTGAACGCGCCCGGACCGCCGTACAACTGGTCTAGATAGGTGTACAGCGCACGCAGCGCGTAACCGACCTGCTGCTGCCATCCGGAGCGCCCCTCCAACCAGGCCGTCAGGGCCCGTCCCTCGACCAACGTGACCGACGCGTTGACCGGCTGGATCAGCCGCTCGCCGCGCGGATCGGGCACCGGGTGGTGCCCGCGGACCTCCCGCACCGCGTCCGCCAGCGCGGCCCGCTCGGCACCGGTGAAAACGTAGTCGAACCCGATCCCGCCGTGGATCTGGTCCAGATAGGTACAGAGCGCGAGGAACAGCTCAACACCGTCGTACTCCGGTCCGTCGTCCGCGACATGCCGTAAGCGCGCGACCATGCTGCGCGCTTCGGAGACACTCCATTGCGAGGAACCGAGCCGGTCGATCATGGCGTCGATCCTAGGGGCCGGTTGGTCGTAAATCGTTAACAGTTCGCGTGCTTCGAGTAGCTGGCGAGTAACCAATTGTTTGCTAGATTCCAGAATTAGTAGGACGTCCTGGTGACAACTGGTGATCACCTGGACACACGGGAGGGGGCTGAGTCATTTGGTCACACCCACGTCGCCGCCCACCACGGCTGCCGATCGCGCCCGTTGGGCGGCCGGTACCGCGTTGGGGATCTTGCACCCGCAGGCGATACCGCTGCGGGACGGCCGGGTCTGGTTGAGCCGGCGCGACGACGTACTGGCGGCGCGCGTGATGCGCTCGCTGGAGCAACTTCTGGCCCGCCGGGCCGCGGACCACGTCTCCGACGACCGGCTGCTCGCCGAAGCGGTCGGGGTCCTGGGGGCCGAGATCGCGCGAACGCGCGACGAGTCGGCAGGCCGCGGTGCGACCGACGCGCTCGACCGGTACCTGCGCGGACCTGGACTGGACCAATCCCGCCGTACCGAGGGCGAAGCGATGCTGCGCGTCGCGCTCAGCGCCGCGGCGGCGGACGACCCCGAGGCGGCCGCTCGGCTGAAGCGCCTCGGCGGCGAGGACCTCCCGGTGCCGTCGTCGCAGATCGTGGCGGCGTCGGCGACGATCAGCCGCGATGCCCAACTCGTCGGGCTGAGTCCACCGCCACCACCCCAGCGAGCCGGACGGCATCGCCCACAGGTCGGTAACAACCACCGAAGAGGGCGAGGGTACGGACGGAGGTTGTGGACCTCGCAGATCCGCGGCACGGGCCTGGTGACCGGTGCCGAGGGACGAACAGAGTCCACTCTCCCGCTGGACGAGTCACGCGCGCTCCGCGCGTTGCTGGCGTTGAACGAGGTCGACCTGTCCGGGTCGCTGACCGGTGCTCCGGACGTCGACTTCCAGAACAACCAGGCGATCCTGCCGACGACCGCGACCGACGTACCGCAGCACGTCCAGGTCGAGATCGGTGAGACCACTCTGGGCGCGATGGGCCAGAGCATCATCCGGTCCGGTACGGCGAGTGACCCGCACATCTTGCGGATCTCCTCGCAGGTCGCCGACTCACAGCTGCGGCACGTCTGGACGCACCAGCTGGCCCAGATGACGCAGGAGATCGCGGCCGCCGAGGCCGGCCGCCCGCGTGGCGTCCTCGGCAAGCTCCGCTCCGCGTTCGGTACCGAGCGCCGCGACCGCCGGCTGCAGGCCGACCAGGCCACGTACCAAATGCTGGTCCGGGACTGGCGCGACGCGCGCACCGAGATCCTCACCTTCGGTCAGCCGAGCGGGCCGCGCAGCGTCGCGGACATCGAACGCGACCTGACCGGTCTGGCCAGGACGATCCGCCGGCACGGTGGCGGCGAGCCTGCTCTCCCCTGGACCGCCGAGGCGATCGTCGGCCCGGAAGCGACCGCGCTCGGCCTCGCCGCTGCCCGCGCCGAGGCCGAGGCCAAGCCGGCCCGCGGAACCAACGCCCACCTGCGCAACCAGGTCCTCACCCAGATCGAGTCCCTCGAGTCCACGGTCGCGGAGCTCGAGGACCAGTCCGACACCAAGAACGACACTGCGCAGAAGGCCAGGGAGCAGGCCGACAAGCTCGACGAGTCGGCCGATGCCGAGGAGCAACAGCTCGACATCGGCGCCGCCGAACGGGCCCGCGTACTGCGGAAGACCGCGACCGGGCTGCGGCGCAAGGCCGACCGGCACACGGAGATCCGCGACGGGTACGGCGTGGCGGCGGTCGAGGCACAGCAAGCCCTCGAGAGCTACCAGTCGCTGCTGAGTGACATCGACGGTGGCGCCCCGCAGTCCCAGATCGCCGCGCAGGCAGCAGCGGCTCAGCACCAGGTCGGTCTGTTCGAGACCAGTCGCGACGCGGCGCTGCCGGCCAAGGACTTCCTGCGCACCGGCGTGCCCGAGGGCGAGCCGGTCAAGCTGCCGGTCGACCGGATCAACAAGCTGCTGGCCGCGCACCGGATCAAGAGCAAGTTGCCCGTCCGCGGCCCACAGCCGCTGATGAGTGCGGAGTACCGCCGGCTGCTGTCCGAGGACGGCATGGTGTTCTCGATCCCGGGCAGCTCGGACGACCCGCTCGCGAAGATGCCGCAGGTGCGGCTCCGGATGCGGCCGCGCAACATCCGAGAGATCACCACCCGCGACTTCGACCTGGCCGAGCAGATGTCCGGCACGCTCGGCGAGGGTGGCATGAGCATCGCCACCACGAACACGCACTCGACGAGTCAGACCGTCGGCGTGAACCTGGGGCCGATCCTCGCACTGGCCGCTCCCGGTACGCCGGTGCACGCCGCCGCGCAGCTCATCTCGCCCAAGGTCGAGGTGACCCGCGGTCGCACGCTGGCCGAGACCGGTGGCGCCACGGCGCACTACCAGTCCGGCTGGGTGGACGTGATGCGCGGCGAGTCCCTGCTGTACGAGTGGGACGGCGTCCTCGAGATCGAGGTCCGCAAGTCCCCCACCGAGCCGTGGTCGCCGGTCGAGACCACCGATCTCGAGAAGCAGCAGACCTGGGTGTCGAGCGCGTACAGCGTGAAGCCTCCGGCGGAGACCGTCTCGCTGGCCGAGCTCGGGTACGGCGATCAGGTCACCGGGGTGTTCCCGCGGCACACGGTCACCAGCTTCACCGGACTGCACGGCGTCACCGACCGGCTGGTCGCGCGCGCCCAGCAGCAGTACGGCGACCTGGACCAGGTCGCGTACGCGCACATCGCCGGCCTGATCCAGAACGACTCGCACCGGTTGCTGCGCGAGATCACCCAGCCGGGTGGGCTCACCCGGCGGTTCACCAACGGCGACAACACGGAGTACGAGCTCACCTGGGAACTCGAGCCGGTCTGGCGTACGGCGGAACTCGCCGGCGAGTCCAGCTCGGAGATGTGGCAGGAGGAGGTGCTCGTCGACTTCGGCGGCATCAACGCCGGCCAGATCTACGGCACCTCTCTGACCGGAGTCGCATCGGTCGGTTTCCCGGGCGTTCCGGACCCGGGCCACCTGGCACCCGGCGTGAACGCCTTGAACAACGTCCGCGGGTCCGGCGTGAACCTCGGGCCGCGGGTGTCCGCCGGGCGCAACGTGTCGCGCCAGGGCGGCCAGACCACGAGCATGACCACGATCGTCCCGAGCGTGCAGCGCAACGAGGGCCCGACCCAGGGTGTGCTGCTCGGCTTCCGGGCGAAGGCGACGCTGCAGAAGGTCGGCGACAAGCGGCCACCGATCGTCGAGCGGGACCTGGTCACCGGTCTGCTGCGGATCCCGGAGAACGACCTGCTGCGGGCCGGCGGCCGCGCGGACAAGAACGCCGTCCAGCGGGAAGCCGACGGCACCGTCAAGCTGCACAAGGGCCGGGTGCTGCTGCGCGGCGACCCGGACCCCTCGACGGTTCCGCACAACGCACCGCCGTGGATGGGCAACGGCGAGCACCAGCTGCGGGGCTCCGGCCGCGCGATGGCGCAGAACCTCCAGGGTGCCGACGAGACCCGCGAGGATGCGTTGGAAGGGCTGCGCGGGCTCGGCCTCGTTCCGCGGCCCGGCGAGAAGAGTGCGCCGTGGCAGCGGGCCAACTTGGAACGCATCAAGCAGCAGATCAACGCACCGCGGATCGAGGCCGGGTTCAACCAGGCCGCGCAGGGCGGGCTGATCGTCGTCCTCGAGGACCGCGGGCTCGCCGGTGCGCCGCGATGGCGGCCGTTCCGGTTGTCGGCCACTCCGGACTACGACGAGCAGAAAGAGTCGTACGAGGTCGAGGATCTCGGGACGAGTACGAGCGAGGCCGCCGTACTGCTCGGGATCAGCTCGCGGGCCACCCAGCGCACGATCGGGCGGTCCAAGTCGATCCCGGTCTCGGCCGGTGTCGAGGCCAAGCACGGTCCGCCGAAGGGCGTCGCCGGGTGGATGGCGAAGATCGGCGTCAAGTTCAGCCGGAACGCCGTCGGCCGGAGTACGACGTACACCTCCGGGGAGCGGCTCAACGACGTCGGCCTGGGTGAGAGCACCGAGCCGATCGACCACCTCCGGCAGAAGGTCCGGTTCACCTTCGCGGAGATCACCAACCGCGGTGACGGCCCGCTGCTGGCGGACGTCCGCGGCAGCGTCGACGTCGCGTACCCGAGCTCGCTGACCCGTGCGGCCGCGCCGGTGTTCGAGAAGAACCCGAAGCCGCCGCACCCGTCGGCCGTCGAGCAGGCGATCCCGTTCGCGGTCGACGCCGGGAACGCGGCCGACGCGCTCTGCGCCGCGATCCCCGCGATCCGTTCGGACTCGACGGCGCTGCCGGCGCTGCACGAGGCGCTGTCACCGAACAGCCTGATGGCGAACCGGGACTGGATGAACGGGAGCTACCGGCTGCCGTTCACGGTGGTCCAGGCGCCGGGCAACCCGCTGCACGCGCTCACCGACGGCACGCTCCTGCCGCAGGACTACGAGATCGTGATCCGTGGCGAGGCGGTCAGCCTGACCCACGTCGCGATGACGCAGGACAACACCGTCGACATCAACTTCACGATGTCCGACGTGGGCTACACCTCGGGGACGTCGGCGTCCGGCGGTTTCAGCGTGGAGGCGGGCGCCGGCTCGGTCGCTGCCGACACCAGCACGACGTCCGGCGGCGTCTCGGGAGGCCGGACCGGCGGTACGTCGCAGTCGACCACGGTCAGCGAGACGTCCGGTGAAGAGCGGCTGCTGATCAACCCCGGCACGCACCACGAGTTCCTCGAGCGGCACCGGATGGTCGCCGACATCGTGCACAACGGGAAGGTGGTCCGGTCCGTACCGCTGCCCGACGCGATGGCCGAGAAGTCGATGGCCGAGCGACGGGCGCTGGAGCTCTACGCGAGCGGGAAGCTGGACCTGCCGCTCTGGGTCACCACGGACGTGGCCGAGCGGTACCTGAACGGCCGCACCACCATGGACGCGCAGGTCGCGCTCGGCTTCGTGCACCGGTACCGGCAGGACAAGGCCGGCGTCGACACGGGTCTCGCGCCCACGCACACGCCGGAGCGGTTCGCGGCGAAGCTCAACGAGCAGACCGGGGCCGAGCCCCAGCCGGATCTGGGCGCCGACGACCAACTGACAGCGGCGATGCAGGCGGCCGAGGTACTCGCCCAGCAGCCGCGCGTGATGCATACCTCCGAGGTGTACGACGAGAGCCTGGGCGCCGGCGAGGTCGAGTCGGTGACGGTCGAGGGCGATCCGGACCAGCTGGTCAACCTCGGGACGCTGGTCGGTCCGCAGATCGACGAGATCGCCCCCGGTCTGCGCGACGCCAGCTTGCAACTCCAGCACGCGCTGGACACCCGCCTCAACAAGCGCAGCTACCAGGGCCATCTCGAGGACATGCTCAGCCCGGGCGGGGCCGAGATGGCCATCGAGGTACCACTCCAAGGGCAGCAGCGACCCGACGTGCTGTTCGTCAAGATCTGGGCGCGCTTCGAGGGCGATGTCACGGTCGAGTCCGTCCCGACCGACGAGAACGGCAACATCCTCACGGACGCCGAGGGCAAGCCGAAGATCCCGACCGTGAACGCCGGCGGCGTCAAACAGACCTACGACTACGAACAGAAGGACCAGGCCGCCAACCGCACCGTGGCGATCAGCGGCGGCGTCAACGGCGGCACCCCGACCGCCCTCGGTGACGGCTCGGCCGGATTGTCGACGGACCTGACCACGACGAACACCTCCGCCGAGAGTACGCAGAACACGAACCTGCGGCGGCTGGGCCAGTTCAAGAAGACCATGGCCAACCGGACCATCGTGTTCACGACCGAGGTGGTCCGCGTCCAGAACGCCGGCGCGGCGGCGATGGCCAGCGCCCGCTGGCAGCTCCGCCGGATCGACCCCGCCGACATCACCAGCACGTCGTCGCGGCGCGAGCTGCGCGCGCAGCTCCGGACGACGATCCCGACCGACGAGCTGAAGGACGGTCCGCGGCCGGCGGAGAACCAGCAGGCGCTCGAGGCGCGGGCCGACCACCGCGGGTTCCGGCTGCCCGAAGGTGCGATGGTCCTGCGGTACGCCTCGCACGGCGTGGGCGAGAAGCGGCAGGACCAGCTGTACGACAACCTGAGCGCGTACCTGCGGCGGCCCGAGTATCTCGGCCGGGCCGGCATGGCGGAGTACCGGCACGTCGTCCGGCCGATGCTGAAGGCGAGCGCGGTGAAGGCCAAGGTCGGGCGGCTGATGGACGGCGGCATCGACCTGCCACCGTTGGCGAAGCCGGGCAACGGGAACACGATGATCAGCGTCAACGTGGAGGCCGAAGCAGGCACCATGACGCTGATCGACGAACCGATGGAGGGCCAGCAGGGACACGTCTGGCGAGGCCAGCACGTACGCCGCTCCGGCTCGGCCAGGAACCGGCGTACCCCGGTCGCCGCGAACGGTGGAGTGGATGCCGGACTCGTGTCGGTCGGCGGTTCGATCGGTGAGCAGGTCAAGGAGCAGATCAGCGACGCCAACGGCACCCGGCTCGAGCTCAGCCGGTTCGCCGAGGGCCAACTGGTGACGGTCCACATCCCGATCAGTTACCACGCCACGATCCGGACCACGACCGACAACGGCCGCGGTGAGCCGGCCACCAAGAAGACCGACTACGTGCCCAACATCGCGAACGGTCAGCTGTACGTCCGGATGCTGCGGCACCAGTTCCTCGACAGTCTCCGGCAGATGGAGAGGGGTGCCTCGCTCGACAGCGTGCTCGCGAACGCCCGGTTGCAGGCCGTACCGGAGAAACTCGGGCGGCCGGACATCACCACGACCGAGTACGGGCAGGGCAAATCCGGGCAGGTCTACCAGCCGTACCGTCCGCTCCTGGACGCGCTCGACCGGGCGCGGAGCACCGGGAAGCCGGTGGTGCTGAAGGTCCGGGAGGACGACGGTACGGAGCGCCTGTACCAGGCGATTCCCGGCGATCCCAGCAAGGGCACACCGCCGACGTTGCTCGGTGTGAACGACGGTGGCTTCGCGTCCGCGTTCGCGAGTCTGCACCCGACCGTGGTGCAGATGGCCGAGGGACGGGTCGACCTGCGCCGGCTCTACAACACCTCGTCGACCGAGGGCAGTTTCAACGCCAAGGTGGCCGCCGAGCTCGAGCGCGCCGGCGTACCCCGGGACGTGTTGAAGGCGGTGGACTACACGACCGCCGCGTGGACTCTGGCACCGCCGTCCGAGCACCCCGCCCGGCCGTCGGTCGGTGGCGCGGCGGGCCACACGATCACCACAACCAGCCACGGCCCGTCGCTGGCCGGGCCGTGACGGCGATCATGGAACCAGGCACACGAGAGGGGCGGTATGGCATTCGCGGTGGCGCGGACCCGGGACGAGGCACAGCTGTATCTGGAACTGCATCCCTGCCCGGACTGCGGGGAGACCGAGGCGCCCTGGGAGCAGGCGCTGGTCGAGATCGAGGGTGAGCTCGCCAGCAGCTGGTTCGCCGTCTGCCCTGGGTGCGCCGCGGAACGCGAGTACCTGTTCGGGCTGCCGGCCCGCGAGACCGCAGTACAGGGCTGGCCGACGTTCGGGGGTCCGGAGCCGTCGGAGGTTCTGGACGCCGGGCAGTGGCTCGACGTGGCCGACCGTGCCGCCGCCGAGGTCCCGACGGATCCCACCGAGGCCGGTAAGGTGCTGGCCGTCGCGCAGGCGGCCGTCAGCGAGGTGATCAAGTTCGTGCCGGCCGGTGCGGACGCCGTACCGGACGACGAGTTCTGGACGCCGGAGGGGCTGGCGGTCCGGGAGGCGGATCCGGGGCGGTTCCGGCTGGAGCGGTTGCTGATCGTCCGCGACGAGTACGGCCGGCTGGGCCGGGACATCTAGCGTCACCTAGGGACACAGGAGCGAGACAAGAATGCTGACCGCGAGGACCCTGATCGAGGCGCAGGTGTACTTGAGTCTGGTGGCCGCCGCCGACCCGAACGTGCCCTCGGTACCCCCGGAGGAGCCGCAGCCGGGCGTCAACACGACGGAGGGCCCGGACGCCTGGGTGTACTCGACGCCGGCCGGGGACATCAGCATCTCGTATGCCTCCGAGAAGACGGCGACGACGCTCGGTCTGCATTTCGGCCTGGGGCGGTCGCGGCTGATCGACGCGGCGCAGTGGGCGATGGTCGCGCGCTCGTATGCCCAGAAGGCGCTGGACGTCGACATGGCCTACACCGGCGCGGCCGAGCAGGACCGCTCTGTGATCGAGCTGAACTGGGAGTTCGCGGCCGAGGCGATCGGCGAGGCGATCAAGTTTCTGCCGGACGATGCCGACGAAGTACCGGACTCGGAGATCTGGTCGGCGTACGGCGCTCGGGCGAAGATCAGCCACCCGAACCTGGTGCACCGCGCCAAGCTGCAGGACGACCTCGAGTACTTCCGCGGCGTGCTGGCGGACTTCCGCGCGTTGTACAGGGATTCATGATGTGACAAAGCCCACCGGCAATTGTTAACTCCTTCGGTGGGATATCTATCTGCTAATTGAACAGAAGGTTGCTAATCTCCCGATCCACAGCATCCGGTGACAGACGGTAAGTCCCGGCGTCCGGAACGGGGAGATCTGCGGTGACGTCTGCGGTGAGCACGGAGGGCAGTCCGCAGGCCCGCGCGCGCCGGGCCCTCGGGCTCGCGTTCGGCGTCGTAGCTCCCGATGCGCTCGCCCTCCGGGACGGCACCATCCGGCTGCGGAACTCGCGGGACCGGCTGGCGCGGAAGGCCCTGCGCAGGCTCGAGCGGCGGCTCGCCCGCCGGGCCGCCGCCGTCACCGACGACCGGCTCCTCGCCGAGGCGGTGGCGTTCGTCGGCGCCGAACTCGACCGGGTCCGCGGTGGCGCGCCGGCCGATGGGGCGACCGAAGCCCTGGACGCCTTGCTCGATCTGCCTGGTCTGCCCGCGGAGCAGGAGACCGAGGCCCGCGCGCTGTTGCAGGACGTACTGGACGGCAACCGGCTCGACAGCGAGGCCGACCTCCGGCGGCTGACCTCGGTGCGCGCTCCCCAGGACGGCCTCGGCCGACCCTTCGCGGCGGATCTCGTCGGTACGGCGCGCGTGCTGGACCACGACGCCGAACAGCTCACGCGGACGACACCACCGTCGCTACGCCCGACAGACAGCCCGCGCCGCCCGGTCGGCGGTCAGCACCGCCCCGCCACCGCTCCCCCTGGCACCGCTGGGACCGAGCGGTCGGCGAGGGGTGGGTTCTTCGGGTGGATTCGGACGATCGTCAGTGACACCCGGGCCGGCGCCGAGCGGCACCGCGAGCAGCGTGACCGCCGGGCCGAGGCGCAGTACGAGGACTTCCGCCAGCTCAGTGCCGAGTGGCGCGAGACCCACGCGGGTGTCGGCGTGCGGCCGCTCGCGGACATCGAGCGCGACCTGACGAACCTCTCCCAGACGATTCGCAGCGGCGGGCACCCGGCGCCGAGCGTCCCGTGGGACAGGCTGCAGGTCGTCGTACCGGATCGCACGCAGGCACCGGCGGCAACGCCGGCGGAACGCTTCCGAGCACGGGTAGGCCGTCAGGTCGGCGATCTCGAGTCCGCAGCGGATCATCACGAACACCGTGCCGAGGTGCGGACCGCGAGTGCCGCCGCGGCCCGTGAACAGGCCGCCGGGTTGTTCGCACAGGCCGACGAGCAGGCCGAGGCCAAGGACGCGTCCGCGGGCGAGCGCGCCCGCCGGCTCCGGAACCGGGCCGACGCTCGACTCCGAGTCGCCGAGCGGCACGTCCAGATCGCGAGCTCCTGCACTGCGGCGGCCGAGCAGGCCCGGACCGCTGCCGACACGTATCGCGCCCTGCTCGCGGGCAAGACGACCTCGGCCGCTGCTGCGGCCGAGGTGCGAGCGTACGAGCAGGCGACCGCGGCGACGTTGCCGGCTCAGGATGTGCAGCACAACGGTCTGCCGTCCGGTCGCCTCCCCCACCTGACCAAGCTCAGCGAGGACCTCAACACGGCGCTCGCGGGCCGAACGTCGTTCACCTTCACGCCCGACTTCCTGCACCGGACGCTGCGCGGCGAGAGCCGGCGGGTGCTGTCCCCGGACGGCGTGGTGCTGACGATCGGCAACGACCCGCGCGCCGACGTCGGCCGCCTCATCCAGATCCACCTGCGGCTCGATCCCGGCGAGCTGCAGGAGGTGCTGGACAGCCCGATCGTCTTCGACGAAGCCCAGGTCGGTCAGGTCGTCCAGGCCGGCCACACCGTCACCACCGCCGCGATGCAGAACAGCGGTACGACGGTCGGCGCCAGCCTGCACACCTTGACCCAGATGCTGCCGGACACGAGCAAGCTGAAAGCAGCCGCCACGCTCGTCTCGCCCGGAGTCGAGGTCTCCAGCGCAGACGGCGCAACGGACAGCGGCGGCGCGACCGAGACCGCGCAGACGGGCGCGGTCGAGGCGCTCCGCGGGGAGTTCCTGCGGTACCGCTCGACGCGACCGCGCTGGAACTGGCAGATCCGCGAGTCGGCGGCCGGGGAGTGGTCACCGGTCCAGGTCGTCGACTCGGGCACCGACCGCGACTCGGCCACTCTCGACCTCGGCTTCATCCACACCTACACGGTCCCGCCGCCGACCGAGACCACCGATCTGCAGACGCTCGGGCTGGCCGCGGAACGCAGTACGGCCATGCCCGAGCACATGGCCACGCGGGTCGACGGGTTGAACGACCTGTGCGACCGGACGATGCGCGAACTGCAGCAGCGTCTCGGTTCGCTCGACCGGGTCGGACACGACCGGTTGCGCGGTCTGATCGCCGAGGACGGAATGATCCGGCTCGACGAGACGACGCAGCCGGGCGGTGTCTGGCGGCTGATCACGAACGGCGGCAAGCCGGTGGCGTGGGCCCAGCTCGAGACCGTGCCTGACCTGGAGTCCGCCGAGCTGGTCAGCGACAGCTCACCGGACCACAAGCTGGAGGTGTGGCGGGTCGGCAACTCCGGCGCGTCCGGAGCCCAGGCCGTCAACTCCTCGCGCACGGTGAGCGGGACCGTCAGTACGCCGATCGCCGACATCGGCTCGAGCACGGCCGACCTCGGCCCGGGGCTGCGCGCCGGACGGAACACCAGTGTCGAGGAGACCGCGTCGACCGCCAACCTGGGCAGTCGTTGGAGCACCCAACGGATCGCGCCGACGGTCGGCGTGAAGCTGCGGTTGCGGCACAAGGTGACCGTGCACCGCCTCGACCGCGCCGGGTCGTTCAGCACCGAGACCGAAGGCGACGCCTGCCTGCGGATGGCCGAGCGCGACGCGTTCCGGTACGGCCTCCCGGTGCCGGCGGCCGCGCTGATCCGCGATGCCGAGGGCGCTCCGCAACGGGGTACCGACGGCCGGCCGCTGCTCCGCGGCGACCCGCGCCCGACCGACCTGCCGCTGCAGCTCCCGCCGTGGCTCGGCAACGGGCCCGGCCAGTTGCGGGGCGCCGGACCGGCGATGATCCGCGAGCTCACCGGAGCCGACGAGGCGCTGAGCGGTTTCCTGGCCCATCTGAAGGACCAGGACATGCTCCCGCCCCTCGACGCGGACGGACACCCGTTGCCGGCCGAGCTCGCCGGTCTCGACCCGGCCGAGCAGATGAGCCGAACGGAGATCTGGGAGCGTGCCCGGCAGCAGCTCGCGAAGCAGCGGCTGGAGACCGGGTACGACCACGCCGCGCAGGACCGGCTGACGTTCCAGCTCACCGAGCACCGGACCGGGCACCCGCCGCGGGTCCGGTCCTACAAGATCTCGATCGAACAGCACTTCGACCGCGCGCAGCTGATGGGTCTGGCCGACAGCGACATGGTCGTCAACGTCGACATCGGCGTGAGCACCTCGGGACGCTCCACCAACCAGTCGCAGAACCTGCCGTGGTCGGCCAAGCTGGGGCTCACCGATGCGCCCGCCGACGGCCGGTCCGGGGCGACCCCGAAGGCGGGGCTGTCGCTCGGCCGCTCGTCGCTCGGTCGCTTCCTCGGCGGGTCGACGACCCGCAGCGCGTACCGGATGACGGTCACCGAGTCGGGCGCGCGGGTCGCGGTGTTCGACGTACCGCACACGATCCGGATCAGTGAGATCACCGATGACGGGTCCACTGTTCCGGTGGCCGCGGCGGAGGGCAGTGCGAAGGTCTGGCTCGACAGCGATTTCTGCGGCCCCACGGAGGGCGGGCTGTCGGTCGAGGGCCGCGTCGATCCCGGACTGTTGCAGACGGCAGCGATCCAGCACGCCGACGTCCGCGACCCGATCAAGCGGCTGACGGACGCCGTCCCCAGCCTCCGGCGGGGTGACAGCGCGGCGCTGCACCATCTCAGTGGCTTCCTCTCGCCGCGGAACCTGATCACGCGGCCGGAGCTGCTCACCACGGAGTACAGCACCGGCCTGATCGTCAGCCCGGCGCCGTCGGACCCGCTCGAGGCCGTACAGCAACGCGCCCTCACGCCGCAGCGGAGCACCCTGCGCGTCAGCACTCACGTCGAGAACCTCAGGTACGTCGGCACCGGGAACCCGATCCTCGCCGAACTGAACGTGACGATGGCGACCACCACGAGCTCCTCAGGCGTCGCGACCGGAGCGACCGCCGGGGTCAACGCGGGCACCGGCTCGGTGGCGGCCGACGGACAGTCCGCCGGCGGCGCGGTCGGGCTGACCAAGTCGACCACGAAGTCGTCCGCCACCTCTGAGTCGGCCACGACTGCCGTCGAGCGGACGCTGATGCGCGACGGGCAGCACTACCAGTTCACCGGCGATCTCGTCCTCGAGGCGCAGCTCCGCGCCGGCGGTGCCGAGCCGGGGGCGATCCCGCTGAAGACCGGCGCCGTCCTCCTCACACTCCCGGAACGCGACGCACTGCGGCTCTACGGGCGGGGCGAGCTGAACCTCCCGCCGCGCCAGGTCGCCGACGCCGTCGAGCGGCTGCTGAACGGCGACCTCGAACTCCCCCGCCCGACGACGGTCGCGGTGGTACGGCGCTACAAAGGCGTGCGCGGGGCCGCGGGGCCGCTGGCCGTCGAGCACACCGACGAGCGGTTGATGGCCAAGCTCCTGGCGGAGCACGGTCCGACCGACGAGCGACTCGACGCCGTCCTGAACTCCGCCGAGGAGCTGGCCCGGCTGTCACGCGAGCCGGTCGTTCCGCCGCACTACCGGCAGTCGATGGCCGCCGCGCAGGTCGTGCGGGCGACCCTGAACGACAAGGACGGCGAGCCGACCGACATCTACGAGGAGGTGCGCGCGGCGGTCGAGGGACACCTCCCCTGGGCGATGGACGACCCGGTGCTGATCAGCGCTCTGCAAGGCGACTTCGCCGGCACCCGCTGGCGCAACGGGCTGGACGACATGCTCGATCCGCGCGGCTTCGTCCGCGAGCTCCCGGTCCGCGACGGTGCGTCGACCCGCAACGTCCGGGTCCGGGTCCGGCTCCGGTTCACCGGCCCGATGTCGCGGGAGCGGGACGGCAACGACGGCGAGAGCGGCAACGGGTTCAACCTGAGCCAGCACTGGGACCTGCGCGAGCGCAGTCAGAGCGTCACCGAGGGCACGTCGTACGGCGGGACTCTCGAGGTCAACGGCTCCGACGGAGTGTCCGGGTCGGCCGGCGTCGGCGCGGACGTCGGGACGTCGACGACCGCGTCGAGCAGCCAGATGAACACCCGGATCAGCACCAGCCTGGCGCTCGCGACCGGCCGGGTGAAGCGGGACTACCAGGTCATCGTCGAGGTCGAGGACTCGGCGAGCGCCGGTGGGCCGCCGACGCGCCCCGCGACCCGCCGGGAAGCGACCGGCAAGATGCGGATCTCCGTCCCGACCGCCGTGTTCGACTCGGTACCGGCGAAGTACGGCCCCCAGGCGCCGGACCATCGGGCCGTCGTACTCCCGGCCAACTACCTGGTCGAAAGCACCCAGCCCTACCGGACCGGCGAGGCGCCCGAGAACACCTTGTACAACGCGGCGTACGAGCGCCTCGGTCACCCTGACATGTTGGGTGCCGCCGGCGTGCAGGCGCACAGCGCGACGCTCGAGTCGGTGCTCGGCGGTGGCAGCCGGATGGTCGCGTTCCACGAGATGGCCGGGCCGTCGGGGTACGAATTCGTCCCACTCGCCATCCCGGACCAGACCGCCCGGGTCGTCGCGATGCGGGTCCGCGCGGAGGTCTCGGCCCTGGAACTCGTGTCGGAGCCGGCCGAAGGGGCGACCACCCAGCTGGGCGAGAACACCCGTGACCTCCTGGTCAGCCAGCTCACCGCACGAAGCAACCACGTGCTCCCCGGCTCCAAGACGATCGGCGGCAGTACGCCGGGCGGCGCGCTCACCGCGAGCGCGAGCACGAGCCGGCGGGTCAGCGAGCAGGACACCGGTACGGTCGGTGCCCGGCACGAGACCGGTGCGTACGAGTCCGGGCAGGTCGTCACGGTCAAGGTGTCCGTCGACTACCACCTCGACGTCCAGCGGCTCCGGCTCGGCCGCCGCAGTCGGCCGCGCGTCGAACGCTCCGACACGGTGCATCGTGCAGCGTCCGGCGAGGCGTACCTGACGATGTTCCGGCACGACTACGAGGCGATGCTGGCCCGGATGGAGTCGGGGCAGGTGGCAACGACTCCGACGCGCCGCGTGCGGACCGTCCTGGTGTCGGCGACCGCCGACGAGCAGCACCCGTACCAGCCGCTCGTCGACGCGCTCGAACAGGCCCGCCGCGACGAGGTCAAGGTCCGCCTGACGCTCCGCACCCCGAACGGTGGCCGCACGGTGTACGTCGCGCACCCGAACGGCACCATGACCAGCAGGACCGACAAGGCGTTCGCCAAGGCGTTCGCGACTCTGCACCCCCGGCTCGCGCTGCTCGCCGAAGGACGGGTCGACCTGCGCCAGTTGCACACGCCCGACGCTCCGCCGCGACAGTTCACCAGCGCGGTCGTGGAAGAACTGCAGCAGCACGGGATCCCGGCGGCAGTACTCGCCGAGACCGACTCACAGCTGCGCCACGCCACGAACGAGTCGACCCGGGCTCCGGTACGCCGGAGTCACACGGCCAACCCGTCGAGCGGGGTGACGCTGCAGTGACCGGCTACGACCCCCAGTACGCGATCGCCCGGACGCCGACCGAGGTGATGCTGTACCTCGATCTCACACCCTGCCCGGACTGCGGCTCGCACGAGGCTTCCTGGGAGGACCGCCGTACGGACGTCGACGGCGAGCCGGCCATCAGGTACGCCGGTGTATGTGCCGGCTGCGGGGCTCAGCGCGAGTACCTGTTCTCACCGCCGCTGACCGAGTCCCCCGCCTTCGGTGGACCGGAGCCGTCCGAACTGATCGACGCAGGCCAGTGGTTGTCGGTCGCCGACCGGATCGCCGCTGAGGTGGCGGTCGACGACCGGTCCGAGGCGGCGCGCACGGTGATGGCATTCGCCCGCCAAGCAGTCGAGGAAGTCGTGAAGTTCGTCCCGGCAAACGTGGACGCGGTCCCGGACGCCGCGTTCTGGACCGCCGACGGCCGCGCCACGCGCGAGCTCGATCCGGGACGCTTCCGGCTGGACCGACTGCTCTTGATCCGGGACAGCTACACCGATTCGGTCTGATCGACGTCGATCCGGATCGCCCGCGCGTCCGCGCCGGCCTGCTCCAGCACCTTCTGCTTCGGATCCGGTACGCCGAGGAACGGCGACCGCACCAGCCCGGCGAGCTCCTTCAGCCGCGGATCCTCGAGCACGGTGTCGACCGCTCGCCGGTCTCCCCCGCACACCAGCACGTCCAGCTTCGCCGGCGCGAGGATCCGTACGGCGACCTCGGTCGCGGCCGCGAACGCCTCCCGGGCCTGGTTGTCCCGCCGTCGCGCGTACCGCTGCTGCGACCAGCCACCGGCCTTCGTCGTCCCCTGCACGTGCCGCGAGCCGACCTTCGAGTCCAGAAGCTTGCCTCCGGCAAACACCCCGGCGCCGTAGCCACCGCGCCGAACCAGCAGTACGCCGAGCCGCCGGTCGGCGAGCACATGCGCGACGAGCCCCTCGCGGGTCAGATCCACGAGGGGCTCGAAAGGCACTGTGACGACGGCCGACGAGCCGTCCTCGGCGGAGACCGTGACAGTCGTCGGCGTCGCGTCGTACCGCAGGTCGCCGTGCCGTTCGCCGAAGCCGGTCAGCCATTTGTCCAACCGGCCCGGCGCAACGGAAACGATCTTGCTCACACGTTGAAGCCGAGCGCCCGCAGCTGGTCGCGGCCGTCGTCGGTGATCTTCTCCGGACCCCACGGCGGCATCCAGACCCAGTTGATCCGGAAGTCGTTGACCAGGCCTTCGAGCGCCATCCGGGTCTGGTCCTCGATCACGTCGGTCAGCGGGCAGGCCGCGGACGTCAGCGTCATGTCGATGATCGCCGTACTGGTGTCGTCCACGGTGATGCCGTAGATCAGGCCCAGGTCGACGACGTTGATACCGAGCTCGGGGTCGACGACATCCTTGAGCGCCTCGGTCACGTCCTCGACCTTCGCCGGGGTCGTGCCCGCCTGTGCCGCCTGAGCAGCCTCCAGGTCGACCTCGGGCAGCTCGATCTTCTCGTCCGTCTGGTCAGCCATTGCTCACTCCATCTCTCGCGGCGTTCTGGCTGGCGATGGCCTGGGCGGTGGCGTCCCGCCACGCGGACCAGCCCAGCAGCGCACACTTCACCCGGGCCGGGAACTGCGCGACGCCGGCGAACGCCACGCCGTCCTCCAGCACCTCTTCGTCCGGTTCGACGTTCCCCCGGCCCTGCATCAGTTCGAGGAACTTCTCGTACGTCGCCATACCCTCGGCGACCGGTTTGCCGATCACCAGGTCCGACATCACCGACGTCGCGGCCTGGCTGATCGAGCACCCGACACTCGCGTGCGTGACACCCTTGACGGTCTCGCCGTCGAGCTCGACCCGGAGCGTGACCTCGTCCCCGCAGGACGGGTTCACGTGGTGCACCTCCACGTCGTACGGGTCCGCGAGCCCCGCGTGGTGCGGGCTGCGGTAATGGTCCAGGATGATCTCCTGGTAGAGGCTGTCGAGCTGCATATCAGTCCACCTTGAAGAAGCTTCGGACGAATCCGAGGCCGTCGACGAGCGCGTCGATCTCCTCGGGAGTCGTGTACAGGTAGAAAGACGCCCTGGTCGACGATTGCATTCCGAACCGCTCGTGCACCGGCCGCGCGCAGTGGTGCCCGGCGCGGACCGCGATGCCCCGGGTGTCCAGCACGGTCGACACGTCGTGCGGGTGGACGCCGTCCAGCTCGAAGCTGATCGCGCCACCGTGGTCCTTGGCGTCGGTCGGGCCGAGCAGCTTGAGGCCCGGGACCGTCTTCAGCCCCTCCAGCGCGTACTCGACGATCGCGTGCTCGTGGGCCGCGATCTTGTCCATCCCGATCCCGGACAGGTAGTCCAGGGCCGCACCGAGCCCGACCGCCTGCGCGATCGGCGGCGTACCGGCCTCGAACCTGGCCGGCGGCGGGGCGTACGTCGACCCCGTCATCCGGACGACCTCGATCATCTCGCCACCCCCGAGGAACGGCGGCAGCGAGGCGAGCAGGTCGTACCGTCCCCAGAGCACGCCGATCCCGGTCGGGCCGACGACCTTGTGGCCGGTGAAGACCAGCATGTCGGCGCCGAGCGTCGAGACGTCGACCGGGAGCTGCGGGACCGCCTGGGAGGCGTCCACGACGACCGTCGCGCCGACCGCGTGCGCCTTGGCGGCGATATCGCTGATCGGGTTGATCGTGCCGAGCGCGTTCGACACCCAGGTCAGGGCCACGACCTTGGTGTTCTCGGTCAGCAGCTCCTCGATGTTGCTGGTGTCGAGGCGGCCGTCCTCGGTGACGCCGAACCACTTCAGCGTCGCGCCGGTCCGCTCACACGCGAGCTGCCACGGGACGATGTTGCTGTGGTGCTCCATCTCGGAGATCACCACGACATCGCCCGGCTTCAGCGACGCGCCCAGCGTGTGCGCGGCCAGGTTGAGCGCCTCGGAGGCGTTCTTGGTGAACACGATCTCGTCCCGCGACGGCGCACCGAGGAAGGCCGCGACCTTGTCCCGGCCACCCTCGTACGCCGCCGTCGCCTCGGCACCGAGCTGGTGCATGGCCCGGGCGACGTTCGCGTTGTGCTTCAGGTAGTGGTCCTCGATCGCCTGCACCACCTGGCGCGGCTTCTGCGACGAGTTCGCCGAGTCCAGGTAGACCAGCGGGAACCCGCCCGCGAGCTCGCGGGACAGGATCGGGAAGTCCGCCCGGACCGACTGCAGGTCCAGTGGACTGCCAAAGGTCCGGGCCGTCGTCACTTCGCGCCTGCCTTGAGGAACCGCTCGTACCCGTTGGCCTCGAGTTCCTCGGCCAGCTCCGGGCCACCCTCCTCGGCGACGCGGCCGTCGACGAAGACGTGCACGAAGTCCGGCGTGATGTAGCGCAGGATCCGCGTGTAGTGGGTGATCAGCAGGATGCCCTTGTCGCCCTGGCCGGCGAACCGGTTGACGCCCTCGGAGACGATTTTCAGCGCGTCGATGTCGAGGCCGGAGTCGGTCTCGTCGAGGATCGCGATCTTCGGGTTCAGCAGCTCCAGCTGGACGATCTCGTGGCGCTTCTTCTCACCGCCGGAGAAGCCCTCGTTCACGTTGCGGGTGCCGAAGTCGGAGTCCATGTCCAGGTCGGCCAGCGCCTTGTTGACGTCCTTGACCCAGGTCCGCAGCTTCGGCGCCTCGCCGTCGATCGCGGTCTTCGCGGTGCGCAGGAAGTTCGCCACCGACACGCCCGGCACCTCGACCGGGTACTGCATCGCCAGGAACAGGCCGGCCCGGGCGCGCTCGTCGACGGCCATGTCCAGCACGTCCTCACCGTCCAGGGTCACCGTGCCGCTGGTGATGTTGTACTTCGGGTGCCCGGCGATCGAGTACGCCAGCGTCGACTTGCCGGAACCGTTCGGGCCCATGATCGCGTGCGTCTGGCCACCGGCGATGGTCAGGTCGACGCCGCGCAGGATCTGCTTCGGGCCGGCCTCGGTGTCGACCGACACCTGCAGGTCGCGAATCTCGAGTGTCGCCATCAGTATCTCTATCTCCGTCGTCTTTACAGGCTGTGCTTAAAGATTTGGCTGGTTCAGGGGGTTCTTCACGTCGACGAGTACGTCGTCGCCGTCGAGGCGGACCGGGTAGATCGGCACCGGGTCGTAGGCCGGCAGGCTGGTCGGCTCACCGGTGCGCAGGTCGAAGCGGGACCCGTGCAGCCAGCACTCGATCTCGCACTCGCCGACGTCGCCCTCGGACAGCTGGATCTGCGCGTGCGAGCACTCGTCCCGCACCGCGAAGTACTGTCCCTCGCTCTTCACGACCGCGACCTCCACACCGCCGACCTCGACCGGGATCACGCCCTCGTCGGGTACGTCGGCAGCGGCGCAGGCACGCTCGAACGTGTCGCTCACTTTCCGACGACCGCCTTGGCGGACGCGCTCAGCTCCGCCGTCCGGGCGAGCTTCTCCTCGATCACCTCGTGCAGGTGCTCGGTGACCTCGGGGACACCGATCTTGCCGATGATGTCGTTGAAGAAGCCGGACACGACCAGCCGCCGGGCCGCGTCCTCGGGGATGCCGCGGGCCTGCAGGTAGAACAGCTGCTCGTCGTCGAACCGGCCGGTCGCCGACGCGTGGCCGGCGCCCTCGATCTCGCCGGTCTCGATCTCCAGGTTCGGCACCGAGTCGGCGCGGGCGCCGTCGGTCAGGACCAGGTTCCGGTTCAGCTCGAAGGTGCTGGTGCCCTCGGCGGCGGCCCGGATCAGGACGTCGCCGATCCAGACCGAGCGGGCGTGGTCACCGGCCAGCGCACCCTTGTAGATCACGTTGCTCTTGCACTGCACGGCCTCGTGGTCGACGAACAGCCTGTTCTCGTGGTGCTGACCCGACTCGGCGAAGTACACACCGAGGAGTTCAGCGTCGCCGCCAGGTCCGGCGTACCGAACGTTGGTGGCGATCCGGACGATCTTGCCGCCCAGCGTCACGACGACGTGGTGGAGCTTCGCGTCCCGGCCTACCAGCGCGTCGTGCTGGCCGAGGTGGATCGACTCGTGGTCGCCCTGCTGGATGCTGACCACACGCAGTTCGGCGCCGTCGCCGGTGGTGATCTCGACGTTGCTGCCGAGCTCGCCGGCGCCGGTGTGATCGATGATCACGATCGCCTTGCTGTGCCGTCCGGCGTCCACGATCAGGTGGGTGAAGCCGCGGGCGCCGAGGCTCGCGACGTTCACGTGCACCGCCTCGGTCAGCTCGGCCTCGACCGGGATCCGGACCGCGAACGCCTCGGCCGCATGATTCCAGGCGACGGCCGCGGAGCGGTCCTGCGGCTTACCGACCTTCAGCGAGTCCGCGGCGACGGTCTCGAAGACCACGCCCTCCGGACCGGAAGCATCGACCTTCGGGGTCTCCGAGCCGGCCGCGTCGTCGAACAGGGCCTTCAGCTGCTTGACCGGGGTGAAGCGCCACTCCTCCTCGCGCCCGTTCGGCACCGCGAAGTCGGCCACGTCGTACGACGTCGGCCGCTCGCTCCGCGCCTGGAGCGGAACCGGCGACCCCGGCCCGTGCGAGTGCGCCTTGTTGCCCGTCGCAACAAGGGTTTCTGCTGACGACATCAGCCGACGGCCCCTTCCATCTGCAGCTCGATCAAACGGTTCAGTTCCAGCGCGTACTCCATCGGGAGCTCGCGGGCGATCGGCTCGATGAAGCCGCGGACGATCATCGCCATCGCCTCGTCCTCGGCCATCCCCCGGCTCATCAGGTAGAAGAGCTGGTCGTCGCTGACCTTGGACACGGTCGCCTCGTGCCCCATCGCCACGTCGTCCTCGCGGACGTCGACGTACGGGTAGGTGTCCGAACGGCTGATGGTGTCGACCAGCAGCGCGTCACAGCGCACCGTGGACTTGCTGTGGTGCGAGCCCGGCGCCACCTCGACCAGACCGCGGTACGACGTCCGGCCGCCACCGCGGGCCACCGACTTCGACACGATCGAGCTGGAGGTGTACGGCGCGTTGTGCACCATCTTGGAGCCGGCGTCCTGGTGCTGGCCCTCGCCCGCGAACGCGACCGACAGGGTCTCGCCCTTGGCGTGCTCACCCATCAGGTACACGGCCGGGTACTTCATCGTCACCTTGGAGCCGATGTTGCCGTCGATCCACTCCATCGTCGCGCCCTCTTCGCAGGTGGCGCGCTTGGTGACCAGGTTGTAGACGTTGTTCGACCAGTTCTGGATCGTCGTGTAGCGGCAGCGGGCGCCCTTCTTCACGATGATCTCGACGACCGCGGAGTGCAGCGAGTCGGACTTGTAGATCGGCGCGGTGCAGCCCTCGACGTAGTGCACGTACGCGCCCTCGTCGACGATGATCAGCGTCCGCTCGAACTGGCCCATGTTCTCGGTGTTGATCCGGAAGTAGGCCTGCAGCGGAATGTCCACCTTGACGCCCTTGGGGACGTAGATGAACGAGCCGCCGGACCAGACCGCGGTGTTCAGCGAGGCGAACTTGTTGTCGCCGACCGGGATCACGGAGCCGAAGTACTCCTTGAAGATCTCCGGGTGCTCCTTCAGGCCGGTGTCGGTGTCCAGGAAGATGACGCCCTGCTCCTCCAGGTCCTCGCGGATCTGGTGGTAGACGACCTCCGACTCGTACTGCGCGGCGACGCCCGCGACCAGGCGCTGCTTCTCCGCCTCCGGGATACCCAGCTTGTCGTAGGTGTTCTTGATGTCCGGCGGCAGGTCCTCCCAGCTGGCGGCCTGCTTCTCGGTGGACCGGACGAAGTACTTGATGTTGTCGAAGTCGATCCCCGACAGGTCGGCACCCCAGGACGGCATCGGCTTGCGGCCGAAGAGCTTCAGGCCCTTCAGGCGCAGGTCGAGCATCCACTCCGGCTCGTTCTTGAGCGTGGAGATGCCTCTCACCACGTCCTCGCTCAAGCCGCGCTGGGCGACCGCGCCGGCGGCGTCGGAGTCGGACCAGCCGTACTGGTAGTTGCCGAGGCCTTCCAGTTCGGGGTGAGCGGTTTGCGTCATCGTGCAGTCCTCGCAGATTCGCCGTCGGTTACAGGGGCCCCAGGGGTAGGGCCCGGGATGTGCGTCGTACAGACACCGTCGCCGTGGGCGATGGTGGCCAAACGCTGCACGTGCTTGCCGAGGAGTCTCGAGAACACCTCGGTCTCGGCCTCGCACAGCTGGGGGAACTGCTCGGCCACGTGCGCGACCGGGCAGTGGTGCTGGCAGAGCTGGGCGCCGTGGCCCGCCTCCGCCGTCGACGCCGCGTACCCGTCGGCCGTCAGGGCCTGGGCGAGCGCTTGCGTCTTCTTGCCCTCGGGAGCCTGCGCCAGCTGCTCCCGGTACCGCTCCTCCACCTCGGCGACCCGGCGCCGGGCGAACTCCGTCACCGCGTCGTCACCGCCGGCCTCGGCGATGAACCGCATCGCGGTCGCCGCGAGGTCGTCGTACGCCTGGTGGAAGGCGTGCCGGCCGGTGTCGGTCAGCACGAACACCTTCGCCGGGCGGCCGCGGCCACGTGGACCGTAGACGCGCTCCTCGCGGGACTCCACCAGGCCCTCGTCCAGCAGGTGGTCGAGGTGCCGGCGGACCGCCGCGGGGGTGAGTTCGAGCCGGTCGGCCAGCACCGCGGCGCTGGACGGACCATTCGTCAGGATCGAGCGGGCGACCCGGTCCCGGGTGGACTCGTCCCGCGCGCTACCGGTGCCGTGGGACACGGCTCCGCTGCTCGCAGGATTTTTCACAACATCAGTGTCGCGTAAATACCGGGGCCCTTCAAATAAGGGTCCCCTAACCGGTTCACGCGCTCACGCGGGGCTCCGGGGTGCGGCGTGAGCGAGGTCACTTCCCCCGTCCCAACCCCGAGCGGGGCGAGGGTTCGTTCTTCCGGTTCTCTATGCTGCGGTTGTGCCAGTTGCGGTGGAGATCGACAACCTCGTCGTGCGGTACGGCGAGAAAACCGCGGTCGACGGTTTGAGTCTCACCGTAGCCGCCGGCGCGGTGACGGCCGTGCTCGGCCCGAACGGCGCCGGCAAGACCACGACCGTGGAGAGCTGTGAGGGGTTCCGGCGACCGGACTCCGGACGCGTCCGGGTGCTCGGGCTGGACCCGATCGCCGACCACGACGCGCTGATGCCGCGGATCGGCGTGATGCTCCAGGAGGGCGGCGCCTGGTCCGGCGTCCGCGCCGTCGAGATGCTCCGGTACGTCGCCACGCTGCACACCCACCCGCTCGACATCCCGGCTCTCGTCGAGCGCCTTGACCTGGGCAGCTGCGGACGCACGCCGTACCGGCGGCTCTCGGGTGGGCAGAAGCAGCGGCTGTCGTTCGCGCTGGCGATCGTCGGCCGGCCGGAGATCGCGTTCCTCGACGAACCGACCACCGGCCTCGACCCGCACGGGCGGCGCGAGATCTGGCAACTGATCCGCGACCTCCGGGCCGACGGCGTCACCGTCGTGCTCACGACCCACGCGATGGACGAGGCCGAGCAGCTGTCCGACCAGGTGTACGTGGTGTCGGCCGGCAAGGTGATCGCGTCCGGCACCCCCGACTCGCTGACCGAGCACCACACCAAGTCGCTCGAGGACGTGTACCTCGAGCTGACCGCGCCGAAGCAGGAGTCCTGATGAGCGCCGCTGCGACGTACGCCCCACAGCCCGGCAGCGCGCCCTGGCCACGCAAGGTGCTCGCGCACACCCGGATGGAGTTCAAGCTGCTCGTCCGCAACGGCGAGCAACTGCTGCTGGCGCTGGTGATCCCGCTCGGCCTCCTGCTGCTGCTCGGCGGCACCGGCCTCGGCGAACGCCTTCCGCTCGGCAGCGGACGGCCGATCGACGAGGCCGTCCCGCGGGTGCTCGCGCTGGCCGTGCTGTCCACGTCCTTCACGTCGCTGGCCATCGCGACCGGCTTCGAGCGCCGGTACGGCGTGATCAAGCGGCTCGGTGCGTCCCCGCTGTCCCGTACCGGTCTGCTGGCCGGGAAGATCGGCGCCGTCCTGATCGTCCAGGTGATCCAGCTCGCGGTCCTGATCGGGACCGGGTTCGCCCTCGGCTGGAAGCCCGTCGGCGGGTTCAACGCGGTGTTCGGGGTGATCCTCACGGTGCTCTGCGGCACCGCCGCGTTCGCGTCGCTGGGGTTGCTCATGGCCGGCGTACTGCGGGCCGAGGCGACGCTGGCCGCAGCCAACCTGCTCTACCTGCTGCTGCTCGTCGGCGGCGCGATCATGACGCCGGTCGACGAGTACCCGGCCGGGATGCAAGGCATCGTCCGGCTGCTGCCGAGCGCCGCGCTGGCGAACGGGATCGCGAACTCGACCGTCGAGGGTGTGATCCCGTGGGCCGCCGCGCTGTCGCTCGCGCTGTGGGCCGGTGTGCTGGGCTACCTGGTCTCCCGGACGTTCCGGTGGGACTGACCTTTAGAGTGTGCCGGTGATGACCACGGAGACCCCGCCTCGAGAGACCGAACCGGTCGGCCGCTTCTGGCGACTGCTGCCCGAGCCGAGCCTGGACGCCGTACGGCGCTGGGGCTGGGCGTCGGTGGTGGCGAACATCGGCATCGTGGTGACCGGTGGTCTGGTCCGGTTGACCGGTTCGGGGCTGGGCTGCCCGACCTGGCCGTCGTGCACCGACGAGTCGTACGTCCCGCATGCCGCCCTCGGCATCCACGGGGCGATCGAGTTCAGCAACCGGATGCTCGGGTTCGTGGTCGCGGTGATCGCGATCTGTACCTGGCTGGTCGTGATGCGGTACCGCCCGATCCGGCACGACCTGCGCCGGCTGGCCACGGCCGCCGCGCTCGGGGTGCCGCTGCAGGCGGTGATCGGCGGCATCAGCGTGCTCACCGGGCTCAATCCGTGGATCGTGTCGGCGCACTTCCTGGTCTCGCCGATCATCATCACGCTGACGGTCTCGATGATGCGCCGCTCCCGCACCAGTCCGTACCCGCACACTCCCCCGGTCGTCCGCGCGCTGGCCACCGCCTCCGTGGTGGCGGTCTGGCTGACCGTTGCCCTCGGCACCATCGTCACCGGCGCCGGCCCACACTCGGGTGACCCGGAGACCGGCCGCAACGGTTTCAATCCCGAGCTGGTCGCTCAGCTGCACGCGGACGTCGTGTTCGGCCTGCTCGGCATCACCATCGCGCTGGTGATCGCGACCCGCGTCACCGCCACCTCCCGCACGCTCCGCAAACTCGCCGCATGGCTCCTCGCGATCGAACTCCTACAGGGCGTCGTCGGCTTCACGCAGTACTTCACCGGCCTGCCCTGGCCCGTCGTCCTCGTCCACATGTTCCTGGCCGGCCTCCTGATCGCCCTGGTCACCGCCGTCTACGGCGAACGCGGCACCCCCGCGACCTGACCCCCGCCCCGCCCCAGCCCAGCCCCGCGCCCGGCGTTTGCGGGGCCGGCCCCACACACGGCGGGATGCGGACCCGAAATAACACGTGTCACCCCACACTTTCAGGGGCCGGCCCCTCAAAC
>NZ_JBSHBJ010000034.1:4882-89872 GCF_053611945.1 Kribbella sp. NPDC054772 | reverse complement strand
GGTCTGAGGACCCAGCCCCCTAGCGAGCAGGTGCCCGTCGAGTGCCGCGTAGTAGGCGCAGGGTCCTCAGACCCCCTCTCAGGGTTCGCGGTCGGAAGGCCGATCGGTGCTCGGGATCCGGGGCGTCGTGCCCTGGAAACGGGTGGCGCCGGTCTTCGCGGACAGCGGGGTCGCGATGTTCTCCAGTGACTTGCCCTCGGCGTCGACCCCGAAGAACCAGGCGATCAGCCCGCCGGCCAGCATCACGGCCGCGCCGACGATGTATCCGACGGTCAGCGGCCCGCGCGCCGGGTTGTCGCCGCTGCCGATCAGCGAGGCGAACAGGAACGGCGCGATCACGCCACCGGTCAACTGCGAGATCGCGAAGAAGAACGAGATCGCCTGCCCGCGCAGCTCGATCGGGAAGATCTCGCTCACCGTCAGGTACGCCGAGGAGGCGCCGGCCGAGGCGAAGAAGAACACCACGCACCACAACCCGGTCAGCGACGCAGCGTTCAGTACGCCGGCGTTGAACAGCAGCGCGGTGATGAACAGCACGACCGCCGACAGCGCGTAGGTACCGAGGATCATCTTCCGTCGGCCGATGGTGTCGAACAGGTGACCGAGCAGCAGCGGACCGGCCAGGTTGCCGATCGCGAACGGGAAGAAGTAGAGCGCGACGCTGGAGTCGTTCAGGCCGAAGTACGACTTCAGGACCAGCGCGTAGGTGAAGAAGATCGCGTTGTAGAGGAACGCCTGCGTGACCATCATCGAGAAGCCGAGGAACGAGCGGCTGCGGTAGTCGCGCAGCATCACCCGGGCGATCTCGCGGTACGTCACCGGCGGGTAGTCGACCACCTCGATCGCCTCGTCGTCGGTGACGTCCCGCAACTCGCCGCCCCGGCGCCGGACCGTCGCCTCGATGTCGTCGACGGTGCGCTCGGCCTCCTCGACCCGGCCGTGCGTCATCAGCCAGCGCGGGCTCTCCGGGATGTGCCGGCGCAGGTAGATGATGAACAGCCCCATCACCGGGCCGATCAGGAAGCACAGCCGCCAGCCCCACTCGATCGGGACGATGTCCTTGTCCAGGAACACCAGCCCGACCGCGGAACCGATCAGCGCACCGCCCCAGTAGGTGCCGTTCACGCCGATGTCGACGCGTCCGCGGTACCGGGACGGGATCAGCTCGTCGATCGCGGAGTTGATCGCGGCGTACTCACCGCCGATACCCATTCCGGCGATGAACCGGAACACCAGCAGCGATCCGAGGTCCCAGGACAGACCGGCGGCGCCGGACGCGATCAGGTAGATCAGCAGCGTGACGATGAACAGACTGCGGCGCCCGAGCCGGTCGGTGAGCCGCCCGAACACCAGCGCGCCGACCACTTCACCGGCCAGGTAGATCGACGCCATCAGGCCGACCTCGGAGGTGGTCAGGTGCAGTGTCTCGGGCTCCTTGAGGACGTTCCCGACCAGCGAGACGAGCTGGATCTCGAGGCCGTCGAGGATCCAGGAGACGCCCAGACCGACGACGATCATCCAGTGGAACCGGGTCCACGGCAATCGGTCCATCCGGGCCGGTACCAGACTCCGCATCGCCTTGCCGTGCTCCAACGCGTGCTCGCTCATCCGTGCTCCTCCCACAACCTGGGCCTTCAAAGCCCGTACCCCACGGGTGACGATCCGCAAACCCTCGGTCACGGTGGCTACAGTTGCGGGCATGGAGAACGAGATCACGGTGGTGGACGCCAAGGAGCGCAGCCGCTACGAGGCGCACGACGCCGACGGCAACCTGATGGGCTTCGTCGACTACCGGTTGCACCCGGGTGTCATCAGCTTCCTGCACGCCGAGACGCTGCCGGACTTCCGCGGCCGTGGCGTGGCCGGGACGATCGCCACGAAGTCCCTCGACGACGCGCGCGCCCTCGGGCTGCGGGTGAAGCCGGCTTGCCCGTTCTACCAGAGCTTCCTCGAGGAGCACACCGAGTACGCCGACCTCGTGGGGCTGCCCAAGTGACCGCGCCGGTGATGGGCAAACTCGACTGGCAGCCGGCCGCCGACGTACCCGAGTTGCTCGCCGCGCCGACGCGGGACGCGCTCGGTGAGCTGCCGGCGTACGCGGCCCCGATCGACGCGGAGCTGGCCGACACCGCGGCGTTCTGCGCGGAGTACGACGTACCGATGGCGGCCTCGGCGAACTGTGTGATCGTGCTCGGCAAGCGAGCCGGCGAGGAGTCGTACGCCGCGGTGCTGGTGCTCGCGACCGACCGGGCGGATGTGAACGGCGTGATCCGCAAGCACCTCGGAGTACGGAAGATCTCGTTCGCCGCCCAGGATGACGCGGTCAGCACGACCGGCATGGAGTACGGCGGGATCACGCCGATCGGCCTGCCCGCGGACTGGCCGGTGCTGGTCGACGATGCGGTCGTCCAGGCCGGTCCAGTGGTGATCGGTAGCGGCATCCGCGGCTCGAAGGTGCTGCTGGACGGCGCCGAGCTCGCCAAGTTGCCGACCGCAACGGTGCTGGATCTGGCGCAACACTGAACGGTGACCGGGGATGGAGCAACACGATTGGCCCGCTGAGTACGCCGAGCTGACGGCGGCCGACCGGCGCGCCCCGCTGCCGCCCGCGGATCTGGACCGGCTCGCGGTCGCCGCCTTCGTCCTCGGTCACGACGACGAGGTCGCGGCGTACCGCGAACGGGCGCATGCCGAGCATCTCGCGCAGGGTGACGTGGTGGCGGCGATCCGCAGCGGCTTCTGGCTCGGGTTCCACCTCCAGCAGCGCGGCGAGCTCGCCCGAGCGGCGGGCTGGCAGGCGCGGATCGAGCGGCTGATCCCGGACGGCAGTCCACAACTCAGTGGGCTCGTCGCGATGGCCGGCGCTGCGTTGCTGATGAACTCCGGTGATGCCGCGACCGCGCTGCCCTTGTTCGAGCAGAACATGGCGTGGGCGGAGGAGCCGGACGCGATCGTGCTGGCCGCGCTCGGCCGCGGGAACTGCCTCGTGATGCTCGGCCGCGGCGCCGAGGCCCTCAAGGCGCTCGACGAGGCGATGGTCCACGTCACGGCCAGTCAGGTCGGTCCCGAGGTCGCCGGGATGGCGTACTGCTCGGTGATCGCCGTATGCATGAACCTGTACGACTTCCGCCGCGCCCAGGAATGGACGAAGGCGCTGACCGGCTGGTGCGACCAGCAGTCCGGCCTGGTCCCGTACCGCGGCGCGTGCCTGGTGCACCGCGCGCAGATCCTGCAGCTCCGCGGCGCCTGGTCGGCTGCGGCCGACGTGGCCGAGGAGGCCTGCCGCAGGTTGTCGGCGGGCACTGTCGGCTCGGCGTGGTACCGGCTCGCGGAGGTCGAGCGGCAACGTGGCCGGTACGCCGCCGCGGAGCGCGCGTACCTCGAGGCGGCGGCCGACGGGATGGATGTCCAGCCCGGGCTCGCGCTGCTGCGAGCATGGCAGGGCCGGGTGGATGTGGCGATCGCGGGCCTTGAGCGGGCGCTGGCCGAGGACGCGTTGGCGGCGAACCGGCCACTGCTGCTCGCGGCCCGCGTCGAGCTCGCGGTCCGGTCGAGCGATCGCGAGACGGCACGGAAGGCAGCTGCCGAGTTGAACGAGCTGGCTCGCGCGGATTCGCCGTACCTGCAGGCCTTGGCAGCGTACTGCGAGGGCGCGGCACGGATCGCGTGTGGTGATCCGCAGAGTGCGATCCCGTCGCTGCGCCGGGCGTGGACGCTGTGGCAGCGGCTCGAGATGCCGTTCGAAGGTGCGCAGACGCGACTGTTGGTGAGTCAGGCCTGCCGGGCGCTCGGTGACCACGACGCCGAGCAGATGGAGCTCGACGGCGCGCGAACCGTGTTCGAACGGCTCGGCGCGATCGAGCAACTGACCGCACTGGACCAGCTCGCACGGCCCTTCAACGGCACCGGGCTCACACCGCGAGAGGTCGAAGTACTGCGTGTGCTCGCGACCGGGGCCACCAACCGCGCGATTGCCGACGAACTGTTCCTCAGTGAGCGGACCGTTGCTCGCCACGTCAGCAACATCTTCGGGAAGCTGCGCGTCTCCAGCCGATCCGCGGCGACCGCGTGGGCGCTCCAGCACGGCGTCAATACGCAGAAATGACCACACGCTCCGGCCACGGTCGGCGTGAATGGTTGATGTGCCGCGGCGGCTCCCGGTCCTAACTTGAGAGCTATGGACATGGTCGGGACTGTGGTGATCGGAGCCGGGCAGGCCGGGCTCGCGATCGGGTACTACCTGCGACAAGCCGGTGCGGACTTCGTGATCCTCGACGGACACGAGCGGATCGGCGACTGCTGGCGCGTGCGCTACGACTCATTGCGGCTGTTCAGCCGGCCGCGGTACTCGAGTCTGCCGGGGCTCCGGATCGGCACCCGGGACTGCCCGAACCGCGACGAGATGGCGGACTACCTCGAGCAGTACGCGGCTCATCACGAGCTGCCCGTGCGCACCGGCGTGCACGTGACCCGGTTGACCCGCGACGACGACGGGTTCGTGGTGGAGACGACCGCCGGCGACTGGCGCGCCGAGCAAGTCGTCGTGGCGGCCGGGATGCACAGCGTCGCGCGCCGGCCCGCGTTCGCCGACGAGCTCGATCCCTCGATCCGGCAAGTGCACTCGCTGGACTACCGGAACACCGATCAGCTTGCGGACGGGACGGTGCTAATCGTTGGTGCGGCCAACTCTGGAACCGATATCGCACTGGAAGCCGTCGGCACGCACAAGACCTTGCTCGCCGGCAGGCACCCGGGCCAGGTGCCGGTCGACATCGACTCGACCGTCGGGCACCTCTTCACCCCGGTCGTGATGTTCCTGTTCAAGTACGTCCTCACCCGACGTACGCCGATGGGCCGCAAGGCGATCGCCAACGCGGTTCGGAACGGGCCGCCGTTGACGCGGAACAAACTCGAGCATCTCGACGCGGCCGGCATCGAACGGATCGGGCGGATCGAGGGCGTGCGCGACGGCTGGCCGGTGACCGCGGAGGGCGACGTACTCGACGACGTGCGGTCGGTGGTGTGGTGCACGGGTTCCGATCCGGACCACAGTTGGATCGACCTGCCGGTGTTCGACGAGAACGGTCGTCCGCGCCACGAGCGGGGCGTGTCGAGCGACGTACCCGGGCTGTACTTCCTCGGGCTGGACTTCCAGTACGCGATCGCCTCGGCGGCCGTCCAGGGCGTCGACCGGGACGCTCGCTTCCTCGTCAGACACGTGGGCCATCTCACTCCCCGGAGTGCCGATCGCGCGATACCCGTGGACAGGCGGTAGCATCCCGGGCTGAAATGGGTGCGTGGCTGGGCGTGGATCAGGGTGAGTGAGCAGAGCACGGTGAGTGGCGGCGATGGTGGGCCGACCGCGCTCCGGATCATGCTCGGTGGGCAGCTGCGGCGGATGCGTGAGTCCGCCGGGATCAGTCGTGCCGACGCGGGCTGGCAGATCCGGGCGTCGGAGTCCAAGGTCAGCAGGATGGAGCTCGGCCGGGTCGGGTTCAAGGAACGCGATGTCAGCGATCTGCTCGAGCTCTACGGCATGGACGACGACCCGGAACGCGACCGGTTGATGGAGCTGGCCCGGGCCGCCAACAACCCGGGCTGGTGGTCCCGGTACGGCGACGTGATGCCGAGCTGGTTCGCGAACTACGTCGGTCTCGAGGTCGCCGCGGCGCTGATCCGCACGTACGAGGTGATGTTCGTGCCCGGTCTGCTGCAGACCGAGGAGTACGCGCGGGCGATGGTCCAGCTCGGGAAGCAGCCGTTCCTGGAGAACCAGGAAGTCGACCAGCGGGTCGAGCTCCGGGTCACCCGGCAGCAGATCCTGACCCGGGCGAACCCGGCCCGGCTCTGGGTGGTCATCGACGAGTCGGTCCTGCACCGGCCGGTCGGTGGAAAGCGCGTACTACAGGCGCAGATCGAGCATCTGATCATGTGGTCGCAGCAGCCGAACATCACCTTGCAGGTGATGCCGTTCAGCAGCGTCGGGTACGCCGGAGCGGGCGGCGCGTTCAGCCTGCTGCGGTTCCCGGACGACGACCTGCCGGACATCGTCTACATCGAGCACGCCGCGAGCGCGCTGTACCTGGACAAGCTCGAAGAGGTCGACGAGTACGTCGCGATCATGGAAGGCCTGACGATCTCGGCGGCGCCGGTGTCCGCGACCGAGGGCCTCCTGAAAGAGGCCCTCGCGCAGCTCTGAGTTGTTAAGCGACCTTGAGGTCGACCTTGATGTTGCCGCGGGTGGCGTTCGAGTACGGGCAGACCTCGTGGGCCTTGGCGACGAGGTCCTCGGCGACCGGACGCTCCAGGCCGGGCAGGCTGACGACCAGCGCGACCTCGAGGCCGTAGCCGGCGCCGCCATTGATCGGGCCGATGCCGACCTCCGCGGTCACCGTCGAACCCTCAACGTCCAGACGGGCCTTGCGTGCCACGACCTTCAGCGCACTGTGGAAGCAGGCCGCGTAACCGGCCGCGAACAACTGCTCGGGGTTGGTGCCGTTGCCGGTGCCACCCATCTCGGCCGGCGGCGCGACCACGACGTCGAGCTTGCCGTCGCTCGTGGCGACCTTGCCGTCACGGCCGCCGTCGGCGGTGGCGCGGGCGGTGTACAGAACCTTCTCAACAGCGATCGTCATAGCTGGTTTTCTCCTAGCGAGTGGGGTCGAGCAGGAGCTTGCCGACGGTGCGGCGGGCTCGCATGTCTTCGTGGGCGGTGGCGACCTCGGACAGCGCGTACTCGCCACCGACGATCGGGCGGAGCATGCCGTTCGCGGTCAGGTCGAACAGTTCGGCGAGCGGGCCGCCGAGCAGCGCCGGGTTGGCGAAGCAGTCGGCGAGCCAGAAGCCGGCGATGGTCTTCGAGCCCTTCATCAATCGGCTCGGGTCGATCGGCGCGGCCTGCTCCCGGGACGCGGCGCCGAAGGTGACCAGTCGGCCGAACCGCGCGAGTGCCGCGAACGACTCGTCGAAGGTCGGTCCGCCGACCATCTCGAGCACGATGTCGACCGGCTTGCCGCCGTTCGCTGCGAGGATGCGGTCCTTCAGGCCTTCCGGCGTACCGTCGATGGCGGCGTCCGCACCGAGGTCCAGGACCTGCTTACGCTTCTCCTCGGTGGAGGCGGTCGCGATCACGCGGCCGGCGCCCCAGTGCTTGGCGAGTTGCACGGCCAGTGAGCCGACACCGCCGGCCCCGGCGTGCACGAGTACGGACTCTCCCTGCTGGAGGTTCGTGGAGGTCTTCAGGAGGTGCCACGCGGTGGTGCCTTGCAGTACGAGGGCGAGCGCCTGACCGTCGGTCACGCCGTCCGGCACGTCCCATGCGTACGGCGCGTGCGCGACGGTCTGCTCGGCGTACCCACCGGAGCCCACGAGCGCGACGACGCGGCGGCCGTCCGCGGTGCGCCCGACAACCTCACCACCCGGGATCAGCGGCAACTCCGTCTTCGACAGGTAGCTGTTCTCGACCTGGTGGGTGTCCGCGTAGTTGATGCCCGCGCGGTCGACCGCGATCAGCACCTGGCCGTCGCCGGCGACCGGCTCCGGGACATCGCTGATCTTCAGGACCTCGGGTCCGCCGAATTCGGTGATCTGAATGGCTCGCATACACCGTACTATACACTGTACGTTAGGACGATCGAAGGGAGTTGGGTCACATGGCGCGGACGCCGCGGAACACCCTGAGCGCCGACCTGATCGTGCGCACCGCACTGGAACTGATGGAGGCGAAGGGCACCGACGCGTTCAGCCTGCGTGGCGTCGCCGCCGAGCTCGGCGTCGGCCCGATGGCGCTCTACACGTACTTCCGGAACAAGGACGATCTGTACGACGCTGTGCGCGACCACCTGATGGCGCTGCTGCCCGCCGTACCGTCCGAAGCGGCGTGGCCGGACCAGGTGCGGGCGGTGTGCCGGTCGTTGCGGCTGCTAATGCTCCAGCACCCTTGCCTCGCACAACTACTCGCGGGACGGCCGCTGAGCGGGCACGAGACCGCGCGGGTCGCCGAGGGGTTGCTCGGCGTACTGCGGGCTGCTGGGTTCGACCCGGAGACGGCTACGCGGACGCATACGACGTTGTTCACGTACGTGCTGGGGTCGACGTCGTGGGAGATCCAGATGGCGGCGGAACGCCGGGACCCTGAGGCGTGGCGGCGCTTGCGGGCGTCGATGGAGTCGCTGTCGGCGCGGGAGTTCCCGTCGGTGGTCGAGCTGGCGCCGGAGCTGGCGCGGACCACCGGCGGCGACGAGCAGTTCGACTACGGGCTCGACCTGCTGCTTGCTGGCTTGGCTGGTCTTGCTGTCAGAACACCATCGTGACGATGGCGAGGATGCCGATGCAGACGATCAGGGCCCGGAGTGCGATCGGGGGCAGGCGGCGGCCGTAGCGGGCGCCGATGAAACCGCCGATCGTGGAGCCGACGGCGATCAGCGCCGCGGCGAGCCAGTCGATGTCATGGACGGCGATGAACAGGATCGCGGCGACCGAGTTCACCACCGTGGCCAGGACGTTCTTCAGGCCGTTCATCCGCTGCAGGTTGGAGTCCAGTCCGAGGCCGAGGATGGCCATCAACAGGACGCCCTGCGCGGCACCGAAGTACCCGCCGTAGACACCGGTGGCGAAGACCGCGGGAATCACCCACCAGGCGCCGCGGTGCAGGTGCGCCGGGGCGCTGATCCACTTCGACAGCCAGGGCTGGAACGCGACGAGCAGACAGCCGAGCAGGATCAGGACCGGTACGACGGCGTGGAACGCGGAATCGGGCAGCGTCAGCAGCAGCACTCCCCCGACGATGCCGCCGGCCAGTGACGCCGGGATCAGCCGCAGCATCCGGCCGCGCTGACCTTCGAGCTCGCGGCGGTAACCGATCGCACCCGCCGCCGTACCCGGTGCGAGGCCGACCGTGTTGCTGACGTTCGCGAGCACCGGCGGGATACCGACGGCGAGCAGCGCGGGGAACGTGAGCAGCGTGCCCGACCCCACCACGGCGTTGATCGTGCCTGCGCCCATCCCCGCCACCAGGACGAACAGCGCCTCGAACCATGTCATCGCTGACTGACTTTACGCACCTGATCCCGGTTCCCGCTCACCGGTCCGTCCGTTGAGAAGACAGTATGCGATCGACCCGTCGTCAATCGACAACACACAGCGAGGCCTCCCCGGGATGATCCGGGGAGGCCTCGTCAGCTTTCTCGGCGTTGCCGCGGCTCGGCTCAGTCGGCTGTGCAGCGGGTCGGCGTACCTGCTTGTGCTGTGGGGTGGATGTCAGCGCTGCGGCGGCTCGGCGGCCGGCGGCTCCTGCGGGGGCAGGTCCTGGCCCGGAGCCGGCGGCGGGACGGCCGGTGTGGACGGAGCCTGGCTGCGGCTGTTCACCGCGGCGGACTCGGCCGCCGCGATCGCCTCGCGGACCGCGTTGTCGGCCTCGGCCACCGCGGCCCCACCCGAGCCGTTGCCGACACCTGCGGCGTCCAGCTCGGGCACCTCGCCGTTCTGCAGCTCGGGCGCCTGCCAGTCGCCCTCGGCCTTCTGCGCGATGCCGGCCACCTGGCCGACCGCGCTGCCCAGACCCTTGAGCGCGTCGCCGATCTCGCTCGGCACGATCCACAGCTTGTTCGCGTCGCCCTGGGCGATCGACGGCAGCATCTGGAGGTACTGGTACGCGAGCAGGCCCTGGTCCGGCTTGCCGGCGTGGATCGCGTTGAACACCGTGGTGATGGCCTGCGCCTCACCCTGCGCCTTCAGGATCCGCGCCTGCCGCTCGGCCTCGGCGCGGAGAATCCGGGACTGCTTGTCACCTTCTGCGGTGAGGATCGCGGACTGCTTCTGACCTTCGGCCGATAGTACGGCGGACTGCCGCATACCTTCCGCGGTGAGGATCGCGGCGCGCTTGTCACGGTCCGCGCGCATCTGCTTCTCCATCGAGTCCTGGATCGACGGCGGCGGGTCGATCGAGCGCAGCTCGACCCGGTTCACCCGGATGCCCCACTTGCCGGTGGCCTCGTCCAGCACGTACCGGAGCTTCTCGTTGATCTCCTCACGCGACGTCAGCGTCTGCTCCAGGTCCATGCCACCGATGATGTTCCGCAGCGTGGTCATGGTCAGCTGCTCGATCGCCTGGATGTAGTTCGAGATCTCGTACGTCGCCCGGACCGGGTCGTTCACCTGGAAGTAGATGACCGAGTCGATCGACACCATCAGGTTGTCCTCGGTGATCACGCCCTGCGGCGGGAACGCGACGACCTGCTCGCGCATGTCGATGGTGTAGCGGACCTTGTCGACGAACGGGGTCAGCAGGTTCAGACCCGGCTGCAACCCGGTCTTGAACTTCCCGAACCGTTCGACGATCCCGACGGTCTGCTGCTGCACCACCCGGACAGACTTGATCAGTGTGACGATCACCAGTAAGGCGACCAATGCCAGCACTACAAGGAACGCGGTCACTTCGACCCTCCAGCTCGACAGAACCCTCAGGACGGACAGTCTTTCCTATGGACGGGCCATCCGACCTCCCGGTTCCCGGCGCGTCGCCTACCTGACCCCGCAGGCAAACCCCACACCACCGATACAACCGACACTACTGCGCCCCCGGCCCCACTCAACCGCCCCGCTTTCACCCGCCCTCCCCCACCGAACCGCGCGCTCTTCCCCGCCTCCCCAACCCCGCGCCCGCCCACCACAAGAACGGATAACCCCTCGACTCGGGGGTCCTCCCCTCTCACACCAACAGAGAACCCCCACCACCAGCGGATATCCGCCCGCGTGCTCCAGCCGCCGCCAGCGCACGCCCAAGCCGAAAACACGCCAGCACGCTGGCAACCACCCCACTTCAGTTTTGCCTCTGCAGGTCGTACGGCGGGACCTGAGACCCGCACTCGGGCCTCGGGACCTGCTATTCAGGTCCCCACCCCCGACAACATGTCCCAGCCCACCGACACACCCACCCGTCGCACAGCAAACCGCTCCGCACGCGCCACTCCCTGAACAGCCGCAAACGCCCCGCGCGCACATCACCCGCGACGCGTAAGCACCTCCCGCCGCGTGCTTACAACCGCTCGCCGCCGCGCAGGTCGCGCGCCGCACGCGCCCTCTGTACGCCGGCTCCCGCGTGCTCCGTGGCGAGCACCTCACGCCGCGCCGTTCGCCCCGCGGCACTCCCGCCGTACCACTCGAGCCGTTCGCCCCGCCGGCCCCGCGCAATCGCGCCGTACCCCCTCGTGCCGTAAGCCTGCGCCCTCGCGCAATCGCGCCGTACCCCTTGTGCCGGACGCCCCACGCCCTCGCGCCGCACGCTCCCGCCGTACTTCTCCTGCCGAGCACCCCGCTGGCGCACCTCGCCGCAGGCCGCCTGCTGCGCGGTTCGTGCCGAGGGTCTCGGCTCGTGTGGTTGCTGGTGGGGCGTGTGTTGGCGGGTTCGGGACGGGGGTTAGGGCTGGGGTGGGTCTGTTGGGTTTGGGGGGTCGGTGTCGAGTTGGTGGTGGAGGGGTTCGGCGACGGGGTAGACGACTGCGGTTGCGCCGTCGATCGACATCACCTCGACGCGGGTGCCGGGTGGGATGGTGGAGACCTCGTCGTACGGGCGGGCGGTCCAGAGTTCGCCGTTGAGGCGGACGGAGCCGCCGCCGTCGGGGTGGATCTCCTTGACCACGGTGCCGTTGCGGCCGATGACGTGGGCGGAGCCGGTCTTCAGTTCGGTGCCGTGATGGATCTTGCGGACCAGCAACGGACGGATCGCGGCCAGCATCGCGCCGGCGGTGATCAGCGCGACGACGATCTGCAGCCAGAGCAGGCCCGGGAAGAACGCCGCGACGCCCGCGGCGGTGAGCGCGCCGGCGGCCAGCATCAGCAGCGTGAAGTCGAGCGAGGCCAGCTCGGCCAGACCGAGGACGGCGGCGATCGTCAACCACGCCGCCCAGATGTTGTCCCGCAGCCAATCCATCATTTCCCAAGCCTATCCACGTTGGGGGCTTCCAGCAGATGTTGGACGCGCCCCACCCCCTCCCCGCTCCCCCCTTCCCCCGCTCCCACCCCACCGCGCGGGGTGGGAGTTAGAGGGCTTGGGCTGTGTAGCGGGCGTTTTGGTGGGTGAGGGTCAGGGGGAGGTCGAAGGTTTCGCTGAGGGTGGCTGCGGTGAGGGCCTCGTTCATGGGGCCGGCGGCGACTACTCGGCCTTGTTTGAGGAGGAGGGCGTGGGTGAAGCCGGGTGGGATTTCCTCGACGTGGTGGGTGACGAGGACCATCGCGGGGGCGCCGGGGGCGGTGGCGATCGAGCTGAGGGAGCGGACGAGTTGTTCGCGGCCGGTGAGGTCGAGGCCGGCGGCGGGTTCGTCCATGAGCATCAGTTCGGGGTCGGTCATCAGCGCGCGGGCGATCTGGACGCGCTTGCGTTCGCCCTCGGACAAAGTGCCGAACGTACGGTCCTGCAGATGCGCGATCCCGAGCTCGGCGAGCAGTGCGGCGGCGCGTTGGTGGTCGAGGTCGTCGTACTCCTCGATCCAGCGGCCGAGTACGGCGTACGACGCGGAGACCACCACGTCCGAGACGCGCTCGCTCTTCGGCAAGCGGTCGGCCAGTGCGGCGCTGGTGAGTCCGATGCGGGGGCGGAGCTCGAAGACGTCGACCGCGCCGAGTACCTCGCCGAGGAGGCCGGCGACGCCGTACGTCGGGTGCAGTTGGGCCGCGAGGATCTGCAGCAGCGTCGTCTTGCCGGCACCGTTGGGCCCGATCACCACCCACCGGTCGGTCTCGTCGATCGTCCAGTCGATCCCGTCGAGCAGACGCGCGTCCCCACGGACGACCGTCGCGCCGGCCAGCTCCACCACTGCAGTCATGCAGCAAAACCTAAGGGGTCGCCGTCGGCGGCCTGTCTCCGGGTGGTGAGAGACTTGCGGTCGTGTTGACGACCTCCGCCTCGCTCCGGTTCACCGTGTGGACGAACACGATGCTGACCGGCGCCTGTGACCCCGACACCGCCGCGCTGAAGATCCTCGGTGACGACGTCGGTCATCACGTCGCGGGCCTGGCCGGTCATCCGGAGCCGGCGACGCTGCCGGTGGCGCTGAATCTGTTGCGCGCCGCGGGTACGACGCAGGCGCATCTCGCACTGCCGGTTCCCGGCGATCCGATCGGGCTGGCCGGGCCGCCCGCGTTCAACGAGGCCGCGCTCGAAACGGGTGAGGCCGTCGTACTGACCGGGCCGGAGATCGGGCTGGTTCCGTCGTACGTCGGTCCCGCGGTGCAGTGGACCGTGATGGCTGCCGCGAGCCCGATGCCGGCTGATTTCGGCGAGGCGGATCGTGGATTGCGGCTGGCGTTGATCGACGCGGCCGAGTCGCTCGCGGCGCTGGATGTCGCGCGCTGGAAGCCGGAGGTCGCGGACGCGCTGATCGACATTCGCAAGATCGGACGGGGTCGTGGCGACGACCTTGCCCCCGGCTACGAACCGCGGGCTGTGAAGGCGGCTGCGACGGCGCGGCGTTGTCTCGCGATTGCGGATGCGGCGCTCGAGGACGACGGTGCGGCGGTCACCGGAGCGGAGGCCGACGCGCGACGCCGAGCGCTGCTCGAGCTGGCAGCCGCGGCCCGACGGGCCCTGGTCGCAGCCTGCGCACCACCCATCCACGCCTGACACACCAACCATCGCGCCTCAGACATCCAGTGGATGCGCTTGGGATCTGGACCAGTGGGCGGGACGGCATCTCATGTGGGTAGCGTTCGGGGTGCGATGACTGATCTTGGTGAGGTTGAGATCGCGGCGGCTGAGCGGCCGACGCTGCTGGTGACGTTGACGGGGACCGACCGGCCGGGGCTGACCTCGGCGGTGCTCGGGACGCTCGCAACCCGCGGGCTCGAGGTGATCGATGCCGAGCAGGTGGTGCTGCGGGGCCGGCTGGTGCTCGGCGTACTGCTGTCCGCGCCGCGCGATCACAAGGACCTGAAGGACGAACTGAAGGCTCTCGCCGACGTCCTCGACGTCGACATCTCGGTGAAGAAGGGTGTCGGCGACAACGAGCCGCGGCGCCAGGGCCGCAGCCAGGTGACGGTGATCGGGCACCCGTTGTCCGCCGCCGGCCTGGCCGCGATCGCCGGCCGGATCGCCGACACCGGTGCGAACATCGACCGGATCAGCCGGATGGCGCGGTACCCCGTGACCGCCATGGAGATCGCCGTCTCGGGCGCGGATCCGGAGGGGTTGCGGAAGGTGCTCGCCCAGGAAGGGGTCCGGCAGCGGCTCGACGTCGCGGTCCAGGACGGCGGGCTGTACCGGCGGGCCAAGCGGTTGATCGTGATGGACGTCGACTCGACCCTGATCCAGGGCGAGGTGATCGAGATGCTCGCGGCGCACGCGGGCCGGCTGGACGAGGTCGCCGCGGTCACCGAGCAGGCGATGCGGGGCGAGCTGGACTTCGCCGAGTCGTTGCGGCACCGGGTCGCGGCGCTCGAGGGACTGCCGGTGACCGCGCTCGACGAGGTGTTCGCCGCGATCGAGCTGGCGCCGGGTGCGCGGACCTTGGTCCGGACGCTGAAGCGGCTCGGGTACCAGTTCGCGATCGTCAGCGGTGGGTTCAGCCAGATCACCGACAAGCTCGCCGCCGACCTCGGTATCGACTACGCGAAGGCGAACGAGCTCGAGATCGCGGACGGCAGGCTCACCGGACGGGTCGTCGGCGAGATCGTCGACCGGGCGGGCAAGGCGACCGCGCTCCGTGAGTTCGCGCGGCGCGCCGGGACCCCGATCAGCCAGACGGTGGCGATCGGCGACGGCGCGAACGATCTCGACATGCTGGCCGCCGCCGGGCTCGGCGTCGCGTTCAACGCCAAGCCGGTCGTCCGGGCCGCCGCCGACACGCATCTGAGCGTCCCGTACCTCGACACGATCCTGTACCTGCTCGGCATCTCGCGCGAAGAAGTAGAAGCGGCCGACGCCGACAACCCGGCCTGACCCCAGGGCGCCAATACGATCCGTGATCGTGACCATCGAGCAACCCGTCGATCGCCGACCGAAGCTGGTCACCGTCACCGGTCCGAACCAGCCGATGGTCCCGTCGGCCGTGGTGAAGGCCTTCACGGACGAGGGTTTGACCCCGGCCGGAATCAACCACATGGCGGTCGGCGACCGGCTGATGTTCAGCCTGCAGGTCGAGGACGCCGCCGACCGGCTGCAAGGTGCCCTGGATCGCCTAGAGCTGGGACCGGACTTCACGGTCGTCGTCTCGGACGGCGACACCGCGAAAGACGTGCCGACGGACCGCAGTCGGGTGACCGTCTTCGGCGAACAGCTGAGCCCCGCGGGCGTCGCCGCGATCACCGGACAGCTCGCCGGCGCGGGTGGACAGTTCGAACGGATCGAGTCCCTCGCGGCCGACAATGCGGCGTACCAGCTCGATGTGTCGGGCGTGGACGCCAAGACGGTACGTCGGTTGCTGCGCGGACTGCCCGATCTGGAGGGGACCGATATCGCCGTCCAGCCGGGTGCACCGAGCGGGCGGCACCTGATCGTGCTGGACGTCGACCAGACGTTCATCCAGAACGAAGTGATCGAACTGCTGGCCGCCGAGGCGGGCACCGAGGACCGGGTCAAGGAAGTCACGGCGCGCGCGATGGCCGGCGAGCTCGACTTCGAGGAGTCCCTGCACGAGCGGGTCGCGCTGCTCGAAGGGCTGCACGAGGGCGCGTTCGACCGGGTCTACGACAAGATCCAGCTCACGCCGGGTGTCCCGATCATGGTGATGACGGCGCAGGAGGCCGGTGACGAGATCGGGTTGATCAGTGGCGGGTTCACGCAGATCACCGACCGGCTCGCGGACGAGTACGGCATCAAGCGGCAGTACACCGCCGCGAACACGCTGGAGGTTGTCGACGGCAAGCTCACCGGACGGGTGACCGGACCGGTGATCGACCGCGCGGCCAAGGCGACGAAGCTGCGCGAGTTCGCGGACCGGGCGAACATCCCGATGGACCGGACGATCGCGATCGGCGACGGCGCGAACGACCTGGACATGATCGACGCGGCCGCGGTCGGGATCGCCTTCCACGCCAAGCCGATCGTCCGGGACGCCGCACCCGCGACGATCACGCCGCGGGACATGCGGCCGGTGCTGTACATCCGCGGCATCCCGCAGAGCCGGCACGTGCAGCCGAGTTCCGCCGTACCGGCGGCCGACGGGGCGCGGGCACCGCAACAGCGGGCAGGCGGCGATCGGCGAGGACGCGACGTACCAGCCGGCCGCGGCGCATAAACAGCCAGGTGTGACGAGGTGTTGACACTGCGCCGTGAGAGCGCTCACATTTGCCGCATGCGTACCCGCCCCTTTGTGATCGCACTGCTCGCGCCGTTGCTGGCCGTCGTACCACTCGCGTACGCCAGCGTGCCGCCGCCCGCCACCGGGTGGACGACGGTGTGGAGCGACGACTTCGACGGGCCCAGCGGCACCTTGCCGTCGGGCTCCAACTGGATCATCGACACCGGGCACGGCTACCCGGGCGGCCCCGCGAACTGGGGTACCGGTGAGATCCAGAACTACACCAACAGCCCGGACAACCTCGCTCTCGACGGCGCCGGCAACCTGAAGATCACGCCGCGCCGCGACAGCGCCGGCAACTGGACGTCGGCCCGGATCGAGAGCCAGCGCAGCAACTTCAAGCCGCCGTCCGGTGGGGTGCTGGCGATCGAGAGCCGCATCCAGATGCCGAACGTGACCGGTGACGCCGCGCTCGGCTACTGGCCCGCGTTCTGGGCCCTCGGAGCGCCGTACCGCGGCAACTACTGGAACTGGCCGGGCACCGGCGAGTTCGACATCATGGAGAACGTCAACGGGATCAACTCGGTCTGGGGCGTGTTGCACTGCGGCGTGAACCCCGGCGGCCCGTGCAACGAGACCACCGGCCTCGGCGCGAACCGTGCCTGTCCCGGCTCGACCTGCCAGTCCGGTTTCCACACGTACCGCTTCGAGTGGGACACGTCGGTCTCGCCGAACCAGCTCCGGTGGTACGTCGACGGTCAGCAGTTCCACGTCCTCAGTCAGAGCCAGTTCCCGGCCGACACCTGGTCGAACATGACCTCACACGCCGGGTACTTCGTCCTGCTGAACCTGGCGATCGGTGGCGCGTTCCCGGACGCGCTCAACGGTCCGACCCCGCGCGCGTCGACGGTGCCGGGCCATCCGATGGTCGTCGACTACGTGGCGGTGTCGACGAAGGGCGGCGGTACGACGACTCCCCCGCCAGGCAGCACGTCGGCGTACAGCACGTTGCAGGCGGAGTCGTACGGCCAGCAGTCGGGCGTGGGCCTGGAGACCACGACCGACACCGGCGGCGGCCAGAACCTGAAGCAGGTCGGCAACGGTGACTGGGCGCTCTACCGCGGCATCAACTTCGGCAGTACGGCGGCCACGCAGTTCGTGGCCCGGGTCGCCTCCGGGGCCGCGGGTGGGGTCAGCGGGCTGGTCGAAGTACGGCTGGACAGCCGGAGCAACGCGCCGATCGGCAGCTTCGCGATCGGCAACACCGGCGGCTGGCAGTCGTGGCGCACCGTTCCCGCCAACATGTCGGCGGTGACCGGAACGCACGACGTCTACATCACCTTCACCAGTGGCCAACCGGCGGACTTCGTCAACCTCAACTGGTTCACCTTCGGCCACTGACCGCCGTACCGTCGGAAGGTGTTGGCTCTCACTCGCCGTGGTGCGTCGGTGGCGCTCATCGAGGTCCCCGACCCGGTGCCGCTGCCGCATGAAGCGCTCGTGCGAGTCAACACCTTCCCTGTCCTGCACCGCGATCTCGTCGACCTCCCCGACCAGCCCGCGCGTACTCCGCTCGGTCAGGACTTCGCCGGCACACTCGAGCAATACCCGGCCGTCATCGAGCCGACAGCGAAGCTCAGCGCCGTCCTGACCGCTCGGGTCATCGGCACGGTCCCGCGCGGCGCCTGGGCCGAACTCGTCGCGGTCCCGGACACCCGGCTCGCAGGGCTCCCGGACAACGTCGGTGACGTCCAGGGCTGTGTCCTCCCGACCGCCGGACTCGCCGCTTGGCGAGCGCTCGAGCTCGGCGGATTCCTGGTCGGCAAACAGGTCCTCGTCACTGGTGCTCGCGGTGCCGTCGGGCGGATCGCCTGCCAACTGGCCGCGCTCGCGGGTGCCCACGTGACCGCGTTCGTGCGGCCGGGTGAGCGGCGGCCGCGCAGTTACCGCCCGCTGCACCACATCCCCGGCGCCGAGATCGTCACGGAGTTCCTGCCGGGTCGGTTCGACCTCGTCATCGAGACCGTCGGCGGCGACGTCCTCGGTGAGGCGATCGAGTACGTCGAGCCGCGCGGACTGCTCGTCTCCGTCGAGGGGCGGGCCGTTCTGCGGGTCGGGGCGACCGGATTGCGGTCCGAGCAGGGGTAAGCACCTATCCTTCGGCTTATGTCTGAACTGCAGGGTGGGCCGGGTGCCCTGTTCGCGATCGGTGGCGCCGAGGACAAGCTGAAGAAGCGGACGGTGCTGCAGGAGTTCGTCGACGCCGCCGGCGGCTCCAAGGCGCGGATCGTGGTCGTCCCCACGGCGTCCTCGCTCGGGCCCGACGTCATCGATGTGTACCGCGCGCTGTTCGCCGCGCTCGGTGCCGAGAGCGTGGTCGGCGTCCGCCCGGAGAACCGGGAGGACGCGGACGACCCGGCGTTCATCGCCCCGCTGAATGACGCGACCGGGATCTTCATGACCGGTGGCAACCAGCTCAAGCTCGCCGGTGTCGTCACCGGTACGGCGTTCGGTCGCGCGGTCACCGCCGCGCACTCCCGGGGCGCGGCCGTCGGCGGTACGTCGGCCGGCGCCAGCATCCTGGCCGAGCACATGATCGCCTTCGGCCGTTCCGGCGCGACCCCGCGGCAGCGGATGAGCCAGCTGTCCGGTGGTCTCGGCCTGGTCCAGGGCGCGATCGTCGACCAGCACTTCGCCCAGCGGAACCGGTACGGCCGCCTGCTGTCGCTCGTCGCGCAGTCCCCCGGCCTCCTCGGGATCGGCGTCGACGAGGACACTGCTGCAGTCGTCCGTGGCAGTCACCTGGAGGTCGTCGGTCGTGGCGCCGTGACGATCTTCGACGGCAGCCGGATCACCTCGAACGCGCACTATGCGAAGCGCTCGGAGCCGATCCTCGCGTCCGGTGTCGTCCTGCACGTGCTGCCGGCCACCGCGACGTTCGACCTGCAGAACCGGGTGCTGCTGTCGTACGGTCCGCAGCCGCCCGCCGAGGAGATCGCCGAGATGGCGGCCGCCGAGGCGGATCTGCGCAAGCTGGCCAGGGAAATCGCCGCCGAAGGGGTGTCACCGAGGTACTACGCGGAGCGGAAGCGGCGGGAGGGTCGTCGTACCAAGACGAATAAAACTGGCGCTGTCGGGGAATCCAGACCGGAGGCGACCGAGCCGATCACGGCCGGCGCCGACCCCGATCTCCCCGACCGCACGCGACCAGAACAGTGACCCCCAACGGATGACCGACTCCCACGGCACGCCCTCCCCCGACCTGAAGATCATCGAGACCCGCGTCTACCGCGGCCCCAACGTCTGGAGCTACGACCCGGCGATCCACCTGGTCGTCGACCTCGGCTCGCTGGAGAACTTCCCGTCGAACACGATCCCCGGCTTCACCGAGCGGTTGCTCGAGGACCTGCCGCGGCTCGACCAGCACCACTGCTCGCGCGGCCGCCGCGGCGGGTTCATCGAGCGCCTGCACGAAGGCACCTGGCTCGGCCACATCGCCGAGCACGTCGCGCTGCAGCTCCAGCAGGAGGCCGGCCACGACATGCGGCGCGGCAAGACGCGACAGGTCAAGGGCTCGCCCGGCGTCTACAACATCACTTACGCGTACGCCGACGAGTCGGTCGGTCTCGCCGCGGGTGAGCTCGCCGTACGGTTCGTGAACCAGCTCGTCCAGCCGGATCCGCAGTTCGACTTCACGACCGAGCTCGAGCGGTTCATCAAGCAGGCCGAGCGGACCGCGTTCGGGCCGTCGACGCAGGCGATCGTGGACGAGGCCGTGTCCCGGGACATTCCGTGGATCCGGCTGAACAAGGCCAGCCTGGTGCAGCTCGGCCAGGGCGTGCACGCGAAGCGGATCCGGGCCACGATGACGTCCGAGACCGGGTCGATCGCGGTGGACGTCGCGAGCGACAAGGACCTGACCACGCGGCTGCTCGCGTCGGCCGGTCTGCCGGTGCCGCGGTCGGAGTCGATCCGCACCGTCGAGGAGGCCGTCAGCGTCGCGAACAAGATCGGCTACCCGGTTGTCTGCAAGCCGCTGGACGGCAACCACGGGCGTGGCGTCTGCCTGAACCTGCTGGACGCCGACGCGGTCCGGGAGGCGTTCCCGATCGCCGCCGAGCAGTCCCGGCGCGGGTACGTGATCGTGGAGAACTTCGTCACCGGCAAGGACTACCGGTGCCTGATCATCAACGGCCGGATGGAGGCGATCGCCGAACGCGTGCCCGCGCACGTCGTCGGGGACGGCCTCCACACCGTCGCCGAACTGGTCGACATCACCAACGCCGACCCGCGCCGCGGTGTCGGCCACGAGAAGATCCTGACCCGGATCACGATCAACAACGCGGCCCGGGCGCTGGTCCGCGACCAGGGGTTCGAGCTGGACGACGTACCGCCGGAGGACGAGATGGTGAAGCTGACGCTCACCGGCAACATGTCCACCGGTGGGATCTCCATCGACCGTACCTGGGAGGCGCACCCGGAGAACGTCGAGATCGCCGAGGAGGCGGCCCGGATGATCGGGCTCGACATCGCCGGCATCGACTTCATCTGCCCGGACATCACCCAGCCGGTGCGCGAGACCGGCGGCGCGATCTGCGAGGTGAACGCGGCGCCCGGGTTCCGGATGCACACCAACCCGACGATCGGCGAACCGCAGTACATCGCGAAGCCGGTCGTCGACATGCTGTTCCCGCCGGGCGCGACCAGCCGGATCCCGATCGTCGCGGTAACCGGGACGAACGGCAAGACCACCACGGCGCGGATGATCAGCCACGTGTTCAAGGGCCTCGGCCGCAAGGTCGGGATGACGTCGACCGACGGCATCGTGATCGACGAGCGGCTGGTGATCCGCCAGGACGCGTCCGGCCCGAAGTCCGCGCGGATGGTGCTGCAGAACCCGCGCGTCGACTTCGCGGTGTTCGAGGTGGCCCGGGGCGGGATCCTGCGCGAAGGGCTCGGGTACGAGCGCAACGACGTCGCCGTCGTCCTGAACGTCCAGCCGGATCACCTCGGCCTGCGCGGGATCGACACGCTGGAGCAGCTCGCCGACGTCAAGGCGGTGCTGGTCGAGGCGGTTCCGCGGACGGGGTACGCCGTACTGAACGCCGACGACCCGCTGGTGCGCAAGATGCGGCGGAAGTGTTCGGGGCAGGTCGTGTGGTTCAGCATGGCCGAGCCGGGCAGCGAGGTCCGCGACTACATCGAGGGGCACTGCCGGCGCGGTGGTCGCGCTGTCGTCCTGGAGCGGTCGGATCTCGGCGACATGATCGTGGTGAAGCACGGGCGGCGGTCGATGCAGCTCGCGTGGACACACTTGCTGCCGGCGACGTTCGGCGGGCGGGCGATGATGAACGTGCAGAACGCGATGGCGGCCGCCGCCGCGGCGTTCGCGGCCGGCGCGCCGCTGCACGACATCCGGCAGGGCCTGCGGACGTTCAGTACGTCGTACTACCTGTCCCCCGGGCGGTTGAACGAGATCGACGTCGACGGGCGGAGCGTGATCGTCGACTACTGCCACAACGCGCCGGCGATGCGGATGCTCGGCGACTTCGTGGACCGGATCGGCGAGAGCCTGAGCGCGTCGTCGGAGGTCGGGCGGCCGTCGCGGATCGGTGTGGTCGCGACCGCGGGCGACCGGCGCGACGACGACATCCGCGAGCTCGGTGAGGTCGCGGCCCAGCACTTCGACGTGGTCGTCGTCCGCGAGGACGTCCGGTTGCGTGGGCGCAAGCGCGGCGAGTCGGCGGAGCTGGTGGTGGCCGGTGTGAAGGCCGCGATGGACAACGGTGCGCGGTGCCGCCGGGTGGACGTGGTCCTCGACGAGCTGGACGCCGTACGGTTCGCGCTGGAGCTGTCGAACCCGGGTGATCTCGTCGTGCTCTGCGTCGACCAGCACCAGCAGGTACTGGCCGAGCTCGAGTCGGTGTCGCACCTGGCCCAGGCCGGCGCCCGGTCGGGCGACGAGGGCGGCGACCCGGACTTCGTCAAGCCCGACGAAGAGATCACAGAAGAGGCTGCCCGGGAACTTGCCTAGGGCAAGCCTCGTTGCCCGTTGCGTGAAGACGAAGTTGCTGACGGCCGCGCTCGTCGCGGCCCTGCCGATCCTGGTGTCCGCCTGCGGTTCCAACGAACCCAAGCCTGCTGTGCAGGAAGCCGTGACAACTCCAGGCATCCTGATCGAGGACGCCTGGGTACGGTCGACCGCCGGTACGAAGGACACCACGATGACGGCCGCGTTCCTGTCGCTGACCAACCCCGGCACCACGGACGTGAAGTTGACCTCGGCAACTTCTCCGGCCGCCGGTGTGGTCCAGCTGCACGAGATGGCGATGCAGGGCGGCAAGATGGTGATGCGCGAGAAGGCCGGCGGGATCACGGTCCCGGCCGGCTCGCACACGCACCTCTCCCCCGGCGGCGACCACATCATGTTGATGTCCCTCAAGCAGGCGCTCGCGCCCGGTGACGAAGTACCGCTGACGCTCAAGTTCTCCGACAACACGACGCACGACCTGAAGGTGCCGGTGAAGGCCTTCACCGAGGAGGAAGAGCACTACCACCCCACCCCGACGAGCAAGTGACCAGTAGACGGCAGTTCTTCGGGTACGCCGGGGCTGCGGCCGCCGGTGCCGCAGCAACCGGCGGTGTTGTTGCTCTGAGCACCGACGGCAGCAAGGAGCAGCCGGTCTCGCGGACGATCTCGCCGTACGGCGACCATCAGCCGGGGATCGCCCGCGCGGCGTCGGCGGCGAATGAACTGGTGGCGTTCAAGCTCGGGACCGATCGCGCGGGACTCGGGCGGTTGCTGCGGTTGTGGAGCAGCGACATCGTCGCGCTGGCCGACGGGCGGGCGGCGCCCGGGGACACCGCGCCGGAGCTCGCGGTGGCGAACAAGGGCCTGACCGTGACGGTCGGCTTCGGCCCGCGGGTGTTCACGCTGACCGGACAGAAGCCGATCGGCCTGGACGACATCCCGGTGATGCGCCACGACCGGCTGCAGCCCGCCTGGTCCGGCGGGGACCTTCTCGTGATGGTCGCCGCCGACGACGCGGTGAGCGTGGTGCACGCAGTACGCCGGCTGACCGCGGACGCGAAGCCCTTCGCCACCCCGGTCTGGCGTCAGACCGGCTTCTGGGACGGCACAGGCGCCGACGGCAAACCCGTCACCGGCCGCAACCTCTTCGGCCAGGTCGACGGCACCGGCAACCCCACCTTCGGTACGCCGGAATTCGACCAGACCGTCTGGTCGAGCGACGGCCCCGACTGGTTCCGCGGCGGCACGATGCTCGTCGTCCGCCGGATCCGGATGAACCTCGACACCTGGGACGAACTGACCCGCTCCGAACAGGAACGCGCCGTCGGCCGCAAACTCGCCACCGGCGCGCCTCTCACCGGCACCGCCGAGCACGACGAGCTCGACCTCGAGGCCCGCGACGCCGACGGCCGCCCGGTGATCGCGCAGAACGCCCATGCCCGCCTCTCGCACCATTCCGAGAACGATGGCCGCCGGATCTTCCGCAAGGGCCTGAACTACGTCCAGGACACCGGCGCCACCCGCGAGTCCGGCCTGGTCTTCCTGAGCCACCAGGCGAGCATCTCCAGCCAGTTCCTCCCCCTGCTGACCCGCCTGGACGCCGCCGACGCATTGAACGAGTGGACCACCACCATCGGCTCGGCCGTCTTCGCCCTGCCGCCCGGCTTCCAGCCCGGCGGCTGGCTGGGCCAGAAACTTCTCGGCTGACCTGTCACCCTGCGACGCTGTTCAAGGCGTTCAAGGGGCATGAGGGGATGCCGATGAGACCGGACGACGACTTCGACGACTTCGTGCGGGCGCGATGGACCGCGACCGCGCGGCTCGCCTACGCGCTCACCTTGGACCATCAGAAGGCCGAGGACCTGGCGCAGGAGGCGTTCACGAGGCTGTGGTTCCACTGGCGCAAGCTGAAGGGCGGCAGCCCCGAGGGGTACCTGCGCAAGATCGTCACCACCAAGTTCCTGTCCGGCCGGCGCCGGCGCTGGAGCGGCGGTTCGACACCCCTGATGAGCTGGCCGAGCTGGCCGAAGGAGGGATCCGATGACCGATGACCTCAGCACCAAGTTCGCCGTACTGACCGAGGACCGGCCCGAGCCCGCGGACCCCGCGGTCGCGATCCGGCGGCGGATCAAGCGCCGTCGGCAGCGTCGCCGGACCGTGGCCGCGTCCGTGACCGCGGTGGTCGCGACGGCCGCCGTCGTGGTGACCAGTTCGGTCCTCGGCCAACTGCACTCGGCCGAGCCGGGCGTGGCGACCTCTCCCACCGCGAAGCCCAGCACGAGGAGCACCACGCTCGAGTACACCTACACGCCGCTCCCCGAGCCCTGGTCCGAGGAGGCGGCGTTCACGAAGCAGCCGGAGTCGCTCAAGTACGCGCCGGCCTTCTACGTGACCAGCGGCAGCATCCCGAACGAGAGCTGGGCCGTCGCGGCCTACAACCGCAACAAGTCCTGCCTGATCGTGACCGACGAGGGCCCGGCGAAGAGCTTCGGTGGGGCCAACGGTTGCTCCGCGGACTGGCCGTCGCGCCAGGGCGTCCGATACCAGACCACACCGGCGAACGTGCCGAACCTCGGATCACCGGCCAACCTGACCCTGATTATGGGTGCAGTGTCCGTCGATGCCCGCACGGTGCGGATCACCGCAGGCGGCAAGAGCTACACCGCTCCCGCGGTCGGCACACCGGTCACAACGGCGTTCCGGTTCTTCGCGCTCGTCGTCCCCGCCGGCGAGTCCGACATCACCGCGGTCACCGCGACGAGCTAGGAGGCAGGCTGACGACGCGGGAGGATCCGGCGACGCGGGTCCTCCTGGTCGATCCAGTCGAGGTCGTCGGACAGTACGGCGTCGTTCGAGCGGTCGGCGTACGGGTCCGGCGGGGGCGGCGGTGGCGGCAGGGCGCGCAGCTTGAGCGCGGTCATCGGGATCGCCAGCAGTACGCCGACGACCAGCCACGGCCAGTACTCGCGCAGCATCGGCTCGAAGGACTGGAAGAACGCCTCGGTGGACGCGTCGCCGACCGCGTCCATCGTCTTGCCGGACGAGTTGCTGACCAGCCGGACCGACTCGACGACACCGAACGACACCAGGTAGAAGCCGATCAGCGGGAGCCACGACCCGACCGAGCGCCACCCGCGCTTCCAGCAGGCGACGTACAGCAGCAGCGCGAGACCGGCACCGACGAGCAGCCCGTTGAGCTGCCACAGCCAGCGCCACTCGGTCAGCTGTTCGGCCGGGCGGAGCGCCGTCCAGGCGACCGGCAGCGCCAGCGCGAACGCCGCGACCACCGAACTCTTGGTGCCCAGGGCACCGAAGAACCCGCCGAGAGCGCTTGCCACCAGCAACGTGATCAGCAGGTTCCGGTCGGCGAACGAGTTCCCGCTCAGGCACCACAGACCCCCGGCGACTACCAGCACCAGCGGTACGGCGATCCGGATCCGCGCGACCAGCAACCCGGCGAGCACGCCACCCGCGAAGCCGCCGAGCAGCACCAAGTCGACCCGGGGCGGCACGAACATCGTCGTACCCTCCGGCAACCCCTTCAGGTACGTCGCGGAGAAGCCGCCCACGAACCAGGCGACCACCGCGGCCGGGACCGACCACAGGTAGCGCATCGCAACCCCGTTCCCGCCCCAACCGGTCCGTGCTGGGGGCGGACGGGGCTAGTGCTGGGCTTTCTCGACCTTGCTCTTCAAGGTCTCCGGTGTGTCGACAGTAGCTCCCTCGGACCGCAACCAGGCGTCAAGACTCGCCCGATGCTGCAGAGACATCACCGCCACCACGTCCCCGGTCCGCGCCTCGGCGGCGAGCGCCTGCGCCGCCGCCGTCTCGGTCGGATACGCCGGTACGTCGTCCACGCCGACCGACGCGGCTCCCGCCCGGAACACCGCCTCGAGCTCCTCCGGCGGCCGCCCGCGCAAGTAGTCGTCCTTGTGCCCGATCGCGATCCGGTCGGTCGCCCGCGCACCCATCGCACCGAGCGCCGCGACCATGTCGTCGGAGCGGTCACCGGGCGAGCCGAGCGCGAGCATCAGCCGGCCACCCTCCGGCCGGACACCGTTCATGATCTCGAGCAGCGCTTCCAGCCCGGCCTCGTTGTGGGCGAGGTCGATGACGACGGTGAAGTCGCGCAGCGAGTACATGTTCATCCGGCCGGGGTTGTTCTCGTTCGGGGCGAACGTGCTCAGCCCCTCGATCACCGCCGCCCGCGGCAGCCCGAGCCCGAGCGCCGCCGACGCCGCGGCCAGCGTGTTCTCCACGTTGTAGTGCGACAGCCCGGACAGCGTCATCGGTACGTCGACGACCTTGAGCAGCGGCTCCGGGTCGCGAGAGTTGTCGAGCACCGTGACGAACCCGTCGAGCACGGTCGTCGCCCGGCCGCCCGCGTCCAGCACGGTCCGGATCGACGGCGAGTCGGGGTCCCGCGAGAACACCCAGCACTTGGCCGGCGAACCGAGCCGCATCGCGAACGTCCGCGGGTCGTCGCCGTTCACCACGCACCAGCCGCGCGGGCGGGTGATCTGGGTGATGACCGCCTTCACCTCGGCGAGCTGGTCGATGGTGTCGATCCCGCCCAGACCGAGGTGGTCCGCGCTGACGTTGGTGACCACCGAGACGTCGTTGTACGCGACGCCGATGCCGCGGCGCAGGATCCCGCCGCGGGCGGTCTCGGTCACCGCGAGCTCGATCCCGGGCTGGGACAGCACCTGTCCCGCGCCGCTCGGACCCGAGAAGTCGCCGTACTTCACCAGTTCGCCGTCGAAGTAGACGCCGTCGGTGCTGGACCAGCCGACGTGCAGGCCGGCGGCGCGGCCGATGTGCGCGATCATCCGCGACGTCGTGGTCTTGCCGTTCGTGCCGGTGACCGCGACGACCGGCACCTTCGGCCGGATCGTCGGCGGCGGGTTGCCGGGCGGCTCGTCCCGCACCCGCTCACCCACAGCCGTGAACAGCTCGGACAGGTCCTCGGAACCGAACGCGTCCAGGACCTCGACGATCGCCGCGCCGAGCGCCCGCGCCCGGCCCTCGTGCGCCCACGGGAACGCCACCACGAGCCGCCGTACGTCGGCCTCGGGGCGCACCCGGACGCCGATCCGCCCGATCCCCGCCTCGCGCGCGATCCGGCGTACGACGTGACCCGCGACCCGGATCGCGAACCGCTGCCGGAATCCGGACCCGATCCGGCCCGGGCGCGTGCTGCCGAGACCGATCGCCTGCGCGTACGCCTTCGCCGCCGGGGAGGGGGCGTCCACGAGCGCCGACACGTCGAGGGTCAGCTTGACCGCGGCGCGGCTGAAGTAGAGGTTGGCTCCGTCCAGGACGCGGAGCTCGACGAGAGAAGTGGCCACTACGCTCCCATCGCGTGGTAGCCACCGTCGACGTGCACGATCTCGCCGGTGGTCGCGGGGAAGAAGTCACTGAGCAGGCCGACGATCGTACGGCCGGTCGGCTCCAGGTCGGACGGGTCCCAGCCCAGCGGGGCGCGGTCCAGCCACGGCTCCTCGAACTTCTCGAAGCCCGGGATCGCCTTCGCGGCCAGCGTCTTCAGCGGACCGGCCGACACCAGGTTGCAGCGGATCCCCTGTGCGCCGAGATCGCGCGCCAGGTACCGGTTGGTGGACTCCAGGGCCGCCTTGGCGACCCCCATCCAGTCGTACCCGGGCCAGGCGACGGTCGCGTCGAACGTCATCCCGACGACGCTGCCACCGCGGCCCATCAGCGGCGCGCAGGTGACGGCCAGCGCCTTCAGGCTGTACGCCGACACGTGCACCGCCTGCGCCACATCGTCCCACGGCCCGTCCAGGAACTTGCCGCCGAGGATCGTCTCCGGGTTGCCGTAGGCGATCGAGTGCACGACGCCGTCGAGCCCGTCGACGTGCTCGCGGACGGCATCCGGGAGCGCGGCCAGGTGCTCGGCGTTCGTGACGTCGAGCTCCAGCACCGGCGGCTCGGTCGGCAGCCGCTTCGCGATCCGCTTGGTGATGCTCAGCGCACGGCCGAAGTTGGAGATCAGCACGGTCGCACCCTGCTCCTGCGCCACTTTCGCGGTCGCGAAACCGATCGAGGAGTCGAGCGTGACGCCCGCGACCAGGATGCGTTTGCCGTCGAGGATGCCCACCGGCATGCCCTTTCTCGTCGAGATGAGTTAGTTGCCCATGCCGATGCCGCCGTCGACCGGGATCACCGCACCGGTGATGTACCCGGCCTCCTCCGACGACAACCAGCGGACCGCGTTCGCGATCTCCTCGCTGAGCCCGAACCGGCCGAGCGGGATCTGGCTCAGGTACTGCTTCTGGGTGTCTTCCGGCAGCACCGCGGTCATGTCGGTCTCGACGAACCCGGGGGCGACCACGTTCGCGGTGATGCCCCGGCTGCCGAGCTCGCGCGCGATCGACCGGGCCATCCCGATCAGGCCGGACTTGCTGGCCGCGTAGTTCACCTGGCCCGGCGAGCCCAGCAGGCCGACCACCGAGGAGATGAACACGATCCGGCCCTTGCGCAACCGCAGCATGCCCTTCGCGGCGCGCCGGGCGACCCGGAACGAGCCGGTCAGGTTGGTCTGCAGCACCGTGTCCCAGTCGTCGTCGGACATCCGCAGCAGCAGGGTGTCGCGGGTGATGCCGGCGTTGGCCACCAGCACCTCGACCGGGCCCTGCTGCTCCTGGACGGTCTCGAAGGCAGCGTCGACCTGCTCCTGGTCGGTGATGTCGCACTTGACCGCCAGGAAACCCTCCGGCGGCGGGCTGGAGTTGTAGGTCACGGCGACCTGGTCACCGGCCTCCTTGAACGCCGTGGCGATCGCCAGCCCGATCCCCCGGTTGCCTCCGGTCACCAGCACAGACCTGCCCACAAGCCCTCCTCACGTCGTCGGTCGGAGGAACGCTATCCCACTGGGGCCGGAGGTTCGGAGTCAGGAGTCTTCGAGGCGGAAGCCCACCTTCATACCCACCTGGTAGTGGTCGATCTCGTTGTCGACGAGGTGGCCGCGGATCTCGGTGACCTCGAACCAGTCGAGGTGCCGCAGGGTCTCGCCGGCCCGGGCGAGGCCGTTGGTGATGGCCTGGTTCACGCCCTCTTTCGAGGTGCCGACGATCTCGGTGACGCGGTAGGTGCGATCGGTCATTGCGACGTTCCTCTCCATCCAGCTGCGCGCGGGCGGACGACGCGGCGTACCGTTGTTCTTGCTGAGGAGGATAGATGTCAAGACGCCATGAGCGGAGTGGCGAGCACGTCGTTTCGGTGACGAGCGCGCAGCCGGGGCGGTCCGAGGACCTGGACAGCCGGATCGTGCGCTACGCGTGGATGATGTCGATCCGGATCGTGTGCTTCGTCCTCGCGGTCCTGACCCCGTCGCCGTGGCGCTGGCTGTTCGTCGTCGGCGCGATCGCCCTGCCGTACTTCGCGGTGGTGCTGGCGAACGCCCATCGGTCGACGACGGAGCCCGCCGCGGACCCCTATGTGGCGCCCGCGCGGCCCGCGATCGGGGAGCGTCCGACGGTCGTCGTACCTGCCGAGGAAGAGGCTCGTCAGGAGCCCCGTGACGACCTTCGGACCGACACCGAAAAGTGATCTGGGCCGGGACTGGAAAACTTGTGCTGATCCGTGTCAGAATCTCCCGCGTGCTCTGAAGTTCACGAGTGGAATTCAGAGACTTGATGCGGCGTCGGACGGCTCCCCCCGTGGCTGTCCGACGTCGCTTCATTTTGTCCGGGCTTTTGATTACTTGAGGCATCAGGAATGCAGAGGAATGGATGACTGAACACGCCTCACCGGCCGTCTGCTCGGCCAACGGCTGCGGCAACGCCGCCACCTGGTCCCTGCTGTGGAACAACCCGAAGATCCACACCCCGGACCGGCGGAAGACCTGGCTCGCCTGCGACGAACACAAGGAGAGCTTGTCCGACTTCCTCGGCCGGCGGTCATTCCTGCGCGAGGTCGAACCATTCACGGGGTGAATGCGCGACACCGAAAAAGTACATTTCCGGATTGGGCCGGTATCGCAACCGGTATCACTACAGCTATCGCGACAGGTTTCGCGACAGGTTTCGCGACCTGTTCGGCCTCAGCCGCCGATCGCTGACATCGGCCGCGCCGGTTGCAGGAAGCTCGGGTCGTTGATGCCGTGACCCGGCAGTTTGTTCCGCATCGCGCGCCGCCAGCGGTCGGCCAGTTCGGCGTCGTCGGCCCCGTCCCGCAGCGCGCTCCGCAGGTCGGACTCGGTGCGCGCGAACAGGCAGTCCCGGATCTGGCCGTCGGCGGTCAGCCGGACCCGGTCGCAGTCACCGCAGAACGGCCGGGTGACCGACGCGATGATGCCGACCGTCTGCGGACCGCCGTCGATCAGGAACGACTCGGCCGGGGCGCTCCCGCGTTTCGACGCGTCGTCCGGGGTGAGCGCGAACCGGGCGCCGAGTTTGTCGAGGATCTCGTCGGCGGTGACCATCGTCGACCGGTCCCAGCCGTGTTGCGCGTCCAGCGGCATCTGCTCGATGATCCGCAGTTCGTACCCGCGCTCGAGGCAGAACTCCAGCAATTGCGGCGCTTGCTCGTCGTTCACGCCGCGCATGAGGACCGCGTTCACCTTGACCGGCGTGAGACCGGCGTCGTGGGCGGCCTCGAGACCGGCGATCACGTCCTTCAACCGGTCCCGGCGGGTGAGCCGCTGGAAGGTCTCCTGGTCGACCGTGTCGAGGCTCACATTCACCCGATCCAGGCCGGCCTCCTTCAGGGCCCCGGCCTGCCGGGAGAGTCCGATCCCGTTGGTGGTCAGCGACACCTCCGGGCGGGGCGCGAGGGCCGTCGTACGGGCGACGATGCCGACCAGACCGCGGCGCAGCAGCGGTTCGCCGCCGGTGAAGCGGATCTCGTTCACACCGAGGTGGGTCACGGCCACCGAGACCAGGCGGACCACCTCGTCGTCGGTGAGCAGCTCGGGCTTGGCGAGCCAGTCGAGGCCCTCCTCCGGCATGCAGTACGTGCAGCGCAGATTGCAGCGGTCGGTGAGCGAGACGCGGAGGTCCGTGGCGACCCGGCCGTAGCGGTCCGCCAGCCCCGTCGCCGTGACTTCCTCGATCGCCGTCATCCCCTCAGCGTACGTGCCGCGCGTCGGGCATTTCAGGGTATGGCTTAAGTTCGAGACGTGGTCCGCTTGATGAATGTCCGCTGGGTAGCCGCCGCGCTGGGAGTCCTCCTGCTCGCCGCCGTGTGCGTGCAGCTCGGTCGCTGGCAGTTCCACCGCCTCGACGAGCGCAAAGCGCGGAACGAGGTCACCAGGTCCAACCTGGCCGCCGCGCCCGCGCCGATCGACCAGATCGTCGGGCCGCAGGGCGTCGTCGGTGACCAGCACGCCTGGCGCACGGCGGTCGTCAAAGGCCGGTACGACGCCTCGAAGCAGGTGATCCTCAAGTACCGCAACGTCCAGGACAAACCCGGGTTCGAGATCGTCACGCCGCTGATCCTCGCCGACGGGAAGGCGGTCCTGGTCGACCGCGGGTTCCTGGCGCGGCAGAGTTCCGAGCTGATGCCGACGCACGTTCCCGCCGTACCGACGGGTGAGGTCACGGTCACCGGCCGCCTGCAGCGCAGCGAACGCGGCGGCCACACCAACGGCGGCACCCCGGACGACGGTACGGCGCGACTCATCAACGGGCCCGACTTCGCGAAGGTCCTCGGGCTGAACCTGTACGACGGGTACCTGACCGTCGACAAGCAGGAGCCGGCCAACGACGCCGCGTTCAGCGGCTTCCCGGGGCCGGAGATCGACGATGGTCCACACTTCTTCTACGCCCTGCAGTGGTTCTTCTTCGCCCTGCTGGCCATCGGTGGGCTCGTCTACTTCTCCCGACAGGAGGCGCGCGTTGGCAAGTCCGCGAAGCAGGAACCAGAAGCCGCCGACCGGCCGCAGGCCCACGCCGGAACGCCGGATTGAGGACTATGCGCTGATCGGTGACCTGCAGACCGCCGCACTGGTGTCGAAGCAGGGATCGATCGACTGGCTGTGCTTCCCGCGCTTCGACTCGCCGGCCTGCTTCGCGGCGCTGCTCGGCAGCGACGACAACGGGCACTGGCGGATCGCACCCCGGGCCGCGGACGCGGTCAGCAACCGCCGGTACCGAGGCAACACGATGGTCCTGGAGACCGAGTGGACGACGCCCGGCGGAACGGTCCGGGTGATCGACTTCATGCCACCACGGGATGCCGCACCGGACGTCGTACGGATCGTCGAGGGTGTCAGCGGGTCCGTGGATCTGCGCTCCGAGCTGAAGCTGCGGTTCGACTACGGTCACGTGGTCCCGTGGGTACGGCGCTCTGATGGTCAGGTGGACGCGATCGCGGGTCCGGACGCGGTGTCGTTGCGGTCCGACGTCCACCAGTACGGGCGCGATCTCACGACGTACTCGGACTTTCGGGTCTCGGAGGGCGACCGGGCCTGGTTCGTGCTGACCTGGCATCCGTCGCACCACCCGGTGCCGGAGCCGACGGACGCGCTCGGGTCGCTGGAGCCGACCGAGTCGTTCTGGACGGAATGGGTCGCGCGCAGCACCAGCTCGATCACCGTCGGCGAGGAGGTCACCCGCTCGGTGCTGACGCTGAAGGCGCTCACCTATGCGCCCTCGGGCGGCATCGTCGCGGCGCCGACCACATCGCTGCCGGAGATGCTCGGTGGCGGGCGGAACTGGGACTACCGGTACTGCTGGTTGCGCGACGCAACGATGACGCTCTCCGCGATGCTGCGCTGCGGGTACAGCGACGAGGCGCACGCCTGGCGGGACTGGCTGCTGCGCGCGATCGCGGGCTCGCCGGAGGACCTGCAGATCATGTACGGCGTGACCGGTGAACGCCGGCTCCCCGAGTTCGAGGCCCCCTGGCTGCCGGGGTTCGCGGACTCGGCACCGGTGCGAGTCGGGAACGCGGCCGCGGAGCAGCTGCAGATCGACGTGTACGGCGAGGTGATGGACGTCCTCGCGCTCGCCCGGGAGGCCCAGATCGGGGCGACCGACGAGGCGTGGGAGGTGCAGCACGCTCTGATGCGGCACCTCGACGAGGTGTGGGACCAGCCCGACGAAGGGATCTGGGAGGTCCGCGGCGGGCGGCAGCACTTCACCTACTCGAAGGTGATGGCGTGGGTGGCGTTCGACCGGGCTGCACGGGCGGTCGAGCGGTTCGGGCTGCGCGGGCCCGCGAAACAGTGGCGCGCGCGGGCGGACGAGATCCATCGAGCGGTCCTCGAGCAGGCGTACGACGCGGAGCGGAACACGTTCACCCAGGCGTACGGGAGCAAGGCGCTCGATGCCGCCGTATTGCTGATCCCGCAGGTCGGGTTCCTGCCGGCCGACGATCCGCGAGTGGTCGGGACCGTGGACGCGGTCCAGCGGGAGCTGGCGGCGGACGGGCTGGTCCGCCGGTATCTGGCCGACCACACCGACGACGGGCTGACCGATGGCGAGGGGACGTTCCTGATCTGCTCGTTCTGGCTGGCCGACGCGCTGGCGATGACCGGGCGGGTCGGCGAGGCCCGGGACCTGTACGACAAGCTCGTTGCCCTCCGCAACGACGTCGGACTGCTCGCGGAGGAGTACGACGTGACCACGGGCCGGATGCTCGGGAACTTCCCGCAGGCGTTCTCGCACCTCGGTCTGGTGAACACCGCGTGGCACCTGACCACCGCCGAGTCACCATTACGGCGCTCGGCGTACTAGGAATCGCCCCGCCTGGGAATCGACGCCGCCGGCGCGGGTTCTTGCCGTCGGCCACGAACTGTCGAGGTGCGCTCCGGGGTGCGGTGCGGCAGGATGGTGACGTGGACCTCGGACTGCGCGATCGCACCTACATCGTCACCGGCGCCAGCGCCGGACTCGGCTTCGCCACCGCGAAGGCCCTTGCCGCCGAAGGCGCGCGGCTGGTCATCTCCAGCCGCAACGAGGAGTCGATCGCGCGGGCCGCCGCCGAGCTCGGGCCGAACGTCGTCGGGATCCCGGTCGACAACGCCGAGCCGGACAGCGCGGAACGGCTGGCGGCGACCGCGGTCGCGAAGTGGGGCGAGCTGCACGGCGCCCTGATCAGCGTCGGCGGTCCCCGGCCCGGCACCGCGCTGGACACCGACGAGGAGGACTGGCGGGCGGCCTTCGACAGCGTGTTCCTCGGCGGGCTGCGGATCGCGCGCGCCGTCGCGCGGACCGGCGCGGAGGGTACGTCGATCGCCTTCGTGCTGTCGTCGTCGGTGAAGTCCCCGATCAACGGGCTGGCGATCTCGAACGGTCTCCGCCCCGGCCTGGCGATGGTCGCGAAGACGCTCGCCGACGAGCTCGGCCCGAACGGCATCCGGGTGAACGGCCTGATGCCGGGCCGGATCGCCACCGACCGCCTGAAGGAGCTCGACGGCAAGGGCGGCGACCCGGACGCGGCCCGGCGGGCCTCCGAGAAGACCATCCCGCTGCGCCGCTACGGTGACCCCGACGAGTTCGGGCGGGTCGCCGCCTTCGTCCTCTCCCCCGCCGCCTCCTACCTGACCGGCACGATCATCCCGATCGACGGCGGCGCACTCCGAACCATCTGACCGTGAGCGGCGGACCGCCAGGCCATCACAATCCGGTTCTCCCCGCGAGAGTCACGCTTAGCGCGGCGCTTCACCGGCGATTGTGATGGCCTGCAGATCCGCACTCACCCCCACTGGCCCGGTACGTAATCGCCGGCCGGCTGCTGGGTGATGATGTTGATGCGGTTCCAGGTGTTGATGCCGGCGATCGCGATGACCAGGGCGGCCGCCTGGTCGTCGTCGTAGTACTTGGTGACGTTCAGCCACACGTCGTCGGGGACGCCCCCGGCGGCGTCGGCGATCCGGGTGCCGGCTTCGGCGAGCGCCAGCGCGGCGCGTTCGGCGTCGGTGTAGACGGTCGCCTCGCGCCAGGTCCCGACGAGGTTGATGCGGACCGCACTCTCGCCGTGGTGTGCGAGATCCTTCGAATGCATGTCCACGCAGACCGCGCAGCCGTTGATCTGGCTGACCCGCAGGTCGATCAGCTCGATGGTGCTGAGCGGAACACCGGCGTCCAGCGCGACCCGCGCCCCCGCGTTGAGGTGCTTGATGAACTTGCCGATCACCGGGTTGGTGAACAGGTTCAGACGAGCGTCCATAAGGGTGTCTCTCCTAGCGAGTGAACGTGTTGACACCCCACCCGACGAGACAGGCTCACGAAGTGTCAGTCCGGGATCCTGTTGCCCTGTTCGTCCCAGTGCTCGGCAACCTTCTTGCTCGGTTGCACGCGCGGCGGCTCCCCCGGCATCTTCGGATAGTCCGGCGGGAAGTTCAGCTCGCCGCCGGGCAGGTCCTCCCACAGCCGCAGCAACACGTCGAGCGAGTACGACGTCTCGTCCATGTCCGCCCACGGGTCGCCGTCGGCGAGGTACTCCGGAACCGTGTGCAGGTTGAACGCCCGCGGATCGTCGACCTCGGCCAGCCGCTCCCAGGTCAGCGGAGTACTCACCGGGGCTCCCGGTCGCGGCCGCAGCGACCAGGCGCCGGCGACCGTCCGGTCACGCAGGTTCTGGTTGAAGTCCAGGAAGATGGACGCGTCGCCGCGCTCCTCCTTCCACCAGGCCGTGGTGACGCCGTCGTCGCGCCGCTCGAGCTCCCGCCCCAGGCCGATCGCGGCGTGCCGGACCTCGTCGAAGGACCACTCCGGCCGGATCCGCACGTAGATGTGGATCCCCCGGTTGCCGCTCGTCTTCGGGTATCCGCGCAGCCCCAGCTCTTCGAGCAGTTCCCGAGCGACGCCGGCCACCCGCCGGGCATCCGCGAAGGTCGCGCCGGGCTGTGGATCGAGGTCGATGCGCAGCTCGTCCGGACGGTCGAGATCGCCCTTCCGCACCGCCCACGGGTGGAACGTCAGCGTGCCCATCTGGGCCGCCCAGACCACGGACGCGATCTCGGTCAGGCACAGCTCGTCGATCGGCCGGTTGTTCGGCGTCAGCACGCGGCAGGTCTCGAGCCAGTCCGGCGCGCCCTTCGGCAGCCGTTTCGAGTAGAACCCGTCACCCGTCTGGCGGCCGACCGCGTCCACCGACAGCGTCATCCCCTCGCGCCATCCGCCGGGCCAGCGCTCCAGCGCGACCGGGCGGTCGCCGGAGGCGTGCATGAACGCCGACCGCACCGCGATGAAGTACTCGCACACCTGAAGCTTCGTGACCTCCGGAGCCCAGTCGGTCGCCTCGTACACGATCCGCTCGGGGCTGGAGACCCGGACCTCCCGGTCCCCCGCGGTGACGACCACCGCCGTGCTCTTCGCCATCCCGTGACGGTATCGCCCCGGACCGACCAATTCCGTCGGCCACAGGGCGGAAAGGCAAGTTTTCTCGACCCCTGGCCACGCCACGTGACCGAGCGGTAACGTTCCAGCACCTCGTTCCTGGGGCGTGAGGCCCCCGGGACACCTGACAAGGAGCGCGAGGATGAACAGATCCGCCCTGTTCGCCGCTGCGACTGCAGTGGCGACCACCACCGCCCTCGGACTGACCAGCGCCACGACTGCCACCGGTGCTCCGGCGGCGTCACCTGTCCCCACTCCCGCTGCGGCCGTCGCCGACGCCAAGGCAGCGGTCAGCAAGAACCTGACCGCACTGCGGGCCACCACGGCCGACGCGTTCGTGGTCAAGGACGTGATCGTCGACAAGGACGGCAGCAGCCATGTCCGGATGGACCGCACCATCGGCGGCCTCCAGGTCCTCGGCGGCGACGTCGTCGTCCACCAGGCCAAGGACGGCGCCTTCAAGAGCGCCAGCCTGACCCTGAGCCGGAGCGCGAACGTCGCCCGTACGCCGAAGGTCAGCGTCGCGACCGCGACGTCCAAGGCGCTCACCAAAGGCCTGAAGACCAAGGGCAAGCCGAGTCTGGTGATCGAGGCTCGCAAGGGTGCACCCCGGCTGGCCTACCTGGTCACCACGGCCGGCACCCAGGTCGACGGTACGCCGAGCCGCGTCACCACCACGATCGACGCCCTGACCGGTGCGAAGCTGGTCAGTGAGCAGCACATCGAGACCGCGACCGGTGACGGCAAGAGCCTGTACTCCGGCACCGTGCCGCTCCAGACGAGCACGGCGACCGGCGGCTTCACGCTGACCGACGCGACCCGCGGGAACGGCTTCACCGCCGACGCGAACAACAAGACCGATTCGATCCTGTGCCAGCTGTTCCAGCTCGGCTGCCCGACGCCGACGAAGTTCGTCGACGCCGACAACCACTGGGGTTCCGGCAGCAACGCGGACCGGGCGACGGCGGCCGTCGACGCGCACTACGGCGCCGCGACCACGTTCGACTACTACAAGTTCGTGCACGGCCGGAACGGCATCTTCGGCGACGGCAAGGGCGTCCCGAGCCGCGTCCACTACGGCTCGAACTACGTGAACGCCTTCTGGGATGGCAAGCAGATGACGTACGGCGACGGCGACAACGTGGCTGCCGGTCCGCTCGTCTCGCTCGACGTGGCCGGCCACGAAATGTCCCACGGCGTCACCGAGCACACCGCGAACCTCACGTACTCCGGTGAGTCCGGTGGCCTGAACGAGGCGACCAGCGACATCTTCGGCACGATGGTCGAGTTCTACGCGAACAACACCTCCGACCCCGGTGACTACTACATCGGCGAGAAGATCATGAAGGACCGCCAGGCGCTGCGCTTCATGGACAAGCCGAGCCGGGACGGTACGTCGCCGGACTGCTACTCCTCCGATGTCGGCAACCTGGACGTGCACTACTCGTCCGCGATCGCGAACCACTTCGCCTACCTGCTCGCCGAGGGCACCGGCGCGAAGACGATCGGCGGTCTGCCGCACAACTCGCCGACCTGCAACGGCTCGACGCTCACCGGCATCGGCCACGACAAGCTCGGCAAGATCTGGTTCCGCGCGCTGACGACGTACATGACCAGCGGTACGACGTACGCGCAGGCCCGGACCGCGACGCTGAGCGCGGCCACCGACCTGTACGGCGCGAGCAGTGCCGAGCGGGCGGCGGTCGCCGCGGCCTGGTCCGCGGTCAGCGTGAACTGACGCTCTAGAAGGGTTCGCCGGTCCTGTCCCTCTGGGGTGGGCGTGGCCGGCGAACAAGCGTTTTGGCCATTGCCACCACGGTGGCGCGGACCTACCGTCACAAGCATGGGTGGGGAACCCGGAGGCGCTGTCCAGGCACGGCCGCAACTGCGTGCGGCCCGGCCGTTGCTGCTGGTCGTCGACGCCGACCCGGAGCGTCTGGAACGCTGCGAGACCGAGCTCGACCGAGCCTTCGGCGTGGATTTCAGGGTCCGCGGAGAGCTCACCGCCGACGCCGCGATCACTTGCCTACAGCAAGCACACGGCTGGGAACAGCGGGTCGCGGTGGTGCTCGTCGACCAGGCGCTCGCCGACGACGACCGGGCCCGGGTCCTGGCGACCGCCCGGACCGCGCACCCGGACGCGCGCCGCGCGCTGCTGATCGAGTGGGGTGCCTGGGCCGACCGGACGACGGCGTCGGCGATCCTGTCCGCGATGTCGGTAGGCGACATCAACTACTACGTGCTCAAGCCGTGGACCGTCCGCGACGAGTTGTTCCACCGGACCGTCGCCGAGTTCATCCAGGAGTGGTCGCGGTACGAGGTCGCGAACCTGCGGGAAGTGGTCGTGATCGCCGCGGAGAACTCGGTGCGCGGTCAGGCGATCCGCAGCCTGCTGGCCCGCAACGGGATCCCGAGCGCGTTCCGGCCGAGTGGCTCGAGTCTCGCGACCGACGCGCTGGAGTTCATCGGCGAGCCGGACCCCGGTCCTGGGGTGCTGGTCTGGATGCCGGCGATCGGCGGGCCGGTCCTGCACGACCCGACCGATGCGGAGATCGCCGAGGCGTGGGGCGTACCAACGACCTTGGAGTCCGAGGACAGTGCGTTCGACATGCTGGTGATCGGCGCCGGTCCGGGCGGGCTGGCGGCAGCCGTGTACGCGTCGTCCGAGGGGTTGCGAACGCTCGTCGTGGAGCGAGAGTCGATCGGCGGGCAGGCCGGGACGAGTTCGCTGATTCGTAACTACCTGGGGTTCTCGCGCGGTATCCGCGGGTCCGAGCTGGCGCAGCGCGGATATCAGCAGGCCTGGGTGTTCGGAGCGCATTTCGTGCTGATGCGCACGATCGAGAAGCTGGAGCAGCAGGACGGTGAGTTCCGCGCGGTGATCGGTGACGTGGGCGAGGTGACCGCGCGGGCCGTGGTCCTGGCGATGGGCGTGTCGTACCGGCGTCTCGAAGTACCGGCGCTGGAGGCGCTGGTCGGGAACGGCGTGTACTACGGCGCGAGCGTGTCGGAGGCCCACGGGTTGACGGGCCGGGACGCGTGCGTGGTCGGCGGCGGGAACTCGGCCGGACAGGCGGTGATCCACCTGGCCAAGTACTGCCGGCACGTGCTGCTGGTGATCCGCGGCGAAGACCTGACGGCGAGTATGTCGCAGTACCTGATCGACGCCATCGACGCGGCGGAGAACGTGACCGTGCGGGCGTCCAGCGAGGTCGTCGACGGTGGCAGTGACGACGGGCGGCTGCAGCACGTGACGCTGCGGGACCGCCGGACGGGCGCCGAGGAGTCGATCCCGATCGACGGGCTGTTCGTGATGATCGGTGCGGTGCCGGGGACCGACTGGCTGCCGGATCAGGTGGCGCGCGACCAGCGCGGGTTCGTGCTCACCGGTGCGGACGCCGGCGTGAATCCGTCGTGGGACGCGGGCCGGCCACCGCAGCCCTACGAGACGACGTTGCCCGGGGTCTTCGCCATCGGGGACGTCCGGTCGGGTTCGGTGAAGCGGGTGGCCTCGGCCGTGGGTGAAGGGTCTGTGGTGGTGTCACAGATCCACGCCCATCTCAAGGTCTCGGCGGATGGCTGATCGGGGCTTCGCCTACACACCGGCCATGGTCGGCCTGACCTCGCTGGTCCTCCTCGTCCCGATCGTCGGCCTCGGTCTACTGCTCGGAAGATCCCAGCTCGACGTGCACTGGGAACACCATCCGACGCATTTCTGGCTGGTGCTGCTCACCGCCGCGCTGGCTGCCGTGCTGGCCTACGCGACCGGCGCTGCGGCGCTGCGTCGTGGTGATGCGCGCGTGTTGTTCGTATCGCTCACGTTCCTGTCCGCGGCCGGGTTCCTGGGGTTGCACGCACTCGCGACACCGAAGGTCCTGCTCGACACACCCAACGCCGGCTTCACACTTGCGACACCGGTGGGTGTCGCACTCGGGTCGGTGTTCGCGTTCCTCTCGAGTCTGTCGATCTCCGGCGTCAAGTGGGGCCGAAGGCTGCGCGCGGGACTGCTCGTCCTGATGGCCTTGTGGGCGGCGGCATCGGTACTGCGGTTGCCGCCGCTGCACGCCACGTCCGTCCCGGAAGTTGCCGACGGCATCCTCGCGACGCTCGCCGTACCGGCCGTCCTCCTGTACGGCGTGACCGCGGGCCGCTACCTGCGGACGTGGTGGGACCGGCCGTCGCTGATGCTGCTGTCGATGGTCGCGGCGTTCGTGCTGCTCGGCGAGGCGATGATCGCGCTGGCGTTCGCCCGGAACTGGGCGCTGTCCTGGTGGGAGTGGCACGCGCTGCTGTTGCTCGCGTTCGTGCTGGTCGTCGCCGGGGTGCGGATCCAGTGGTACGAGGAGCGGTTCGCGGACCTGTACCAGGAGGACACGGTCTCCGGACGGCGCGAGCTGAGCGTGCTGTTCGCGGACCTGGAGGGCTTCACGACGTTCTCCGAGAATCACGACCCGGCCGAGGTCACCACGATGCTCAACACGTACTTCGAGGTCGTCGTCCCGCCGGTGGTCCGGCGGCACGGCGGCGACGTGGACCGGATCATCGGGGACGCGCTGATGGTCACGTTCAACAAGCGCGGGGACCAGCCGGACCACGCGGTCCGGGCGGCCGCGGCCGGGCTGGCGCTGCAGGAGGCGGCGGCCACCGTGCGGGCCGCGCATCCGAACTGGCCGCGGTTCCGGGTCGGGATCAACTCCGGCATCGCTTCGGTGAGCCTGCTCGGCACGGAGGGCGGACGCACCCACACGGTCATCGGCGACACGGTGAATGTCGCGTCCCGGATCGAGGGCAAGGCACCCGGCGGCGGCGTGGCGATCGGTCCGGCGACCAAGGCACAGTTGCCGACGGCGCGCACCGAGTCGCTCGGGCTGCTCGCGCTGAAGGGCAAGGCCGAGCCTGTCGAGGTGTACCACCTCATCGAGCTGCCGCCGCGCGAATGATCACCCGTGCCTTTCGCACGCACACCGGCTGTTCATGTGTTGGCCCTTGGAACGGCCCCTTGCCGGTGTGAGAATCCGGGCCATGTCTGCCCTGAACCAACCGCGGCGCCGCCTGGGCGCCGTAGTGATCTCGACGAGTCTTCTCGCCTCCGGGCTGGCGGTGGCGATCGCCGCCGCGCCCGCGCAGGCCGCTTCGACCGATGTGGTCGTCACCGAGGTGTACGGCGGTGGCGGGAACAGCGGCGCCCCGTACACCAACGATTTCGTCGAGCTGACCAACAACAGCTCGGCCCCGATCGACGTGAGCGGCTGGTCGATCCAGTACGCCTCGGCGAGCGGTAGCTCCTGGCAGGTCACCAAACTGACTGGCAGCATCGCCCCGGGTACGGCGTACCTCGTCCAGGAGGGTGGTGGCGCCAACGGTCAGCCGATGCCGACGCCGAACGCCACCGGGACGATCCCGATGTCGGCGACCGCCGGCAAGATCGCGCTGGTCACGAACCAGACCGCACTCGCCTGTGGAGCGACCTGCCACGCCGACCCGGCCGTCAAGGACTACGTCGGCTACGGCACCGCGAACGACTCCGAGACCGCGCCCGCGCCGGGCCTGTCGAACACCACCTCGGCCGCGCGGACCGACCCGGCCAAGGACACCGACAACAACGGCGCCGACTTCGCCGCGGGCAACCCGTCGCCGGGCACGCTGACCGGTGGTCCGGCCGAACCGCCCGTCGACGCGAAGATCCACGACATCCAGGGCGCCGCGCACCGGTCGCCGCTGGAGGGCAAGCAGGTCACCGGCGTCACCGGAGTGGTGACCGCGAAGAGCAGCAACGGGTTCTGGTTCCAGGACCCGCAGCCGGACGACAACCCGGCGACCAGCGAGGGCCTGTTCGTCTTCACCAGCACCGCGCCGACAGTGTCCGTCGGCGACGCGGTGACGGCCGAAGGATCGGTCGCCGAGTTCCGCCCGGGCGGCTCCGGCGGTACGACGAACCTGACCACCACCGAGCTGACCAACGCGAAGATCACGGTCACCGGGACCGCCGCCGTACCGGCAGCGACGATCGTGGGTCCGGGCGGACGGGTACCGCCGTCGACCGTGATCGAGGACGACGCCGCCGGTGACGTGGAGAAGACCGCGACCGCCTTCGACCCGGACAGCGACGGCCTGGACTTCTGGGAGTCGCTCGAGGGGATGTGGCTGGGCATCAACCAGCCCGAGGTCACCGGCCCGACGAGCTCGTTCCGCGAGCTGTCCGTCGTACCGGCGGGCTCGAGTGTGCGGACCGTGCGCGGCGGCATCCTGCTGCAGAAGACCGACAGCAACCCGGAGCGGGTGCTGCTGGACGACGTCCTGACGCCGATCCCGGACGCGAAGACCGGCGACAAGCTGGCCGGCACCGTCACCGGTGTCCTGGACTACTCGTTCGGGAACTTCAAGTTCCTGCCGACCACGACGCCGACCGTGGTCGACGGTGGGGTGAAGCGGGAGACCACCAAGGCCTCGTCGCCGGTGCAGCTGTCGGTTGCGACGTTCAACGTGGAGAACCTCGACCCGTCCGACGGTGACGCCAAGTTCGACGGCCTCGCGCAGGCGGTCGTGCACAACCTCGCCTCGCCGGACATCCTCGGTCTCGAAGAGGTGCAGGACAACGACGGTGCGGTCAACTCCGGTACGACGGCAGCGGACAAGACGCTGAGCATGCTCGCGGCCGCGATCGTGAAGGCGGGCGGGCCGCAGTACACCTGGAAGCAGATCGACCCGGTCAACAACGCCGAGGGCGGTGAGCCGGGTGGCAACATCCGGGTGGCGTTCCTGTACCGGGCCGACAAGCCGGTGAAGTTCGTCGACACCCCGGGCGGCAGCCCGACGGCCGCGACCACCATCGTCACCGACCGCGCCGGCCGGCCGCACCTGAGCTCGTCGCCGGGCCGGATCGACCCCGCGAACCCGGCCTGGGCCGCGACCCGGGTGCCGCTCGCGGGCGAGTTCAAGTGGCACGGGCAGACCGTGTTCGTGGTCGTGAACCACTTCAGCTCGAAGGGTGGCGACGACCCGCTGTGGGGCCGGTTCCAGCCGCCGGTGCAGTCGAGCGCGCCGAAGCGCCACCAGCAGGCCGCTGTGGTGCGCGGCTTCGTGGACCAGATCCTGGCGAAGGACAAGGGCGCGAACGTCGTCGTACTGGGCGACCTGAACGACTTCGACTGGTCGGAGACCGCGGACATCCTGGTCGGCTCGGGCAAGACCGCGCTGGTCGACCTGCCGCGGACGCTGCCGCTGAAGGAGCGGTACTCCTACGTGTTCGAGGGCAACAGCCAGATCCTGGACCAGATCCTGATCTCGCAGAACCTGCGCCCGGCCTCGGCGTACGACGTCATCCACATGAACGCGGAGTTCCCGGACCAGATCTCCGACCACGACCCGCAGGTGGTGAAACTGATCCCGCTGCCGTCCTGGGTCCGCTAACGCCACGCTTACGTCGTCGGCCCGGGCGGGTTTTTGCTTGTCCGGGCCGCGATAATCGGAAGCGTGACAGATTCCACCAAGCAGTACGCCGTCCAGAAGTCCGACGCGGAGTGGAAGGCGCAGCTCTCCCCCGCCGAGTTCCAGGTGCTGCGCCAGGCCGGGACCGAGCGGCCGTTCGTCGGTGAGTACACCGACACCAAGACGGTCGGGGTCTACAAGTGCCGAGCCTGTGACGCGGAGTTGTTCCGCAGCGAGACGAAGTTCGACTCGCACTGCGGCTGGCCGTCGTTCTTCGCCCCGCTCGCCGAGGACCGGGTCCAGTACATCGAGGACTCCACGCTCGGCATGAAGCGGGTCGAGGTCCGGTGCGCCAACTGCGGCTCGCACCTCGGGCACGTCTTCGAGGGCGAAGGCTACGGCACGCCCACGGACCTTCGTTACTGCATCAACAGCATCAGCCTCACCCTCACCCCCGCCTGATCGGCTCGCTGGGCCGCACCCGCACCCGCACCTGACCTGGGCGTGAGTCGGCCGGTGGGGCCCTAGACTGGGTCGGCTGGTGGCTCCCCTGGGGAAGGAAATTGGTGGCTGACGACATCCGTGCACCGCGGGTTCTGGATGTGCTGGCGGCGGAGGAGCCGTGGGAGGTGCCCGCCGAGTGGGCGGCCCGGGCGCGGGGTCAGCTCCGCGCGTGGTCCGAGGATCCCGAGGCGCTCAAACCGCTGCGGGCCGAAGCCTTCCCGAACTTCGTCAAGGGCACCCCGGCGGCGGTCTGGTTCACCCACCAGGTGGCCCCGCTGCTGACCGGGTGGATCCCGGTCCTGCACGGTGAGTACGCCGACCTGTCGACCGAGCTGACCCGGGAGTTCTACCGGCCGCCCGCGCGCCTCGGCGGCAACGGTCACGTGATCTACACGGCCCCGACGGACTGGCACCTGCAGGCGATCGCCGGGGCCCGTGGTTTCCGTGAGCACGGACGCCGGCAGGCCCTGAAGCTGTCCCGCGACGCGGTGGCGCTGTTCGCCGACGCGCCCCCGATGGCGGCCCGCTCGCAGGCGCTGACCGCCGCCTTCGACCGGGTGCTGGCCGACAAGAACACCACCGAACTGCACATCACCGGCGAGTACGACGAGATCGTCAAGTACTGGCGCACCGAGGCCCTCAAGGACCGCGAACGCGCCGTACTCCCGGAGTTGGCCGGCCCGAGCGCCGCCCTGCGCTACTCGCTGAACTCGGTCCGCGACACGCACGCCCGCCTGCTGATGGTGAGCCCGGACGAGTACGCCGGTGACTTCGCCCAGGTGATGGCAGAGCTGATCCTGGCGTCCGGCCTGCGCGGCATCCCGCAGTCGGTCGCGAACGTCCTCGGCGAAGCCACCATCGACGTCCACAAGGCGATGGAGGACATCCACACGACCTTCAAGCTGCAGACCTGGCACGGTCACGTCAACCAGTGGATGGCGCGCGCGATCCGCAACGGGCAGTCGGTGCTCGCCCGCTCGTGGGGCGCGTCCGCCGCGCGGGTCGGCGTACACCTGTCGGGCGTGCTCTCGAAGGGGCCGTGGCCGGACGCGGAGGTCCCGGACCTCACCACGCTGTTCCGGATGCTCGACCGGGAACGCTGGAACAGCCTCGAGACCGCGGCCGCGGCCAACCAGGAGGCGTCGTTGTCGGCCGCCTGGCAGGGCGTCAAGAACGACGAGGCCTCGAGGGCCGGCGGCGGTGCGGACGACGAGCCGCTGCCGGATGTGCTCGACTTCAGCGACAACCCGCTGGCCGAGCTCGACTCGCTGATCGGCCTGGAGTCGGTCAAGGACGCCGTCCGCAAGATGGTCGCCGAGGTGAAGACCAACCTTCGCCGCACCGAGCTCGGCCTGCCCAGTCATGAGCGGGCCCGGCACATGGTGTTCGTCGGCAAGCCCGGTACGGCGAAGACCACGATCGCCCGGCTGCTCAGCCGGATCTACCACCAGCTCGGCGTCCTGGAGAAGGGCCACGTGGTCGAGGTCGACCGCTCCGACCTGGTCGGTGCCGGGCTGGGCTCGACGGCACCGATGACCGCGGGCAAGTTCCGCGAAGCGCTCGGCGGCGTGCTGTTCATCGACGAGGCGTACAGCCTGACGCCGGAGAACACGCCCGGCGACTACGGCCTCGAAGCGGTCGCGACGATCCTGAAGATGATGGAGGACCACCGCAACGACTGCATCGTGATCGTCGCCGGGTACCACCGCGAGATGCAGCGGTTCATGGAGTCGAACACCGGTCTGCAGTCCCGGTTCCCGAAGCTGCTGTCGTTCAGCGAGTACGACACCGACCAGCTGGTCGCGATCTTCGAGCTGCAGGCGCGGCAGAAGGGCATGATCTACGGCGAGGAAGTGCTGGACAAGGTCCGCACCGTGATCCCGCCCGCGCCCCGTGGCCACAGCTTCGGTAACGGTCGTTTCATCCGGAACGTGCTCGAGGAGGCCGTCTCCAACCAGGCCACCCGGCTGTCCGCGAGCGACCCCGACAAGCTCACCGAGCGGGACCTGCGCGAGCTGATCCCGGCCGATGTACGGCCCCCGACGTCGATGCGCGCCGAGGACTACCTGCTGCAGAAGCCCGGGACTTAGACCGGAGTCGCGAGCGCCACCGGGTTGCCTTCCGGGTCGGCGAGGTACGCCTGGCGCTCGCCCCACGGCATCGTGGCCGGCTCCTGCAGGACCGGGTGGCCGGCCGCGCGGAAGCGTTCCACCTCCGCCTCGACGTCGTCGACGTACACGAACAGCTCGAAGCGGGGCGCGGTCCCGACGGTGATGCCGAGTTGCGCCTCCGGCCAGCTGGCGTCCGAGAGGCCGAGGGACGAGTCGCCGCGCTCGAGGCCGACGTAGTGCGGGTCGCCCTCGAGCGGGAACTGGTACGTCGACTCGTAGCCGAGCAGCGTGTAGAACTCGATGGCCCGGGGGACGTCGGTGACGTACAGCACCGGGAAGGCCTTGCGGTGCATCGGATTAGACCAGATTCGCGATCAGGTCGCCGAGCTCGGTCCGCTTGCCGGTGTAGAACGGGATCTCCTCGCGCACGTGCCGGCGCGCGGTGGACGCCCGCAGGTCGCGCATCAGGTCGACCATCCGGTGCAGCTCGTCGGCCTCGAAGGCGAGGATCCACTCGTAGTCGCCGAGCGCGAACGACGCCACCGTGTTCGCCCGGACGTCCGGGTAGGTGCGCGCCATCTTGCCGTGCTCGGCGAGCATGAAGCGGCGCTCCTCGTCCGGCAGCAGGTACCACTCGTAGGACCGGACGAACGGGTACACGCAGATGTAGCCGCGCGCCTCCTCGTCGGCCAGGAACGCCGGGATGTGGCTCTTGTTGAACTCGGCAGGCCGGTGCAGCGCGAACTGCGACCAGACCGGCACCAGGTACCGCCCGAGCCGCGAGCGGCGGAGCGCGTGGTACGCCTGCTGCAGCGCGTCGGAGGTCGGCGCATGCCACCAGATCATGAAGTCGGCGTCGGCCCGGAAGCCCTCGACGTCGTAGAACCCGCGGATCACCACGTCGTCGGCGGCCAGCTTCCCGACCAGCTCGGTCAGCTCGGCGGTCAGCTCGTCGCGGTCCACGTCACCGAGCGGCGTCTCGACCTTGAAGACCGACCACAGGGTGTAGCGGATGACGTCGTTCAGTTCACGGGCCTTCGGCTTACCAGTCACGATTTCATTGTCTCCAATGCCTCCAGGTGCTCCCGCACCCGGGTGGCCGCCTTGCCACCCGACGCCACACACGCCGCGATCCCGACACCCCGGTACGCCGCTCCGCAGACCGCGAGCCCCGGTACGCCGGCCACCGCGCTCTCCACCCGATCGACGCGATCCAGGTGCCCGACGGCGTACTGCGGGAGGCCGCCACCCCAGCGTGTCACGAGCGACCCGACCACCTCGGCGCGCAGACCGATCGCTGTGCGCAGGTCCGCGGCCGCGAGCGCGACGAGCTCGTCGTCGGAGCGCTGCAGCACGTACTCCTCGCCGAGTCGGCCGACCGAGGCACGCAGTACCGCAAGCTCTCCCCCGGCCTCGGCGGACCAGGCCCACTTGGCGTGTGAGTACGTCGACGCCTTGATCGTCCGCTCCTCGACGGACGGCACCAGGAACCCGGAGCCGGTCGCGTCAGCCGGCCAGTCGCGTTTGCGAACGGCCAGCGTGACGATCGCCATGCTGGCGTACTCGATCGTCGCCAGGTCGGTCGACGCCGCCGGAACCACCTCGGCCAGCATCCGCGCCGCGGGCGCCGCCGGGACCGCGACGACGACGGCGTCGGCGGTCAGGTACGTCGGGTCCGGGACCGGGCCTGCCTCCAGCGCGTAGCCGTCCGCCTCGCGCGTGATCCGGCGTACGGCGAGCTTCCGGCGGATCTCGACGCCTCGGGCGGTCAGATCCTGCTCCAGGGCGCCGATGAGCCGGTTGATCCCGCCGACGAGGCCCGCGAACACCGGCTGGCCGGCACGTTTCTGGCTGAGCTCGCGTAGTTCGGCGGTCGCGGCGAGCAGGCTCGGCGCGGTCCGCAGCTTCGCGTAGAGGTCGGGGACGGCCGCCGCGAGCGAGATCTCGTCCGCCTTCCCGGCGTACACCCCGCCGAGCAGCGGGTCGATCAGCTTGTCGGTGACCGCGGAGCCCATCCGCTCGGCGACGAACCGGCCGATCGCCACGTCCTCGGTCAACGCCGGCGCCGGCAGCTCCGCCTCGCGCGCGACCTGCTCCGCAGCCGCAGGCCCGAGGACGTCGGTTGTCGCGGACGGGTCCGCCGGGACACCCATCACGGTCGGCGGGATCGCGCGGATCCGGTCGCCGACCCACAGACCGGCGGTCAGCGTGGCCGGGTGTACTACGTCGTCACCGAGCCCGACCGCGCGGATCAGGTCCACCGCCTCCGGCCGCCGGGCGAGCACCGACTCGGCGCCAAGGTCGACCGGGACGCCCTCGACCTCCGCGCCGGCCAGCTTGCCGCCGAGTCGCGGCGACCCTTCGAGGACCGTGATCTGCGGCGGGTTCGGTCCGGTCGCCAGCGCGTGCGCCGCCGCCAGCCCACTGATCCCGCCACCGACCACGACAACCCGGCTCACGCGTCCTCCAGCATCAGCTCGTACTTCTTCCCCGGCCCGAGATCGGTGCTCGAGGTGCCCACCACCTGGAACCCGCAGCGCGTCAGCACCGCCTGTGAGGCCGGGTTCCGGTCCGAGGCACCGGCCGACAGCGCGGTCAGCCCGTACTCCGTGGCGGCGACCCCGATGATCGCGCGCACCGCGGCCGTCGCCAGCCCCTGACCGGCCCACTTCTCGGCGATCCGGTAGCCGAGCTCGGCCGCCCCGTTCTCGAGGTCGACGAGGTTCACCCGCCCGGCGATCGCGCCGGTGTCGTCAACCAGCACGTGGAACCGGCAGATCCCGGCCGCCTGCTCCGCCAGCATGGCCGCGTGCCGCTCCGCGAACTCCGCGAAGTACTCGTCGCCACGGTCCCAGATCCACGAGGCGAAGTACTCGCGGTTCTGCAGCTCGAAGGCCAGCACCGCGTCCGCGTGCGCGGCGGACAGCGGTTCCAGCGTCACCGGGTGATCCGGCAGCCGGATCACTCCGCGGCCGCCGCTGAGCCAGCCGCCGACTTGGACTGGACGTACTTCGTGACTCGCTCCAGCACGGCGGGGTCGGCGTCCGGCGGGACCCCGTGGCCGAGGTTGAAGATGTGGCCAGGCGCGGCCTTGCCTTCGTCGAGGATCCGGTCGATCTCGGGCTCGATCGCGTCCCAGCCGGCGAACAGCAGGGCCGGGTCGAGGTTGCCCTGGACCGGTTTCGGGCCGGCGCCCGCAGCGGTGATCCGGCGTACCGCCTCGTCCAGCGGGACGCGCCAGTCGACTCCGACCACGTCCGCGCCCGCTGCGCTCATCAGGCCGAGGAGCTCACCGGTGTTCACGCCGAAGTGCACCCGCGGGACGCCGTACGAGGCCATCGCGTCGAAGACCTTCGCGGAGTGCGGCTGGACGAACCGTTCGTAGTCCCGCGGCGACAGACCGCCCGCCCACGAGTCGAACAGCTGGATCGCCGACGCGCCGGCCTCCACCTGGACGCTCAGGTACGCGATCGCGACGTCGGCGAGCCGGTCGGCCAGCGCATGCCACAGCGTCGGGTTGCCGTGCATCATCGCCTTGGTCTTCGCGAAGTCCTTGCTCGGCCCACCCTCGACCAGGTACGACGCGACGGTGAACGGTGCACCGGCGAACCCGATCAGCGGCGTAGCGCCGAGCTCGGAGACGAGCTGCTGGACGGCCTCCGTGGTGTACGGCACATCGGCCGGGGTGATCGGGCGGACCGCCGCGATGCCGGCGGCGTCCCGGATCGGGTCCCCCGCCACCGGGCCGATGCCGGGCTTGATCTCGATGTCGTACCCGGCGAACTGGAGCGGCGCGACGATGTCGGAGAAGAAGATCGCCGCGTCGACGCCGTAACGGCGGACCGGCTGCAGCGTTATCTCGACGACGAGGTCGGGGCGCATGCAGGACTCGAGCATCGAGATGCCCTCCCGCGCCGCGCGGTACTCGGGCAACGCCCGCCCCGCCTGTCGCATGAACCACACCGGAGTGTGCGGCGGACGCTCCCCCCGGGCAGCGAGCAGGTACGGCGAACTGTCCGGCGGAGCGGGTGACGTCGAAGGCACACAGCGATGATCCCACGCTGCGAATCCGGCCCAGGTAGCTGGTCGCCCCCCGTTAACGGCGCGTCTAAACAAGCGTCTGTGAGTAATCGGTCGTAGGCTGCCAACCATGGGTGCCCGCAAGCAGGTCGACGCGCCACCCGCGGAGTTCGCCGAGGCAGTCTCGCAATTACGAGGTGCCCGGTTCCGGCCCGAGGTTTTCGTCGAGGAGATGCCCGCGCCGCAGCGGATAGCACCGCACGCGGCCGCGGTCAGCGCCGACGTGACGGTCGACGGCGACGATGTCGCCACCGGCCGGCTCGTCATCCTCTACGACCCGGCCGGGAACGACGCCTGGCAGTCGACCTTCCGCTGTGTCGCATACGTGCGCGCCGCCGTCGAACCGGAGATGGTGACCGACGCGCTGCTCGGTGGCGTGGGCTGGACCTGGCTGATGGAGGCTCTGGCCGACCGGGGTGCCGAGTTCCTGGCGCCGAGCGGTACCGTCACGAGGGTGGTATCCGAGAGCTTCGGCGGAATGGCCGACGACGACGCGACGGCGGAGATCGAGATCCGTGCGTCCTGGAGTCCCGTCCCTGGGCCTGGTGGCCAGGTGGACGTGACCGGGCACGCGGAGGCCTGGGGTGAGGTGCTCTGCACGGCGGCCGGGCTGCCGCCGGTGCCGCCGGGGGTGGTCGCGATGCCGACCCGGCGTGGACAGCGGGGCCGATGAGCCCAGTAGAGACCCAGCCGTCGACACCGGACGACCCGACCGCGAGCCTCCCTCTGCTGGAGCTCAGGGACGGGCTGTCCGAGGTGATCGACACCGATCCGGCGCTGACCGGCACCGTCGAGGCGTTCCGCTCCGGCAGCGGGCCGGTGGCCGTGGATGCCGAGCGCGCGTCCGGCTATCGGTACTCGCACCGCGCGTACCTGGTCCAGCTGCGCCGCGAGGGCTCCGGGTCCGCGCTTGTTGACCCGATCCCGTTCGGTGACCTGTCCGCGCTCGGTGACGCGATCGTCGACGCCGAGTGGATCATCCACGCCGCGAATCAGGACCTGGCGTGTCTGGCCGAGGTCGGGATGGTGCCGCGGCAGGTGTTCGACACCGAGTTGGCCGGCCGCCTGCTCGGGTACCCGAAGGTCGGGCTCGCCTCGCTCGTGAGCGAAGTACTCGGCTATCGGATGCGCAAGGAGCACTCGGCCGCCGACTGGTCGACCCGGCCGCTGCCGTCGCCCTGGCTCGTGTACGCCGCCCTGGACGTCGAGATGCTGATCGAGCTGCGGAACGCGATCGAGCAGGAGCTGCGCCGCGCGGGCAAGTGGGAGTGGGCCGAGCAGGAGTTCGCCGCGATCCTGGACGCTCCCCCGCGGGAGCCGAAGCCGGATCCGTGGCGCCGTACGTCGGGGATGCACCGGGTCCGCAACCGCCGCAGCCTGGGCGTGGTGCGGGCGCTGTGGGAGGCCCGCGACCAGATCGCCGAGTCCGCCGACACCTCCCCCGGCCGCGTGCTGCCGGACGCCGCGATCGTCGAGGCAGCGTCCGCGATGCCGACCGACCGCGACGCGCTGCAGAAGCTCACCGCGTTCAAGGGCCGTGGCGCGCACCGGCACATGCGCACCTGGTGGGAGGCGGTCGACCACGCCCGCCGGCTCCCCGACTCCGAGCTCCCCAAACAAGGACCGCGGTACGACGGTCCGCCGCCGGCCCGCGCCTGGGCCGACCGTGACCCGGACGCGGCGGCCCGGTTGTCGGCCGCCCGGACCGCGGTCGCCGACATCGCCGAGGCGCACCGCCTGCCGACCGAGAACCTGCTGGCTCCGGACACGATCCGACGTCTCGCCTGGTCGCCCCCGAAGGACCTCGACCTGGACGTGGTCACGACGTTCCTCCGCGACCACCACGCTCGTCCCTGGCAGATCGGCCTGACCGCCGAGGTGCTGACCGACGCGATGTCCTCCGAAGCCGCAGCCAAGCCCCTCGACTAGCCAGAGACCTCCGGACGTTCGCCTCCGGTGGGTTCAGACCCCTTCTCGGGGGCGGGCACAGGTAATAGCAGGTCTCCGGTCCCCGGATCTTGTCTCAACCCCAGCTGGTCGCGGAGGGTGAGGACGATCTGGAGCGCGCCTAGCAGGATGACGACTGCGATGATCGCGAAGATCTGGCGGTAGCTGAGCAGGCTGACGAGCAGACTGCCGAGTGCGAGCGAGATCGCCTGCGGCGTGGAGACGAGTACCTCGACCGCCGTCGACACCCGGCCGATGAGATGGCTCGGCGAGCGGCGCTGCAGCAACGTCGTGAACGAGATGAACGTCCACGGCAGCCCGACACCGCAGATGGCCGCGCCGACGAGTACCACGGCGATGGTCGGTGCGGCGATACAGACCACGGTCGCCACGGCAAGCGCCGTCAGACCGGCAGCGCAGACGGCCACCTCACCAAGTCGGCGTACGGCGCGACTCGCGGTGAGACCGCCGAGGATGGCGCCGACGCCCTGGCAGGTCACGAAGACGCCGGAGAATGTCGGCGGCTTGCCGAAGGCGTCCATCAGCGCGTAGATCGATGACTCGAAGAAGCCGATGACGAGGATCGAGATCGCGAGACCGGCGAGCACATGCCGCAGTACCCGGTCGTCGATCAGGAAGCGGATGCCGCCCAGCACGTCCTCGCGGAAGGTGTTCTTGGCCGCGGCCGGAGTCTCGGTGATCTTGAGCGTCGCGATCAGCAGCCCGGCGATCGCGAACGTCGCCGCGTCGACGACTGCCACCAGCCAGCCGCCCGCGGTCGCGAAGATCGCGGCGCCGACCAGCGGGCCGAACAGCCGGTAGCCCTCCTTGATCGTAGCGAGACTGGAGTTGGCGTCGACGAGCAGCTCGTCCGGCAGCAGTTCCTTGAGCAGACCGTTGACCGCGGCGGGCAGCACCACGAACGAGACGCCGTACAAGAAGGAGACCACCCAGATCAGCCAGACGTCGCCCGCGTCCCGGACGAGCACGAGCGGCAGTACGGCGAGGGCGCTGGCGAAGTTGCCCCAGACGAGGATCGCCTTGCGGGGCAGCCGGTCGACCCAGACACCGAGCAGCGGAGCACCGAGCGCCGGCAGCACCATGAAGAAGAACGTCAGCCCGGCGAGCGCGTTGGAGCCGGTGAGGGTCTTCACCCACATGCTGAGCACGAGCAGCATCACCGAGTCGCCGAGCATCGACGTACTCAAGCCACCGAACAGGCGCGGGAACCCGGGCTGCGCGAACAGTTTCCTCATGCCGGATCGACCCCCGGGAAGTATGCCGGCACGCCCCAGGACACGAACTCGCAGAGTCGCGCGCCCGCCGGTCGTTGCGCCGGGTCGGTCAGCCGCTCGAGATGACGTTCGAGCACCGTGGCGATCGCCTCGTTCATCTCCCTGAGCTCGTCCGCGGTCAGCCAGGCGACCATCTCGGTGTTGTTCTGCGCCGCCCGCCACTGCTCGGACTCCTCCGGAGCGCGCTGCTGCGCCTCCCGGAGCCGGTCGGTGGCGCGGCCCAGCATCACCTCGGACAGCGCCTGCGCCGCCCGGCGTTCCTCGATCGAGCTCGACGCGAGCTCGTCGTCCCAGCGGAACCCGAGCCCGGGCACCTTCCACGGCCGCTGGCGGCCCTTGCCACCCTCGGCCTCCACGACGAACCCGTGCTGCGCCAGCTTCCGGAGGTGCCAGGAGCAATTGGCCGGCGTCTCGTCGAGTCGGTCGGCGAGCTCGGTCGCGGTCAGAGGGCCACTGATCGACAGCAGTTCGACGATGGCCATCCGAACCGGATGGGCCAGGGCGTTGAGTTCACGCGGGTCGCTGAGGCGACGGTGCGGGATCGACATGCATGGAAAGTACTCTTTCGAAAGAGTCGTTGCAATGGCTCGCAAAGAAATCCCCCGCCGCGGTTACACGACGGGGGACGCCTGGTTTATTTGGTCGGACTACGCCGGGAGCTGCGCCTCGATGGCGGCGACGACCTCGTCGGACTCCGGCTCGGTGCGCGGACGGAATCGGGCCGCGATCGTGCCGTCGGTGCCGATCAGGAACTTCTCGAAGTTCCACTGGATGTCACCGGCCTCACCGGCCGCGTCCGGAGTCAGCGTGAGCTCGGAGTACAGCGGGTGCCGGCCGTCGCCGTTCACCTCGAGCTTGTCCAGCATCGGGAACGTGACGCCGTACGTCGTCGAGCAGAAGGTGTCGATCTCCTCGGCGGTTCCCGGCTCCTGCCCGCCGAACTGGTTGCACGGCGCACCGAGCACGGTGAAGCCGCGGGCCTCGTACTTCTTCTGCAGGTTCTCCAGGCCCTCGTACTGCGGCGTCAACCCACACTTCGACGCCACGTTCACAACGAGAACCGCCTTGCCCTTGTACTCACCGAGCGAGGTCGGCGCACCGGACAGGGCGGTCAGCGGGATGTCGTACAGGCTCATGCTCATCCTTGGGAGGTTGGGAGGTGACGGGTGAGGAAGTCTTCGGTACGGCGCCACGCCAGCGCGGACGCCTCGGCGTGGTGGAACATCGGCAGGGGGTTGTCGAACGCGTGACCGGCGCCGTCGTACCGGTGCACCTCGGCATCAGGCAGCGCGGGCACGATCGCGTCCACGTCGAGGTACGCGTCGGTGTTGCCGAAGTGGTGCAGGCTCGTCGCGGTGACCTGCGGCGCGAGCTCGAGCAGGCCGGGCAGCGCGGAGCCGTAGTAGCTCACCAGCACGTCCGGCGACGACTCGGCGGCGACGTTGAAGCCCAGGCCGCCGCCGAAGCAGAAGCCGACGACCGCGGTGCCCTTACCGCGCGCCTTCAGGTACTCCAGCGTGGCGACGGCGTCCTTGACGGCCTGGTCCCAGTCGAGCCGGCCGACGATGCCCATCGCCCGCGGGAGCAGCTCCGGGGAGGACTCGTCCAGCTCGGTGTCGTCCAGGCGCCAGTAGATCTCCGGCGCGAGCACGTAATACCCGAGGGCGTGCAGATCCGCCGCGCGTCGTTCGATGTACTCCGAGACGCCGAAGATCTCCTGCAGGAGCAGAACTCCCGGCGCCTCGCTGTCGGCGGATCCCCACTCGTGGACTGGGATGAAACCTGAACCGGTATCGATCTCCGATGTCACACTGTGAAGCGTACGACCTCGGGAGCGACCGGCTTCGGTGCGGGTGCCGGCATCCAGGCCTTCGTCTCCGTGATCGCGTCGACGAGCAGCTTGTACAGCCGGTCGTCCGGATCCGGCACGCAGGCCTGCGAGATGCCCTCGACCGCGCAGGACACCGCACGCGGTGCCGTCCGGCGGGCGAAGTCCGGTGTGGCGCGGCGGGCCCGCCCGGTGAACGAGCGTGCCCACTTGGTCGCCGACGGCACCGCTTGCAGCACCGCCAGCGAGTCCGGCTCGATGTCGTCGTACGGCCGGCCGTCCAGCGCCGCCAGTTGCTTCTCCCCCACCAGCAACGCGACGGCCAGGATGTACTGGCGCTCCTGCGAGACGATCGGCAGCGCCTGCTGGATGCAGCGTGCCGTCACCCGCGGTACGACGTGTGGGTCGTCAGGCGTCAGCCCGATCACCGACGGGATCAACGGAGCGAGCCTGGAGCGCCCGGAGTCCGTCGTGCAGTCGTTGACGTCCCGCGCGACACCCGCCAGCAGCGCGTGTGTGCACGCTGGATGGTCGGACCAGGGTTCGCCGGCCAGATACGAGGCGAACTCCATGAAGCAGGCGCCCTTGCGCGGATTGCGATGTTTCCCCCGGCTGAGGACCGGTACGGCCAGATCAAAATTGTTCATGGAACAACTCCAGACACGCGGACCTTGACCACCAGCATGCGCCCAAACCGCCCGCATTGCCACGGGTTACGGCTGAGTGAGCACACCGGCGTGATCTGTGAGCGGATCCACAACCCCCGGTTCTTTGGCCGTTCGGTTACCGACGGGTAGCATCGGCGGTAGCTTTCCCGACCCCCAGAGGAGGGCCCTCGTGCCCCGTGAGATCCGCGATGTCGTGTTCGTCGACGGCGTTCGCACCCCGTTCGGCAAGGCCAAGGGCCAGTACGCCGAAACCCGCGCCGACGACCTGGTGATCAAGTGCATCCGGGAGCTGCTGCGGCGGAACCCGGGTCTCCCCCCGGCGCGGGTGGACGAGGTCGCGATCGCGGCCACCACCCAGATCGGCGACCAGGGCCTGACCATCGGCCGCACCGCCGCGCTCCTGGCCGGCCTGCCGAACACCACGCCCGGCTACTCCATCGACCGGATGTGCGCCGGCGCGATGACCGCCGTGACGACCACCGCCGCCGGCATCGCGTTCGGCGCGTACGACGTCGTGGTGGCCGGCGGTGTCGAGCACATGGGCCGGCACCCGATGGGCGAGGGCGTCGACCCGAACCCGCGGATCATCAGCGAGAAGCTGGTCGACACCTCCGCGCTGGTGATGGGCTCCACCGCCGAGAACCTGCACGACCGGTTCCCGGGGATCACCAAGGACCGCGCCGACGCGTTCGCCGCGGCGTCCCAGGAGAAGGCCGCGAAGGCGTACGCCAACGACCTCATCCAGCCGGACCTGGTCCCGATCGCGACCCGGTCGGCCGAGCAGGGCTGGGGCTACGCGACCACCGACGAGCCGATGCGGCCGGGCACCACGGTCGAGGACCTCGCCACGCTGAAGACCCCGTTCCGCCCGCACGGCCGGGTGACGGCCGGCAACTCGGCCGGGATCAACGACGGCGCGACCGCCTGCGTGCTGACGTCGGCCGAGGCCGCGGAGGAGCTCGGGCTGACGCCGAAGATGAAGCTGGTCTCGTACGGGTTCGCCGGTGTCGAGCCCGAGGTGATGGGCGTCGGCCCGGTGCCGGCGACCGAGAAGGCGCTCAAGCTGGCCGGGCTGACCATCGACGACATCCAGGCCTTCGAGGTGAACGAGGCGTTCGCGGTCCAGGTGCTGGCGTTCCTGGAGCACTACGGCATCGCCGACGACGATTCCCGGGTCAACCCGTACGGCGGCGCGATCGCCTACGGCCACCCGCTGGCGTCGTCCGGGGTCCGGCTGATGAACCAGCTGGCCAAGCAGTTCGAGCAGCGCCCCGAGGTCCGCTACGGCCTCACCACCATGTGCGTCGGCCTCGGCATGGGCGGCACGGTCATCTGGGAGAACCCGAACTGGGAAGGTGCCGCGTGAGCGCAGCGAACAGAATGTTCAGCAGCCCAAAGGCTCATTTGAGCTCGGAGCGAAGCGGAGAGTTCAAATGAGCCTGCAGGAACTGATCGACGGCGCTTCTGCCCTGTCGACCGACGAGGTCGTCACGCTGGCGCACTCGCGGGACGTCGTACTGCCGAACAAGGCCGGCCTGATGGCGCTCATCACGCTGGACAACGGGCACGACCACACCAAGCCGAACACGTTCGGGCCGAAGGGGCTCGGGTCGCTGAACGCCGCCATCGACGCGGCGCTGGCGCGGGACGAGATCGTCGCGATCGGAGTCACCGGCAAGCCGTTCATCCTGGCCGCGGGCGCCGACCTGACCGGCGTACCGAAGCTGGCCGACCGGGAGCAGGCGCTCGCGCTCGGCAAGATCGGGCACGGCGTGATGCGGAAGCTCGTCGACGGCGGGAAGCCGTCGTTCGGCTTCATCAACGGGGTCGCGCTCGGTGGTGGGCTCGAGGTCGCGCTGCATGCAACGTATCGGACGGTTTCGGTGGCGGCCGGGATGCTGTCGACGCCTGAGGTGTTCCTCGGGCTGCTCCCGGGCTGGGGCGGCAACTTCCTGCTGCCGAACCTGATCGGCGCGGACAACGCGGTCAAGGTCGTCGTCGAGAACGCCTTGAACCAGAACAAGATGCTCAGTGGTCCGGAGGCCGTGAAGCTCGGGATCGGCGACGTACTGCTGGAGTCGGCGGACTTCCTCGAGCAGTCGCTGCTGTGGGCGTCGAAGGTGCTGACCGGTGCTGTGGTGGTCGAGCGGCCGGAGATCGACCGGGGTGAGACGTGGGACGCGGCCGTTGCCCGGGGCAAGGCTTTTGCGGACGTCAAGGTGAGTGGCGCGGCGCCGGCGCCGTACCGGGCGCTGGAACTGATTGCGGCGGCGAAGGACAACGATCGCGACCGTGGGTTCGCGGCCGAGGACGAGGCGCTCGCCGATCTCATCATGAGCGAGGAGCTGCGCAGCGGGCTGTACGCGTTCGACCTGGTGAACAAGCGGGCCAAGCGGCCGGCTGGTGCGCCGGACAAGTCGCTGGCGCGTCCGGTGGACAAGGTCGGTGTCGTCGGCGCGGGCCTGATGGCGGGTCAGTTGGCGCTGCTGTTCGCGCGGCGGCTCGAGGTGCCCGTCGTACTGACGGATCTCGACCAGGAGCGTGTCGACCGGGGCGTCGGGTACGTGCACGGTGAGATCGACAAGCTGCTCGGCAAGGGCCGGATCCGTCCGGACAAGGCGAACCAGCTGAAGGCGCTCGTCACCGGGTCGGTGGACAAGGGCGCGTTCGCGGACGCGGACTTTGTGATCGAGGCCGTGTTCGAGGAGTTGCAGCTGAAGAAGACGATCTTCGCCGACCTGGAGAAGATCATCCGGCCGGACGCGATCCTCGCGACCAACACGTCGTCGTTGTCGGTGACCGAGATGGCCGGGGACCTGGAGCACCCGGAGCGGGTCGTCGGGTTCCACTTCTTCAACCCGGTCGCCGTACTGCCGCTGCTGGAGATCATCCGTGCCGACAAGACCGACGACGCGTCGCTGGCGACGGCTTTCGCGGTCGGCAAGAAGCTGAAGAAGTCGTGTGTGCTGGTGAAGGACGCGCCGGCGTTCGTGGTGAACCGGCTGCTGACCCGCTTCCTCGGCGAGGTCAGCGCGGCGGTCGACGAGGGTACGCCGATCCTGGAAGCCGATCGCGCGCTCTCCGCGCTCGGGTTGCCGATGCCGCCGTTCGTGCTGCTGCAGCTGGTCGGGCTGCCGGTCGCGCTGCATGTCGCGGAGACCATGAACCGGGCGTACCCGGAGCGGTTCGCAGTGTCCGAGAACCTCGCGAAGGTTGTTGCTGCGGGCAAGAGTTCGTTCTACGTGTGGCCGGAGGGTAAGCCGGTCGTCGACCCGGAGGTCGAGGCGCTGGTGACGGTCGGCGACAAGCCGTCGACCGCCGACGAGCTGCGCACCCGGGTGCTCACTGCCCTCGCCGAAGAAATCAAGATCATGCTCGACGAAGGCGTGGTCGCGGAGGCGCAGGACATCGACCTCTGCCTCCTCCTCGGCGCCGGCTGGCCCTTCCACCTCGGCGGCATCACGCCGTACCTGGACCGCAGCGGAATCGCCGAAAAGGTCAACGGCACCCGCTTCCTCCCCAAGGGCATCGCCAGCCTCGCCTAGTCCGCTGGGGGTCGGTGCAGAGCCGGAAGCCCGCTCCGGCCCCCAGCAAACTCAGCCTTTGAACTTCTTGGCAGCTGTGACTATTTGGGTGGTGGTGAGGCCGGTGTCTTTTTTGAGGACCGACTCGCCGTGGAGGGAGAGGTCTACGTACAGGGTGGCGAGTTTTTTCTCGCCTAGTTTGTCGGCCAGGTACTCCGTGATCCACCAGCTGGTGCCGTAGGCGCGGTCCGCGTCGGCGGCGAAGGTGGTGGTGTCGGGCAGCGTGGTCAGCTTCGCGAGGTACTGCGTCTTCACGCGCTTGCGATACGGGTCGACGCTCCAGTGCGGATCGTCCTCGATCCCCCAGCAGCGCACGTACTCCGCCAGTCCCTCGACGGCCCAGATCGGCGCGCGCAACCCGAGCGTCGCTGTCGCCACGTGCGTCATCTCGTGGACCAGCAGATCCTTGTCGAGCCGCTTGCGCACCGCCGGGTTGACGACGATCCGGCTCCCGATCGGACGGCCGACCGGCTTCCCGAGCTGCTCCCCCTCGAACAGCGTCACGGCCTTCGCCGCGATCGTCCACCCGTCGCCGCTGCCGGCGGTCCAGAGCGTCGACATCACCCGCTCCTGCGGCATCGCGACCACCAGTACGGCGCCGTTCCACGGCCGCGCCCAATGCTTGTGGACCGACTTCACCGCTTTCTCGGAGACGACCGCGACCTTCGTGCCGAGACTCGCTTCCCGCTTGTCCACCACGACCACGACCGAGCCCCGGCGTACCACCTGGACCTCGTCGAAGTCCCACGGCTGGCGATGCCCGTCCTGGCTCAGGTTCTCGTCGGTGCCGCTGTCGTCGACGAGCACCCACGCGCCGGCGCGCTGGACGAACGTGTACCCGAGATCGGTCTGGACCGGCAGCGGATCCAGCCCGGAGAGCTGGTAGCGCATCATCACCCGGGTCGAGAACGTCGTCGGACCGAACTTGTCGACCAGCCCCGGCACCGGACGGAAGGCATCAGCCGTCAAGTACCGCAGAGAGCTGAACCCGAACTTCCGCAGGTTCGTGAAGAGCAACCGCTGCCGCGCGACCAGCTCGGTCTGCTTCGGGTCGACCGGGGCCATGAAGCCCTTCAGATCGCCGGCCAGCAGCGCTGTGGAGCGCCGGGCCAGCACCGCGTCGATCGCCTTCTTGCGAGCCGCGTCATCGGCAGCTGGAGGACTCGGCGTGACCTCGGCAGCGGCCGCGCCGACGCCGGGTGGTGGTTCCTCGCCGCGTCGGACGTGGACGGCGACGACCGCGCCGGACGCCGCGAGCGCCAGCACGGCAACGCCCGCGAACAGGCGTTTCGGGTGGTTCATTGGTGGTCCCCTCGGATGGTCGGCTGATCCTACCGGTCGCCGACCACCCGAGGGCCAGAGTGCTGCGGGCCAGGGTCAGGCCTTCTGGACTTCGCCGGTGCGCTGCTCGATCCCGACGCGGCTCTTGCGGTAGCCGTACACGCCGTAGATCACGAAGCCGAGCACCATCCAGATCGCGAACCGCAGCCAGGTCTCCAGCGACAGGTTCAGCATCAGGTAGATGCAGATGATCGCCGACACGATCGGGATCACCGGGCTCAGCGGCACCCGGAACGAACGCTCGATGTCCGGCCGGCTCTTGCGCAGCAGCGGTACGGCGATCGACACCAGCGTGAACGCGGCGAGGGTACCGATGTTCACCATCTCCTCGAGCTTCCCGATCGGGGTGACACCGGCGATGATCGCGACGACCACACCGATCCCGATGGTGAGACGGTACGGCGTACCCCACTTCGGGTGCGTCTTGCCGAGCTGCCGCGGCATCAGGTGGTCCCGGCTCATCGCGAACACGACGCGCGCCGCACCGATCATCAGGGTCAGGACGACGGTGGTCAGACCGGCGACCGCGCCGGCCGAGATCAGCGTCGCGAACCCGCCCTTGCCGACCGAACGGAACGCTTCCGCGAGCGCTGCCTCACCGTTGATGTCGGAGTACTTCACCATGCCGGTGATGACGATGCAGACCAGCACGTACAGCACGGTGCAGATCGCCAGCGAGCCGATGATGCCGCGCGGCAGGTCGCGCTGCGGGTTCTTCGCCTCTTCGGCGGTGGTCGCGACGACGTCGAACCCGATGAACGCGAAGAACACCAGCGAGGCGCCGGACACCAGACCCATGATCCCGAAGGTCGATGGTGTGAACCCGAAGACCGCCTGGAACAGCGGCGTGGTCAGCTCGACGCCACCACCCGGGGACGGGACGCTCGGCGGAATGAACGGGGTCAGGTTCGAGCTCTTGATATAGAACAGGCCGGCGATGATCACGAACAGCACCACGAACAGCTTGATGCCGACCAGCACCAGGTTGACCCGCAGCGACTCCTTGATCCCGATCGTCGCCAGCGTGGCCAGCACCAGGACCAGCAGCATCGCGAGCACGTTCACATGGCTGTCCGGCCCGATCGAGTCCGGCCAGCCCAACCCGATCTCGTCGAGGAACAACTTGGCGTACGTCGACCAGCCCTGGGCCACGACGCTTGCCCCGAGCATCAGTTCGAGCAGCAGGTCCCAGCCGATGATCCAGGCGAAGATCTCACCGAGCGAGAAGTACGAGAACGTGTACGCCGAACCCGACACCGGCACGGTGGACGAGAACTCGGCGTAGCAGAGGGCGGCCAGCGCACAGCAGACCGCGGCCAGGACGAACGACAGGGCGATGCCCGGACCGGCGTACAGCTTGGCGGCGCGCCCGGTCAGGGTGAAGATGCCGGCACCGATGATGACACCGATACCGAAGACGGTCAGGTCGACCGCTGTGAGGCGTTTCTTGAGCTGGTACTCCGGCTCGTCGGTGTCCGCGATCGATTGCTCGATCGTCTTCTTCCGGACAAGACTCATCTGCGCCTCCTCGAGGTGGACGGAACCATCCGAGACTGCCCCTCTGACACCGCGAGGTCAAACCGCCACTCAGCGTTGTGGCCGGTATGTTGCCAGTGCGGTCCACAGCGTGGCCTCGGTCAGACCGGTGCGGCTGAGCAGAATCCGGTCGCGGGCCGTCTGATCGGTGCCGTTGCGCGCGAGGTCCTCGTACAGTTCCTCGACATTTCCGAGTCCGATCTGGTGCACCAGGTATCGGACGGCCAGCCAGCTGACGCCGTACACGTCGGCGGAGTTCTGGTAGAAGCCGGCGTCGGTCGGCAGCGCGGACAGTTGGGGCAGCGCCTCGTCGATGACCTCCTGCTCCCACTTGGCGACCTCGCCCGGTCCGCTGATCGCCTCGATCCCCCGCCAGGACACGTATTCCGCCGAACCTTCGGCCAGCCACAGCGGTTCGTACCCGCCGAGATCCGCGGTCGCGACATGGGTGATCTCGTGCGACAGCAGGATCTCGTCGACCCGATCGCGTTCGTTCGGATTGACCACGACGTAGCCGCCGGCGACCGTACCGTCGGCGGTGTCCTGACCCGGCAGCGAGGAGAACGTCGAGCCGGTGCTGGCCGCGGACTCGATGTCCTCGTCGGCGAACCGCGCGTCCCGGACGTCGGTCTCGTCGAGCGCGATCACGAACACCGAGCCGGCCCACTTCCGCGGCCAGTACCGGGTGACCTCCCCGAGCCCTTCGGCCGCCGCGTGCACGATCGCGCGACCACGCTTCGTGTCGCCCTTCTCCACCACGACGAGCACGCGGGGACCACGCTGGACCTCGATCCGGCCGAGGTCCCAGGCCTCCCGGTGCGCGCCCGGACCGAGATCGGCGTCCAGGTCGTCGTCGTCGGTGAGCAGCCAGTGGCCGCCTCGGGCGATGAACGTGTAGCCGAGCTCGGTCGTCACCGGCGTGAAGTCGACCTTGGGGATCTGGTACCGCATCAGGACCCGGACGAGGTACGTCGTACCGCCGTGGGCCCGCACCGCGGCGGGATCGAACCGTTCCTCGGCCTGGCTGTAGCCGAGCTCGCTGAAGCCGATCTCGACCAGGTTCGCGAACAGGATCTTCTGCGCGGCGATCAGCTTCTTGTTGGTCGGGTCCACGTCGGCCAGGAACAGCGGCTCGTTGCCGGCTTCCACGGCCTGCGCGCGGCGCAGCAGGATCGTGTCGACGGCGACCCGGCGGGCGGCGATCGCGGCGGCGATCCGGGACGGCTTCGTCGCCTTCGGCGTCCCCGGGGTCGCGGTGCGGGTGGCGACCGGATGCTCGCGGGCGTCCTGCTCGCGTTGTTCAACGGTGTAGACGATGCCGCCACAAACCAGGGCCACCGCGGCCAGCAAACCCAGCCAGCGGCGGGGGCCGGTCGGTGCCCCGAAATTGGGCGGCGTTGCACTCACTTCGGGTCGATCCCTCCGAGTACCCGATGGTCGCAGCCGGGCTACCCTACTCGACCGTCGCGGTTTTATGCTGCCGCGGCAGCCTTCAGGGCCCGGAAAAGTCCTGCCTCGGTCATCCCGAGGTGCTCGAGCATGATCCGGTCGCGGTCCTTCTGCGTCGAACCGAGCGACGCCAGCTCGCGGTACAGGGTGCCGACCTCGGTCCCGCCGAAGCGCGTGAACAGGTAGTCGAGGGCGAGCCAGGACAGCGGGTACGAGCTGTCGGCCTGGTCGAAGAACGTCGCGTCGGCGGGCAGCGCCTTCGCCTTCGCGAGGTACTTCGTCCGCACGTCCAGCCGGTACTGCGCCAGCGCGAGATCCTTCTGCCCGTCCATCGGCAGGAACTCGACGTACGTCGCGGCGCCCTCGACCAGCCACCGCGGCGCGTACGGCCCGTACGGCGCGGTCGCCACGTGGGTGAACTCGTGGGCCAGCGTGCGCGCGTCCACCTTGTCGCGGTTGTGCGGGTTGACGACGACGTACGAGTCGGCCCGCTCCCCCGCGGCGGTGACCTCGCCAGGCAGCGTGCGGTACACCCAGGTCGCCATCGCGAGCGCGTCCTCGGCGTTCTTCGGCTGGGTGTAGTCGGCGCCGCGAACGATCTTGTCGTTGAGCGCGATCACCACACCGGCGCCCTTCCAGCCGCCGGGCCAGCTCTTCGAGACGGCCTGGACCGCGCTGAGCGACATCGTGACCAGCTTGTTCGCCAGGGCGTCCTGACCTTGCTCGACGACGACCAGGACCCGCGGTGCGCGCTTGACCAGGACCGGGCCCATGTCCCAGGCCTCCTGATGCGAGCCACGTGGAAGGCGCTTGTCGAGATCCGAGTCGGAGACCAGCATCCAGGAACCGTTCGACCGCTGGGTGAACGTGTAGCCGAGCATCGCGCGCACCGGGACCAGGTCGATGTTGCTGATCTGGTAGGTCATCGCGACCGCCACCGGGTACGTCGTCGGGCCGTACTTCTGCACGAGACCGTCGTCGTACTGCTGGGCCAGCTGCTGGTACGTCAGCTTCGCGAAACCGAACTGCCGGAGGTTCGAGAACAGGGACCGTTGCCCCGTGACCAGCTTGGTGTCCGCGGCGTCGACGTCTGCGAGGAACTCCTTCTCGTTGCCGGTGAGGACCGCCTGCGCGCGGCGCTTCAGCAGCTGGTCGACGGCCGCGGACCGCGCGGCCAGGTCGACCGTCGGGCCGCTCGCCACGGTCTCCGCCGAGCCGCCCGTACTCCGGCTCGACCAGTGCAGCGCCAGACCGCCGCCGACCGCGGCCGCCACCAGGGCCAGGGACAGCAGGACCGGCCAGATCCGCGAGCGACGCTTCGTTGCCGCGTGCCGGCTGTGCCGCCCTCCCTCAGCCACGGTGGCCCTGCGTCCTGATCGATGTGCCTAGGAGCTGCCCGGGCGATCGCCCGCCCGGTCCGGCTCGCTCAGAGCGTCGTCGTGGTGCTCCGAGATCAGCTCGGTGATCTCCCTGGCCAGCTCCTGCCCGGTGAGACCGATCTCCTGCAGTACGACGGGACGCTTGGCGTGCTGCAGGAACTGCTGCGGGATGCCGAAGTCGCGGATCGGGGTCTGCACCCCGGCGTCACGCAGTGCCTGCGCGATCATCGCGCCGCAACCACCCGCACGGCCGTTGTCCTCGACCGTCACGACCAGCTTGTACTTCGGAGCCAGCTCGACCAGCTGCGGGTTGATCGGCTTGACCCAGCGCGGGTCGACCACCGTGACACCGAAACCGTGGGCCTCGAGGCGCTGCGCGACATCCATCGCGGTCGCGGCCATCGCACCGATGCCGACCAGCAGGACGTCGTCGCCGGAGCGCTGCAGGATGTCCAGGTCGCCGATCCGGTCGATCGCCTCGATGTCCGGACCCACCTCGCCCTTGGCGTAGCGCAGTACCGTCGGGGCGTCGTCCACGTCGATCGCTTCGTTCAGCAGCTCCTGCACGCGCTTGCCGTCACGCGGCGCCGCCAGCCGCAGACCGGGAACGAGCTGCAGCAGCGACATGTCCCACATGCCGTTGTGGCTCGGGCCGTCATCACCAGTGACACCCGCGCGGTCGAGCACGAACGTGACACCACACTTGTGCAGCGCGACGTCCAGCAGGACCTGGTCGAAGGCACGGTTCAGGAAGGTCGCGTAGATCGCGACCACCGGGTGCAGGCCACCGATCGCCAGACCGGCCGCACTCGTCACCGCGTGCTGCTCGGCGATACCGACATCGAACGTCCGGTCCGGGAACTCCTCGGCGAACTGGGCGAGCCCGGTCGGGTGCAGCATGGCCGCGGTGACCGCGACCACATCGCTGCGGCGGTGACCGATCTTCACCAGCTCGTCGCTGAACACATCGGTCCAGCCGCGCGGCTTGTTGGCCGGCCGGACCTGGTGGAAGTTGTCTTCCTCGTCCTGCTCGGCGGCCGCGAAGCCATAGCCCTTCTTCGTCACCGCGTGCACGATCACCGGTCCGCCGAAGGCCTTCGCGGACCGCAGCGCGTCCTCCATCGCCTCGCGGTCGTGGCCGGGCACCGGACCGACGTACTTCAGGCCGAGGTCCTCGAACATGCCCTGCGGGGCGAGCATGTCCTTCAGGCCCTTCTTGATGCCGTGCAGCACCTCGTACATCGGCGGACCGACGTACGGCGTCCGGCCGAGGTTCTTCTTGATCAGGTCGAGGACCTTCTCGTACCGCGGGTTGGTGCGCAGACTGGTGAGGTGCGTGGCCAGGCCGCCGACCGTGTCGGAGTACGAACGGCCGTTGTCGTTGACGATGATCACCAGCTTGAGGTCCTGGGCGGCGGCGATGTTGTTCAGCGCCTCCCAGGCCATCCCGCCGGTCAGGCCGCCGTCACCGATCAGCGCGACCACATGCCGGTTCTCCTGGCGGAGCCGGTACGCCTTCGCGAGACCGTCGGCGTACGACAGCGCCGTCGAGGCGTGGCTGTTCTCGATGATGTCGTGCTCGGACTCGTCCTGGTTCGGGTAGCCGGACAGGCCGCCCTGCTGCCGGAGCGTGTCGAACGTCGGGGCCCGGCCGGTCACCAGCTTGTGCACGTACGCCTGGTGCCCCACGTCGAACAACAACCGGTCTCGCGGCGAGTCGAACACGCGGTGCATCGCCAGGGTGATCTCGACCATCCCCAGGTTCGGACCGAGATGGCCACCGGTCTTGCTCACGGTCTCGACCAGCACGTCCCGGATCTCCGCCGCGAGATCGGTGAGCTGCTGATCGCTCAGCTTCTTGAGGTCCGCCGGACCGTCAACCGTCTCCAGCACGCCCATCGAGCTCCTCCCGCAGGTCTTCCTCGAATGCTTGAGTCTATGCACGCCTCGCCCGGAATCCGAACTCGGCGACAGCGCACGACACCGGTGTTGCGCAATCTCACACACCAAGACGCCGCCCGGGAGTCGCTGGTTCGACGTGGTGTGCGTCTCACTTAGGGTGATCGGCATGGAGATGGTGACGACTCTCTTTCGCAAGTACGACGGGCAGCCGCACCGGCTGGTCGAGGCGGTGCGCCTCGGCGAGGACGAGTACGGCCTCTGGGTCGGCTCCGTCCCCGGCACCCGCGGCCAGCGCGCCGACGGCAGCTGGACCACCATCGACCACCACCGCGTGCGCCTGTTCCCACACGGGCAGTGGTGGAGCGCACTTTTCAACGACACGCCGCACAACACCGCGATCTATTGCGACATCACGATGCCGGCGGAATTCGGCGTCGACAGCGTCACGGCCGTGGACCTGGACCTCGACATCCGCCTACTCCGCGACGGCACGGTGCACGTGATGGACGAGGACGAATTCCGGGCTCACCAAGTCCGCTACGGCTACCCACCCCAAATCGTCGCCACCGCCGAGGCGGTGTGCCAACAGCTAGCCGCCACCATCACCACCGCAGAACCCTTCACCACGGCCTACAAGCCCTACCTCGAACAAATCCGCTCCCTCAGCACCTGAGACCCCCGCACGGCGCTACGCGCGACTCCTCCGTCACCGTGCTGCGAGAGACCTGTGGAGAGGCTCTCTCGTGACGGGGCAGGGAACGAGGCGGTGGGACGGGAGTGCTCGCGTACTCAAGCTCACGACGTGCTGGGGCGCGCGCCTCGCGCCATCGCGGGGGTGTTCGGCTGCCGCCGACGAGTGCGCGCCGCTGCCCGGCGGCGAGCGGAGCGTCGTACCGCCAGGTGCGGGCGATCCCACCCACACACGTCGAGCCTCTCCAGCCCCGATCACCGTCGAGTCGTGGGCTCTGGCTGGTGAAGTCGCGCCTGAACTCACGACTCGCGGATCGGGGCAGGAACCAAACGCCACGACTCGGTGGGGTTGGGCGGTAATCGACCCCCGTCGGCTAGGAGCCCCCCTGAGCCGACGAGGGCCGATCTGGATGCTGGCCAGGGCCGGCACCTCATCTATGCTCCGTCGCATTGCGCGACGGGTCCACTCCCGACAGCAAAGTTGCATCAACCTGCAAAGGTCCGGGGGCGCACCCGGTGCGGGATAGGTTGGGGGTTATGCGTGATGTCCGGGTGGTTTATCGCAAGTTCGACGAGAAGCTGCACTGGCATCAATGGATGCGGTACCTGGGCGAGGACGAGTACGGCGTCTGGCTCGGGGCGCCGGCGGGATCGGTGTCGCAGCGCGGGGACGAGCCGGTCGTGACGCAGGAGCAGGCGCATGTGCAGCTGTTCCCGCGGGACAAGTGGTTCACGGCGATCTTCAACGACGAGCCGCGGTACACCGAGATCTACGCCGACATCACGACCCCGGTCGATTTCTCGGACGACGTGCTGACGATGATCGACCTCGACCTGGACGTGATCAAGCGCCGGGACGGGACGGTGTTCATCGACGACGAGGACGAGTTCGCCGAGCACCAGGTGCGGTACGGGTACCCGGCCGACGTGATCGCCACGGCGCGGCAGACGTGCGACTGGCTGTTCAAAGCGGTGTCGACCGAGGAGCCCTTCCTGACGGTCTACAAAAACCACCTCGACAAGGTCCGCTAAGGCCTTGGCCCGAACGCCCAGGTGACCATCAGCGGGAGCTCCTCACGCCAGAACGGGTCACCGTGTGAACCGGTCCGCTCGGTCATGACGACGTCGGCGTCCGCGGCCCGCAGTGCGTCGGCCCAACGAGCCGCGTTCTCCTGGAAGAACGGCTCCTCCGTGCCCGCGACCAAGTACGTCCGCGGCAACGTGATCTGCATGTCCCCCGGCGGTTTGTAACCCCCACCAGGCGACGCGCAGAAGATCGCGCCGTAGACATCCGGATGCCGCAGCCCGGCAGCCAGCGCCAACTCGCCACTCGCCGACACCCCGAACACCGCCGTACGGTCAGCCGGCAACCCAACACCGAAACGCGACGACACCCACTCGCGGATGTCGTCGACGAAGAACTTCTCGTGCGCCGCGAACCGTTCCGCGTCGAAGATCGGCGAGTACTCGTGCAGCCGATCCATCTCGTCGTCCAGCCGATCCGCGGCGACGATCATCGTCGGGATGTCGGACGTCGCGGCGAGGTAGTCGCCCCACTCCGAGATCAGCTGACCGTCACCGGCGTACACCACAGCCTGCGGTGTTTCCGAGGGCAGGTACGCCGTGACGCGGCGGCCGCCGTCGTACTCGAACGTCTCGGTGACGAGTTCTCCCGTGCCGGACGACATCGTGCTACCTCCCGAGATGCACGCTCAAGGTCCCGTTCTTGAGCATCATGACGCCGGGTAACGGGCCGCGCTGGCCGGCGTACATGTCCGCGACCGGGGCGACCGTGAGGTACAGGTTCTGCCCCGCCGGGACGTCGACCGCGATCGCCGGCAGCTCGATCGTGCGCTGCACACCCCGGGCGGTGTGCTTCTCGCGCAGCGGCATGGTGTTGTTCTGCACGACCCTAGCGGTCAGCGGGCTCTTGCCGACGCTGAGCGCGAAGTACGCCGCGGACTGCGGGATCACCGTGTAGACGGTCGCGGTGAGCTTCGGCGTACCGGCGATGGTGAGCGGGCCTTTGGCGATCGGCAGGTTCACCGGCAGGCCGACGCCGGTCGGGGCGACGATCTTGCCGAGTGGGTAGCGCTTGTTCGGCGTCAGGCTCTGCTGGGTGAGGCACCGGCCGCCGGCGGTGGACAGGTGGTACGCGCCGAACCCGCTCAGCCCGGTCGACCTGTGCAGCAACTGCAGCTGCATGAACCGGATCGACAGGCTGGAGAAGTTCGGCGACCCGAGCGCGATCGAGCACGGGTCGCCGGCCGTCGCATACCCCGGCGGTACGACGGCGGGCAGCGTGTGACCGCCGTTGTACCCGACGAAGAGCGAGCGGGCCCGGGCTCGGGACGTGAGCGCCCGGTCGAAGTTCGCCAGCCCCTGGTTGAGGTTGAACAGGTTGTCCGAGATCCCCTGCCCGAACAGCACCGGGATGTCGAGCTTGCGGCCCTCCTTGACGTGCCAGGCCGGTCCGTTGTGCGCGAAGAACGCGTCGAGATCCCGGCCGGCCTTCCCCGCGGGCCACGCGCCGGTCGAGATCAGCGCGACGAACGCCGCCGACACCGCGGGCGGCAGGTGCGTCCCGCCGCCCGCGAACAGGATCGACAGCCACATCGTCCGCGCGGCCTCCTGCGGCGCGAGGCTCTGCTTGAGGTCCCACCAGGTGACCTCGGGAGCGAGCGCGTCGAACCGGGTCCGGCCGCTGTCCCGAAGCTCGGTGAAGGCCCCGGCGAACTGGTACCCGCCGCCGTACGAACCACCGATGGCGCCGATCAACGGGTCGCCCGGCGCCTGCTTCGTGACCCAGTCCAGTCCGGCGACCAGGTCGACGAGCTTGACCACGTCACGACCCTCGAAGTCGGGGTTCATCACGTGCGCGACGCCGGTGCTTTCACCGAAACTGCGCTGATCGAAGCTGAGCACGCCGAACCCGGCGTCGAGCCAGTCCTTGAACGCGGCCGGGTCCTTGGTCCGGCTTCCGCCCCACCCGTGGCTGTGGAAGATCAGCGGCACGGTGTGCTGGGCGGAGGCGCCGGCGGGTTGGAAGAGCGAGTAGCAGATCCGTACGGGCGTCGTCGTACCAGGTTCCGGCACCGAGTCCACGCAGCCGTTGGTCACCGTCGTCGCGGCGGCGGCCGGGACGACCGGCGACAGCAGCAGCGCGATCACTCCGAGAAGGCTCGGTACTCGACGACGCATCAGTCACTCCCGGTGATCGACGGCTTCCGCTCCGCACACGCTAGAGGACCGGCGTACCGCTGACCAGACCCAGAGCGGATCGTCAGGCCGTGCTGTACGAGAAGCCGTGCGAGGACCAGTGAGCGAACCAGGGAGCGGGCCAGTGGGCGGAGCGGCGTCCGCGCTGGGACACTATCCGCGTGCATATCGCGATCGAGGTCGTGGCCCTCATCGCCGTCGTTGCGGCGGGCGCCGCGCTGGCGCGGCGGATAGGGATCTCGGCTCCCCTGCTGTTGGTGGTCATCGGGATCGCCCTGTCGTACCTGCCGTTCATCCCACGGGTCGAGCTCTCGCCCGAGGTGGTGCTGGTCGGCTTCCTGCCGCCGCTGCTGTACTCGGCCGCGATCAAGACCAGCCTGCTCGACTTCACCAAGCACCGCCGATCGATCGGGCTGCTGTCCGTCGGCCTGGTGGTGTTCACCGCGCTCGGCGTCGGTGTGGTCGCCTGGTGGCTGCTCGGCGTGGTCGCGGAGTCGATCGGTCAGGAGCCGCTGCCCTTCTGGGCCGCGTTCGCGATCGGCGCCGTGGTGGCGCCGCCCGACGCGGTCGCGGCGACCGCGATCGCCAAGCGCGTCGGGATGCCCCGCCGGGTGGTCACGATCCTCGAGGGCGAGAGCCTGATGAACGACGCGACCGCGCTGGTCTGCCTGCGGACCGCGATCGCCGCGGCCGTGGTGGCGCCGACGGTGCTGCACGTCGGGCTGGACTTCCTGCGCGCGGCCGGTGGCGGCGTCCTGGTCGGCATCATCGTGACGTTCGTGCTGGCGAAGATCCGCCGGCGCTTCACCGACCCGGTGCTGGACACCACGCTGAGCCTGACCGCGCCGTTCATCGCCTACATCGCGGCCGAGAACCACTACGTGCACGCATCCGGCGTACTCGCGGTCGTCGTCACCGGACTGCTGCTCGGGCACAAGGCGCCGATCATCCAGTCGGCCAAGTCCCGGATGTCGGAGCGCACCAACTGGAGGACGTTCCAGTTCCTCCTGGAGAACACGGTCTTCCTGCTCATCGGTCTGCAGACCCGGTGGATCCTGGACGACCTCACCGCGAGCCCGTTGCCGGGCTGGCTGATCGCGACGACGACGATCGCGGTGTTCGTCGCGGTCGTGCTGCTGCGGCCGATCTGGATCGTGCCGACGACGCTGTTGTCCCGCCGGTTCCTCGGGCCGTCGCGGCCGGGACCGGTGCCGTTCCGCGCACTCATCGTGGTGTCGTGGGCCGGGATGCGCGGCGTGGTCACGCTGGCCGCCGTCTTCACGCTTCCCGAGGCCACCCCGCATCGCGAAGTACTCGTGTTCATCGCCTTGGCCGTCACCGCTGGCACGCTGCTCGTCCAAGGCTCGACCCTGCCCTGGCTGGTACGACGGTTGCGCCTGCCTGGCCCCGATCCCGCGGAGGACGCACTGCAGGAGGCCGCCGTACTGCAGGGTGCTCATCGGGCCGCGATCGAGAAGCTCGAGGAGCTCGCGACACCGTCCGATCCGCCGGCCGTTCTCGACGTACTGCGGCAGCGTGGCGAGGCGCGGGCGCAAGCGGCCTGGGAGCGGCTCGGGCGTCCGGAGAGCGAGTACGAGACCCCGAGTGAGGCGTACCGGCGGTTGCGGATCGCGATGCTCGAGGCGGAACGCTCACACATCCTCAAGGTCCGCGACGCCGGCCTGGTCGCGGACGAAGTACTGCAGCGGGCGCAGAACGTCCTCGACATCGAGGAGTCGATCCTGGACCGCGACGAGGACGACGACGTCGGCGGGCGCTCGGAGGACCTGCGGCCGAAGACGACGCCCGGCGGGGCCTGCGAGCACCTCGAACACTCGCCGCTCGTCGTCACGCCGAACACGCCGGAAGGCTGCGAGGAGTGCCTGGCCGAGGGCGGAACGTGGGTGCACCTGCGGTTGTGCCTGGGGTGTGGTCACGTCGGGTGCTGCGACTCCTCGGTGATGAAGCACGCGAGCAAGCACTTCGACGCGACGAAGCACCCGGTGATGCGGAGCTTCGAGCCCGGCGAGACGTGGCGCTGGTGCTTCCTCGACGAGAAGCTGGGCTAGGTTGACCTGGTGGCCGACTGTCTGTTCTGTTCCATCATCGCCGGCACCACACCGGCGCAGATCGTGCTCGACACCCCGGAGGTCGTCGGGTTCCTCGACGTCCGGCCGGTGTTCAAGGGGCACACGCTGATCGTGCCGCGCGCCCACGTGCCGACGCTCGTCGAACTGCCCGACGAGCTCACCGTCCCGCTGTTCGGCGCGGCCCGTTCGGTCGCCGCCGCGGTACGGACCGCGTTCGACGCGCAGGGCTCGTTCGTTGCCGTCAACAACGTCGTGTCCCAGTCGGTGCCGCACCTGCACGTCCACGTCGTACCCCGGACGAAGGGTGACGGGCTGCGCGGTTTCTTCTGGCCACGCACGAAGTACGCCGACACGGCCGAAGCCGAGGAGTACGCCGGCAAGCTCCGCGCGGCGCTGGCCGGCTAACCGGTGCCGCGCTCGTACTCGACCTGGGGCAGCGGGGTGCCGTCGCCGAAGTCGCGGCTCTGGGTGGCGCCGGTCTCGGCGAAGCCTGTCTTCACGTAGAAGCGGCGGGACTGCGGGGTGTCGCGGAGCGTCCAGAGGTGCACGCGGTCGTAACCGTCGACCCGCAGCTGCCGCAGAGTCGCCTCCATCAGGGCGGCCGAGACGCCGCTCCCCCAGCCGTCGGGGTGGGTGTAGAAGCTGTAGATCTCCGCAAGACCGGGACGTGTCTCCGACGGCCTGGACCACGACATCGCGAGTGGTTTGTGGTCGACGATGCCGAGCAGGATCAGCCCGTCGCCGTCCGCGATCCGCGCGTGCCAGCGGGTCAGGCGATCCGCGATCCCCGCCTCGGCGAACTCGGCCGGGAAGCGCGGCGCATACGCCGCGGCCCACGAGGCAGCGTGGATCTCGCCGACCGCGGCACCGTCGCTCACGGTCGCCGTGCGGGTGGTGATCTCAGTGGACTGGCCGGTCAAGGCGTTCCTCCAACTTCTCCAGCGCACGCTCGACCGCGGCGCGGACCGTCTGGTCAGGGTCGTCGGCCAACGGCCGGATCGCGGCCGCGTGCTCGAACTCGCCCGCCGCCCCGATCGCCCGGACCGCCGCGACCCGAACCCGCGGCAGCTCGTGGTCGAGCATCGGCAGCAACGCGTCGACGAGCTGGCCGAGCTCGCGTTGCGCGGTGATCCGCGCGACGTGCTCGCGGACCCGCCAGGCCGGATCGTTCGCGGCGATCTGCAGCGCGTCGACCACGTCGTCCCGCCAGACGTACAGGAACACGCGGCCGGCCCACACCCGGATCCAGTAGTAGTTCACCGGGTCGACCGGCGCCTTCCACCCACCCGGGTTGTCCGAGCCGGTGATCGCGACGAGCTTCGGCAACTCGACCTCGTACGCCGCCTCGCCCGAGATCTCGCCGGTGAGGAAGGCGACACACCAGTCGATCACCGCGTCCTCGCCGTACTCCGAGCACGCCGCGAGGATCACGTCCTTGGGTTTCTCCCGTTCCACGGACACGGACCCAGTAAATCGCCTGCCACCGACAACTTCCGATCACACGCTGACCCAGGTCCTCACTACGCTCATCGGGTTCACCAGCGACGAAAGGCAGTGCGGATGGCCGACGGACGACAGCTCGACCCGTCATCGGACGAGTACCGGATCGTTGCCGGACTCATCAGGTCAGCCCACGAGTCTGTCGGGGTCACCGATTCACACTGGTGGAACGGCCGGGTCGGCGTATTGCCGACGACCAGCCGGACCTACAGCCGCACGGATCGCGACGGCACGATCCACCTGCATCCGCGGAACGTGATCGCGCCGCTGCGCCGAGCGGGTGCCGGCGGGCACGACCGGTGGTGGAACCCGAAGGCGACCCGCGACGCGTCGTACAGCGTGATCTACGAGGCGCTGCGAGTGGCCAGCCCGACGAGCGCACGGGGCGAGGCCAACAAGCCGCTCGACAGCGCGTTGCCGGCCGGCGTGCGCGACCTGGATCGGGCTCTCACCGAGCAGCGGACGTACGAGATCGCGGAGCACGTGATGACCCAGAACGGGTTGGGCGACGCGTACGAACCCGACGCGCCGGAAGTTGCGCTTGGCGGTCACGGGTTGTCGGCCGGGCCGTTGAACACGTCCGCGTTCCGCCTGAACAATCTCTCGACAGTGTCCACGGCCGCGGCCCGCGGCCTGGTCGACGGGATCACCGACGCGACCGGCATCCCCCGCGACCGAGTGTTCGACACCTTGCTGCGAAGCGCGAAAGGGAACCGCTGGGCGTTCGCGACAAGTCTGGTGGCGGAGTCCCGGCACCGCGGCGTGGTGACCGAGCTCGCGGCCAAGGGAATCGATGTCGATGCCACCGAGGTGCAGCGCGCCGCGGGCCGCGAGTGGGCCCGGACGTCCTCGTTCAGGAAGCTCACGATCAGCACCATCGAGGCTGCCGAGCAGTACGGCTACGCGATCGGTCAAGACGCGGCCGGGGTCGTGATCAAGGCCGGACAGGACCTCGCCGCGATCGAACCCGAGAACGTCGAGCGGAGCGGCGCCGACCTGTCGAAGCCGGTCACCATCCGGGAGCTGAGCCCGGCCGAAGTGCTCGCTCCGCAGACACCGCCCACGGGTACGCCGTCGGCTCCGGGCACCGCCGCGACGCAGCGGAGTGGGGCCGAGCGGCCGGAGCATCAGGTGGACAGGTAGGCCTTGGCCCACTCGGCACGGTAGTCGTACCCGTCCTGGCCGGGCGCTTCCCAGCGCACCCGCACCACGGCGCCCTTCGCCAAGGACCGGAAGCCCTCGGCCTCGATCACCGAGAAGTGCGTCCAGCAACCGCCGGGAGTGCTGGGGCAGTCAATGACGCCCCAGCCCTCGTCGTCGTGCCAGAACCGGACGAAGCCGTCGTCCCCGCCGGTCCGGCGCTGCATTCGTCAGCCCGCGATCAGCGACCGCAGGACGTACTGCAGGATGCCGCCGTTGCGGTAGTAGTCCGCCTCACCGGGGGTGTCGATGCGGACGACCGCGTCGAACTCCTTGACCGCACCATCCGGCGACGTGGCCTTGACGTGCACCGTGCGCGGGATCGAGCCGTTGTTGAGCTCGGTCACGCCGGTGATGTCGAAGGTCTCCTCGCCGGTCAGGCCGAGCGACTCCGCGGTCTCGCCGTCGGGGTACTGCAGCGGGAGCACGCCCATGCCGATCAGGTTCGACCGGTGGATGCGCTCGAAGGACTCCGTGATCACGGCCTTCGCCCCGAGCAGCGCCGTACCCTTGGCGGCCCAGTCGCGCGACGAGCCCGAGCCGTATTCCTTGCCGGCCAGGATCACCAGCGGAGTGTTCTGCTCGGCGTACGCCTGGGCGGCGTCGTAGATCGTGGTGACCGGGGCGTCGTCCTGGGTGAAGTCGCGGGTGAAGCCGCCTTCGGTGCCCGGCGCGATCTGGTTGCGCAGCCGGATGTTGGCGAACGTGCCCCGGATCATCACCTCGTGGTTGCCGCGGCGGGAACCGTACGAGTTGAAGTCCTTGCGGTCCACACCGTGCTCGGCGAGGTACTTGCCGGCCGGGCTGTCGGCCTTGATCGACCCGGCCGGCGAGATGTGGTCGGTGGTGACCGAGTCGCCCAGCTTGGCGAGCACCCGGGCCCCGGCGATGTCGGTGACCGGCGACGGGTCCTTCGCCATGCCCTCGAAGTACGGAGGCTTCCGCACGTACGTCGACTCGGCGTCCCAGGCGAACGTCTTGCCCTCGGGCGTCGGCAGCGACTGCCAGCGCTCGTCACCGGCGAACACGTCCGCGTAGTCCTTCGCGAACATCTCCTTGTTGATCGACGTCGCGATCGTCGCCTCGACCTCGTCGGCGGTCGGCCAGATGTCCTTCAGGAACACGTCGTTGCCGTCGGTGTCCTTGCCCAGGGCATCGGTCTCGAAGTCGAAGTCCATCGTGCCGGCCAGCGCGTACGCGATCACCAGCGGCGGGCTGGCGAGGTAGTTCATCTTCACGTCCGGGTTGATCCGGCCCTCGAAGTTCCGGTTGCCGGACAGCACACTCACGACCGCGAGGTCCGCTTCCTGCACGCCGGCCGAGATCGGCTCGGGCAGCGGGCCCGAGTTGCCGATGCAGGTCGTGCAGCCGTAGCCGACCAGGTGGAAGCCGAGCTTCTCCAGGTACGGCGTGACGCCGGCCTTCTCGTAGTAGTCGGTGACGACCTTCGACCCCGGCGCCAGCGACGTCTTGACCCACGGCTTCGAGGCCAGGCCCTTGTCGACCGCGTTCTTCGCGAGCAGCGCGGCGGCCAGCATGACCGACGGGTTCGAGGTGTTGGTGCAGGAGGTGATCGACGCGATCACGACGTGGCCGTGGTCGAGCTCGATCTCCTGGCCCTCGAGCGAGACCGTGGTCTTCTTCGACGGGCGGTCCTTCGCGGCTGCCACCTCGTGCGGGTTGTCGTCCGGGTGGCCGTGGCCGTTCGGCGCGTCGCTGGCCGGGAAGCTCCCGGTCTCCGACGGGTCGACGTCCTTCTCCTCGGCCGCGTAGTCCGGCAGCACGCCGCGGAACGACTCCTTGGCCTTGCTCAGCTCGATCCGGTCCTGCGGGCGCTTCGGGCCGGCGATCGACGGCACGACCGTCGACAGGTCCAGCTCGAGGTACTCCGAGAACCGCGGCTCGACGGCCGGGTTGTGCCAGAGGCCCTGCTCCTTCGCGTACGCCTCGACCAGCGCGACGTCCTGGTCCGCGCGGCCGGTCAGCCGCAGGTAGTCCAGGGTGACGTCGTCGATCGGGAACATCGCGGCGGTGGAGCCGAACTCCGGGCTCATGTTGCCGATGGTGGCGCGGTTGGCCAGCGGCACCGCCGCGACACCGTCACCGTAGAACTCGACGAACTTGCCGACCACGCCGTGCTTGCGCAGCATCTGGGTGATCGTCAGTACGACGTCGGTCGCGGTCACGCCGGTCGGCACCGCGCCGGTGAGCTTGAAGCCGACGACCCGCGGGATCAGCATGCTGACCGGCTGGCCGAGCATCGCGGCCTCCGCCTCGATACCGCCGACGCCCCAGCCGAGCACGCCGAGGCCGTTCACCATCGTGGTGTGGCTGTCGGTGCCGACGCAGGTGTCCGGGTACGCCTGGCCGTTGCGGACCATCACGGTGCGGGCCAGGTGCTCGATGTTCACCTGATGCACGATGCCGGTGCCCGGCGGGACGACCTTGAACTCGTCGAACGCCGTCTGGCCCCAGCGCAGGAACTGGTACCGCTCCTTGTTCCGCCCGTACTCGAACTCGACGTTGCGCTCGAACGCGTCCGGCGTACCGAACACGTCGATGATGACGGAGTGGTCGATGACCAGCTCGGCCGGCGCCAGCGGGTTGATCTTGGTCGGGTCACCACCGAGCTCGCCGACCGCCTCGCGCATCGTGGCCAGGTCGACCACGCACGGGACACCGGTGAAGTCCTGCATGATCACCCGAGCCGGGGTGAACTGGATCTCGGTGTCGGGCGCCGCGTTCTGGTCCCAGTTGCCGAGCTTGGTGATGTGCTCGGCGGTGATGTTCGCGCCGTCCTCGGTGCGCAGCAGGTTCTCCAGCAGGACCTTCAGGGAGTACGGCAGCGTGTCCGCACCCTCGATGCCCGCCAACCTGAAGATCTCGTACGACTGCCCGTTGACCTCGAGTGCCCCCTTGGCACCGAAGCTGTCGACGCTCGCCATCAACCCGCTCCTCTGTCCGTCCTGTGTTCGCTCAGGCCCATCCTGCCGAGCGCACCGCCCGGCCGCGAGGTCAGGTTGCCCTAACCTCGCGCCGCAAACTCTCTCGACATCAAGATACACGACATCGAGCCAACTTTTCCGGCGATCAGGAAACCTGTGGAAGAACCTCGGCGGCGATCAGGTCGAGGTGGGCGAGATCCTTCAGGTCCATGATCTGGACGTACTGGCGGTCGGAACCCACCGCGGCGAACTGGCCGAGGCGGTCCACGACCTCGGCCGGCGTACCGGCGATGCTATTCGCCTTCAGGTCCTCGACGTCGCGGCCGATCGCCTCGGCGCGCTGCTTCACCTCGGCGTCGTCCTTGCCGACCACGACGGTGTGCGCGGTCGAGAGCGCCAGCGTCTTCGGGTCGCGTCCGATCGCGTCGCAGGCCGCGCGGACCCGCTTGAACAGCGTCTCGGTCTCCTCGACGCCACGGAAGCCGGCGTTGAACTCGGCGGCGTACTGCGCGGCGAGCGCCGGCGTCCGCTTCTTGCCCGCGCCACCGATGATGATCGGCGGGTGCGGCTGCTGGACCGGCTTCGGCAACGCCGGCGAGTCGGAGATCTGGTAATGCTCGCCCTGGAAGTCGTACGTCTCCCCCACCGGCGTGTCCCACAGTCCGGTGATCAGCTCGAGCTGCTCGCTGAAGATGTCGAAGCGACCCTTGGTGTCGGGGAACGTCAGGCCGTACGCCTTGTGCTCCTGCTCGTACCACCCGGCGCCCAGACCGAGCTCGGCGCGGCCGCCGCTCATCTGGTCCACCTGGGCGACCGAGATCGCGAGCACGCCCGGGTTCCGGAACGTGGCGGAGCTGACCAGCGTGCCGAGCTTGATGCGCTGGGTCTCGCGGGCCAGCCCGGCCAGCGTGATCCAGGAGTCGGTCGGGCCCGGGAGGCCGTCGTTGTCGCCCATCACCAGGTAGTGGTCCGACCGGAAGAACGCGTCGAAGCCGTTCTCCTCCGTCTTCCGGGCCACCGCCAGGAGGTCGTCGTACGAGGCGCCTTGCTGAGGTTCGGTGAAGATCCTGAGAAGCATGGCGCCAACGCTATCTCGCGCTGGTGTACAGCCTCTCCAGGTACGACGGTTGCCATTGCGGACCGCGGTTGTACAAGCGGCGTACCAGCCCGTCGACGTCGAGGCGCTCCTCGACGGGGTTGTCCCACCAGTCCGGCACCTGGTCGTACCAGCGGTCGATGCGCAGCGTCCGCCCGGCCGCGTCGAGCCGCGCGAACAGCCAGCCGCCCTGCTCGTTCTGCGCCTCGGTCAGCCAGAGGTCACCCAGCAGTCCCGTCAGCTTGTCGGCCGCGAACTCCGGGTCCTCGACCTCCGGCGGCTCCAGATCGAACCGGTACGACGGCGCGTTCGGATCCAGCACCTGCACCTGGATCGTGAACCCCGACGGCACGATCTTCGTCCGCGCCCGGCACCAGTCGTGCAACGCCCGAAACGCCTCCGACTTCTCCGGCCGCGGCCGAGGCCGCTCCACCTCGGCGCGCATCGCTTCCTCGAGCGACCCAGCCGCAGGCGCGACCCGAGGCCCCGCATCCCCGATCAGTCCAAGCCCCGGAACCCCCATGCCAGCTACGGCGGCCGCAACATCCCCCTCAAGACCGTTCGCACGCCCGGCGCCATTCAGCCCATGCGCATCACCAGAGCCGACGCTTCGATCCGCTCCGAGGCCATACGCCTCGCTCTCGCGGTCCGCGTCCTCCGTGCGGTACGGGTCGCTCTCGCGATCTCCGCCGTACGGGTTCCGCTCGCGGTCCTCGCCACGGTCGGCAGCGTCCCACGCCGGCTCGTCCGGCTCGTCCGACTCACCGAACTCATCGGCGAACCCGACGGCTTGCATCACACCGGTCGGCTCGTCGTCCTCCACCACAGGCACGAACCCGGTGGGAACCTCATCGTCCGGATCACCCCCGAACGCACCAGCCCCGTTGGCAGCTCCGTCGGATGCTTCCTCCGACGCGAACTCGGCCGACGCGTCGGAACGGCCAGAGCCCATGACCCAATCGCCATCCGACCGCTCCGAGTCCGCCCGCGCAGCAGGCCGCGACTCGCCGTATCCGGCTCCCGGCTCGTCGCCGGGTCCGGGCGCCGAGTCAGCCTCGTACCCAGGTGTCGGTTCGTCGCGGTACCTCGACGTCGCCTCGGCGTCGTACGTGGGCGTCGGCTCAGCGTCGTACCAGGGCTTTGACTCGGCGTCGTATTCCAGGTCAGCCCGGCCATCGTCGGATGCGGCGGGTTCAGCGTCGTAGCTCGGCGCAGGTTCGGAGTCGTGGGACGGCGCGGGCTGGTGGCTGGGGCGCTCGTCTGGGGTGGGTTCGGGGTCCGGCCTCGGGATGCGCTCCGGGTCGGGGTATGGCTCGGGCCAGGGCTCGGGTTCCGGTTCGGGAGCCGGGCCGGGCTCCGGTTCCGGCATGGGCTCTGGATCGGGCTGGGGGTACGGCTCCGGCTCGGGTTCCGGCAGTGGCTCCGGCTCCGGAGCGGGCACCGGCCGCGGAGTCGGCTCCGGACCCGGGATCGGGCTCGGACCTGGCGTCGGGATCGGGCCGGGGCCTGGGGTCGGCTCGGGGCGACCTGGGAACGGCTCGGGGCTCGGTTCCGGGGTCGGCGGGGACGGTTCAGGCCATGGGGCCGGGTGGGGTTCTGGTTGCGGCCACGGACCTGGCTGAGGTTGCGGTTGCGGCCAGGGCTGGGGTTGCGGGTGAGGCTCTACTTGAGCTTTAGCTTCGGGGCCTGAGGCATCGAGTGCCGCAGCGGACGCTCCGAAGGTTTCGTGGTCGTCTGCATCCAACGCGTCGCCGCTCGACGTACGGCCGCCCAGGACGTCGTCGCGCCGGTACGTCGGCCGCTCGGCTCTATCTGCGGCTTCCTCCGGCTGGCGCTCGGATGCCTCGACGTACTCCGGTACGTCGAGCGCCTGCGTCTTCCCCGGCGCGTCGACCACCGCGGGAATCTCCGCGGTCTGGTCGTCCGCATCCAAGTCCGCGGCCACCGGATCCGAGTCCTGCTGCCCCTGCACATGCTCGGGGGCGCTGGGCTCGGCCTGGGCTACCGGGGCGAACGGCGACGGACCAGTGAAGGAAGCCGGCTCCTCCTCATGGTCGACCGGGTCAGCGTCGAGAACCGCCTCGATCTCAGCCGTAGGCGCGTCATCGTCCTCAAGATCCGCACCCACGTCGTACTGCGAGTCACCCGAGCCTGCGTCGTACTGCGAGTCACCCGCGTTCGCGTCGTACGGTGCGCCTCCCGCAGCCGCGTCGTACTGCGAACCGCCCGAGGCCGCGTTGTACTGCGAGCCTCCGGCGCCCGCGTCTCGGCCTGGCGCGAACGGCGAGTCGCTCGCGCCAGCGTCCTCGGCTGATCGCGCCGACGCGAGCGGAGCATCGTTTGAGTCTCCGAAGGCGGTCTCCGCGAACGGCAGATCCCCGGGCGCTGCGTCCCCGTGCCGGGTCGGTGCGAATGGCGAGTCGGCAGGCCCGGCGTCCCCGCGAGCCGTCGGATCGTGTCGGGAGTCCGCGGTCGTCGAGTCTCCGCGCGCGTTCGGCGCGAGGTGCGAGTCGGCGGGGAGCGCGTCGTGGGGTGCCGTCGGGGCGAACGGGGAGATGCCAGGTGGCACGTCTCCAGTGGGATCCGCGGACGGTGTGTCCGGGCCGCTTGCGTTCCCGGGGTTCGGCGCGAGGCTCGGGTCTCCGGTTGGGGCGAAGGGGGAGGTTGTCGGAACCGTGGGCTGGTTGAGGGCCGCCGGGTCTTCTACCCATTCGCCGTTGATCCAGGCTGGGCCGGTCCAGTCGTTGTGTGGTGACCGGGCGGAGGGCTGGGGTGTGGCGGCGGGTGGGTGGTTGGTGGTGTCTTCGGCGAAGGGGTCGTACTGGCTGGTGGATTCCTGGTCGGACCAGGACGACTGTTCGGCGGTTTCCCAGTCCTGGTCGGCGGTGGGGGTCGCCGAGGCGGGGGCGTCGGCGAAGAGGCTGTTGTAGAAGTCCTCGCCTTCGTAGCGGCCGCCGCCTACGCGTGGGGGTTCGGAGGACGGGAGGACCGGGTTGTACGGCGGGTGCGCGGTGGGGAGACCGGGGGCGGAGATGCCGTCCGGGAGGTATGCGCCGGGTGCGGCGGGGTCCTGCGGGCGGTGGGGTGGGTACGTTCCGTTCCGAGCCTGAGGCCCGGCATGCGGGTCCGCGTACGCCTGGTCCTGCTGGGCGTGCGGGCCGGCCTGGGCGCGTGGGTCGTGCTGCGCGTGCGGACCGTAGTAGCCCTGAGGGCTGGGTTGGCCGTGCGGGTCCGCGTAGGCCTGGGAGCCCGGGCCGGGCTCGGATTGCGGGTCGGGTTGCAGACCGAAGAACCCGTGATCCTGCTCAGACCGCGCGCCGGACTCGGCGCGAGACTCGGGCTGCAGGCCGAGGAAGCCGTGGTCCTGCTCAGAGCGCGCACCGGACTCGGCGCGAGACTCGGGTTGCAGGCCGAAGAAGCCGTGGTCTTGCTCGGGATCGGCCCCTCGGTTGGGGTCTTCGGTGGGGTCTTGTTTGCGGCGGCGGAGCCAGCCTTGTCGTTTGGAGGTGACGCCGTACTCGTCGTCGGCGGAGGGCGTCGGGGCCGGAGACAGGTCGGTCGACGGCTGGGCGCCGGGTGGCGGGTCGTCGATGGGTTGGCCGGTGAAGGGGCTGATGCCTGGGGGTACTACGAAGGATTCTTCGTCCTCCGCAGGCCGCTGGTCTCCGATCACGTGGTCTTCAACGACCGACACCTCGGCCGTGTCAGGGTCTTCGGCGAAACTTGCCGGTACTGCAAAGTTTCGGGTGAAGTCCTCGGCCGCGGCGGCACCGGCCGGGAGGTCGGGCTGGACCGGGGACCGCGGGTCGATCGCGAAGTGCGCGAAGAACGCGCCGAGCGCCTCGGGCGACACCCCCGAGCGGATCAGGTCGACGCCGTATGGGCGGAGTTCGTCGAGGCCACCGAGATAGTCGGACCACTCGGCGACCCACTCGATCATCTCGTCGGCGGCGGCCTCGTCGGACGTGATCCACTGGCCGATCGTGGCGAACCCGTCCTCGGCCGGCTGCCACGGATCGCCGGGGTACGACGCCCGCGCCCAAGTCCCGTTGAACGCGCCGTACACGAATCCCAGCTCGCCCGCCGACTGCCGCTGCCGCACCTCAGGCTGCGCGATCCAGTCGGGTGAGCCGGCCAGCAGGTCGGCGCCGGCGGTCAGGCTGTGCTGGGTGTGGAAGCCCCACAGCACCACTCGCCCGTCGCCGAGGCGCACCATCCGTAGCACCGAGGCGGTTTCGTCCTGGTGGTGGTACCCGTCGCCGTCGGCATACCACCGCCGGTCGAAGCCCGTGGCATGGGCGACCGCGGCGAGGGCGGTCCAACGAGCCCGCAACTCCTCCGGGTCGTCCAAGTCAACGAGCGGCATCAGGTCTCCAGCGCATTGGAATCCAGGGCCAGAACGCTACCCGAGGCCCCCGGTACTCACCACTTCCGGTCATGGGGCCTCCCGTCCTGGACTGAGGAGCGGAGGGAGCGAAGCGACTGGAGCGAAGCGACTGGAGCGACGAGGGAAGGACGGGAGTTACAGCCCCATGACCCGGGGCGGGCCGTGGTCGGGGGGCGGCGCACACGCCCCCCGGGGGCCGCCCCCCCCCGCGGTGGGGGGGGGGGTGGGGGTGGGGGTGTAGA